>NZ_JBKJYW010000446.1:0-14725 GCF_046715635.1 Serratia sp. (in: enterobacteria)
CCGTCAATCTCTAACTCCGGTGCCATCTGATTGACCAGCTCCAACGTTTTACGCATTTTGCTCGCCGACGGGCAGTTAGAAGAACCAAAGCTGGAGTGGGACAACAGCGCCACCTTCGGTTCAATCCCGAAGCGTCGTACCGTGTCTGCCGCCATCAGGGTGATTTCCGCCAGTTGTTCCGGCGTTGGGTCATCGTTGACATAGGTATCGGCGATAAAGGTGTTGCCGCTCGGCAGCAGCAAGGCGTTCATCGCCCCTGCCACATGTACCCCTTCACGGAATCCGAACACTTTTTCCACCACGTCATAATGCTCATGGTAGCTACCGATGGTGCCACAGATCGTGGCGTCGGCCTCCCCACGGTGCAGCATGATGGCAGCAATCAGCGTTGGGTTACCGATCACCGCACGGCGAGCCTGCTCCTGGGAGACGCCACGGCGCTTCATGATCTGGTAATACTCACCCCAGTATTCATTGAAACGCGGATCGGACTCGTTATTGACCACTTCAAAATCTTTGCCCGGCGTCAACTGCAGGCCGAGTTTTTTCAGGCGCATTTCAATTACGCTTGGGCGGCCCACCAGGATTGGGTAAGCCAGCCCCTGCGATACCAGCTCTTGGGTGGCATGCAGGACGCGCTCCTCTTCACCTTCGGCCATTACCACGCGTTTCACTTCTTTCTTCGCCTGGGAGAAGATCGGCTTCATAAACAGGTTGGTTTTGTAGACGAACTCGGTCAGCTTCTCCACGTAGGCATCAAAGTCTTCGATCGGGCGCATCGCCACGCCGGAATCCATGGCTGCCTTAGCTACCGCCGGGGCGATTTTAACAATCAGGCGTGGGTCGAACGGTTTGGGAATGATGTATTCCGGGCCAAAGGAGAGATCCTGATCGCCATACGCTGAAGCCACCACGTCGCTCTGCTCTGCCAGCGCCAGATCGGCAATGGCGTGCACGCAGGCCAGCTTCATCTCTTCGTTGATGGTGGTGGCCCCCACATCCAGCGCGCCACGGAAGATGAACGGGAAGCACAGTACGTTGTTTACCTGGTTGGGATAATCAGAACGGCCGGTACAGATGATCGCATCTGGGCGCACCGCTTTCGCCAACGGCGGCAGAATTTCCGGTTCCGGGTTAGCCAGCGCCATAATCAACGGATCTCTGGCCATGGTTTTCACCATATCCTGCGTCAGCACGCCGGGGCCGGAGCAACCCAGGAAAATATCGGCATTGGGAATGGCATCCCCCAGCGTACGCTGGCCGTTATCCGCAATAGCATATGCCGCCTTGGTTTCTTCCATCTTGGCGTCGCGGCCCTGATAGATCACGCCTTTGGAGTCGCAAACGGTGATGTTCTGCTTGCTCAGACCCAACGCGACCAGCAGGTTCAAACAGGCAATCGAGGCCGCACCGGCTCCCGATACCACCAGGCGTACGTCGGAGATGTTTTTCTTCACCACCCGCAGGCCGTTGAGCACCGCAGCGGTAGTAATAATCGCCGTGCCGTGCTGATCGTCATGGAACACCGGGATCTTCATGCGCTCACGCAGTTTCTTCTCAATATAGAAGCACTCGGGCGCTTTGATATCTTCCAGGTTAATGCCGCCGAAGGTCGGTTCCAGCGCGGCGATCACGTCAATCAGCTTGTCAGGATCGAGTTCATCGACTTCGATATCGAACACGTCAATACCGGAAAACTTCTTAAACAGAACCCCTTTACCTTCCATGACCGGCTTACCGGCCAGCGCACCGATATTCCCCAACCCCAGCACCGCGGTGCCGTTGGAGATCACCGCCACCAGGTTACCCTTGGCGGTATATTTATAAGCGGCCAGCGGATCGGCGGCAATTTCCAGACAGGGTGCTGCCACGCCCGGCGAGTAGGCCAAGGCCAGATCGCGCTGCGTCGCTAGCGGTTTGGTTGGCGATACCTGGATTTTCCCTGGGACCGGAAACTGATGGAAATCAAGGGCACTCTGTTTGAGCTGTTCGTCCATTATGGGTTCCTTTGCTTTCTTCTTTTATGTTGAGGTAAGGCTTTATCGCTGAACTAGTATAGTGAGAGAATCGTCACAAACTTTGAAGCGTGCCATAACCTTGGGCGAAACTTGTAAATAAAAGTTAAAAGGAAGTTAAGCGAACAGAAAAGCAGCAGTTTTATTATGCCTGCGTCAGCCGTTTACCACGAAGGTTCGCAGGTGAATGTGAGTTGGAGGGGGAAATGGCAAAGGGTTCAACCTGATGCAGTTAAACCCTTTTTACCACAGCGATTACTGTGACATATTAAGAATGGTGCGGATGTTGAGGGCGCTGGTCGCGATAATATCTATCGCCCCGGTACGCAACGCTCCCAGAATAGCTAACGCTTTGGTATTCTCTGAAGCAATGGCGATCACACAAGGGATCTTCCGCAGTTCATCAATACTCAGACCAATGACGCGATCGTTCATCACCGTATCGACATGCATCCCCTGCGCATTGAAAAAGTCATAACCGGCGATATCACCGATCACGCCCTGATTCAGACTGGCATCAATGATCTCGTGGGGAGTAAACCAGCCAAGTTTTACCATATAGCTGTTTTCGTTCATATCACCGATGCCCACCAGAGCCACATCGGCCTTGCGCGCCCGATCCAGGGTTTCCTTGATGGTGCCGTTTTGCATAAACGCCTCTTTCAGCGCCCGGTTTTCCACATACGCCGGGGCATACAGCGTCTCGCTGCTACCACCAAACTTCTTCGCCAGACGGCGGCTGATGTGGTCAGCATTGATGGCGTCACCAGGGCGATGCGTTCCCCCAATGCCACAGATAAATTTACAGCTTTTTGGTGCCACGCTGCCCACATGGTCGGCAATCGCGGCCACGTTACGCCCTTGGCCAACCGCCAGCACCATATCGTCTTTCAGGGACATGGCCAGATAACCGGAAACCAATGCTGCTACCTGACGCCGCTGTTCTTCTTCATCCTGATGATCCAGCGCGATTAATGCACGGCTGAGGGAGAAACGCTCCAGCATTTGTTGCTCCAGCCGGGTACTGAATACCGGATGATAGCGGACGGTGATCTCAACAATGCCTTCTTCTTTGGCCCGCTTGAGTAAACGCCCGACCTTAATCCGCGAAATACCGAACTTTTTTGCAATCTCCTCCTGAGTGATTTCGTCCTGATAATAAGCCACGGCAATTTCAGTCAGCAGTTCGTTATCCTGGGATCCTGTTTTTTTTTCCATCCGTTACACGTTTCCCCACGGCAGATTGATCTTTTTCAATAGAAGATGGGTTCAGCATGCCGAACCCAGCTTATCGCATTGCCCGCTAGTATAACCTGTTCAGGCGGCAACGGTATTCAAGCGTTGTTCTACCGCATCAGCCAGTTGGCATAAAAGCAGACAACAGGATACCGCACCGGCATCCAGCACGCCGCGCGAACGTTCCCCCAACCGGCTCGCACGGCCAATCCTGGCAACCAGATCGCGGGTTGAATCACGCCCGGCAACGGCAGCCCGTTGCAACTGCTCCAGCGACTCACTGAAGCTATCGCCGCGCTGAACCGCCTGCTCAAACCCTGCTATCGCCGGGATCAGCGTATCCATCAGGCACTTGTCGCCTACACCAGCACCGCTGATATCCTGCAGTTCAGTTAGCCCATTGCGCAGCATGGCCAGAAAAGCCTGTTTATCCAACGCCGTTTTATCGCGCACGCTGTCGGCCATGCCCATGAACAGGCTGCCATACAGCGGCCCCATTGAGCCACCAATCCCTTCCATCAGCGCGTCCGCCACCGCGTCGAAAGCCTGTGCCAGCGTCAGATCTTGGCCCTTGATGGCCTCACCACATAAGGTGAAGCCTTTTGACATATTAATGCCGTGATCGCCGTCGCCAATCGCACCATCTATTTCACTGAGATACTCGCGATTGCTGACAATCACGCCAATCAGCGCCGTGACGATATCATTGCCATACTGCGTCGAAATTTGTGAGGTCATGATTCACTCCACCTGGGTTAGGCCCAATGAATGAGCGGGCATATCGAGCAACGTTTTCAATTGATCGTCGAGCTTCATCAAGGTTAGCGTCACCCCCATCATTTCCAGTGAAGTAAAATAGTTACCCACGTAGCGACGATGAACCTTGATGCCACGCTCCGTCAGCCGTTTTTCAATCTCGGCATAATAGATGTAGAGCTCCATCACCGGCGTGGCCCCCAGGCCAGAAATCAACAAGGCGACTTCCTGCCCCTTGTTCAACGGCATATCGTTGAGCACAAAGTCGAGCATGGTTCCCGCCATTGCGGACGCCGACTGGATCGGTGATACCTCAATCCCAGGCTCGCCATGATGACCAATCCCAATCTCCATTTGGCCATCGGCAATATGGAAGTTGGGCTTACCTACCGCCGGGATAGTGCAAGAGCTGAGCCCGACGCCGATCGAGCGGCAATGGCCAATGGCCTTTTGCGCAGCAGCGATCACCCCGTCGAGATCGTAACCCAGCGCTGCTGCAGCGGCCCCGATTTTCCACATTAGAATTTCACCGGCGACGCCACGGCGCTTTTCAATTTCACTAGCGGGCGCAGAGGCAACATCATCATTTGCCACCACGGTTTTTACCGTGATACCGGCGGCGCTGGCCTTCTTCATCGCCATTTTGACGTTCATATTATCGCCAGCATAGTTACCATACAGGCAGGCGACCCCCGCTCCGCTGTCCGCGGCCTTGAACGCATCCAGAAATGCCCCCGCCGTTGGCGAAGAGAAAATCTCACCGATGGCCACGGCATCGAGCATGTTCTTGCCAACATAACCCAGAAACGCGGGCTCATGCCCCGAGCCCCCACCGGTAACAATGCCCACCTTGCCTTTGATCGGTGCAGCAGGGTATTTGAGCACTCGTGCGTTATCGGTCGCGGTGAAATATTCCGGATGCGCCTTCAGATAGCCCTGAATGGCATCTTCCACGACGTGATCGGGATCGTTAATGATTCTGTTCATCATGGTCTCTCTTTTGCCTGAGTATCGAGTTATTGAATGGTGTAACCGCCGTCAACCACCAGATTGCTGCCGGTGATCATGCTGGCCGCATCGCTCGCCAAGAACAGCGCGCTGGCGGCAATATCCTCGGGTTCGGCAAAGCGCCTCAGGGGAATTTTCTGCTTTATTTGTTCCGCAACCTCGCCAGACCATGCTTTGCGCCCCAACTCGGTCAGCACCACCGTGGGCGAAATGGCGTTTACCCGCACGTTGTGCGGCCCCCATTCCAATGCCAGAACCTGGGTCAAACCAATCACGCCGGCCTTGCTGGCGCAGTAAGCCAGATGATTAGGCAAGGCGACCACGCCGGCCTGCGAGGCCAGGTTGATAATGCTGCCACTGCCCTGACGAATAAAATAGTGGCCCACGGCCTGGCTGGTAAGGAACACCCCTTTCAGGTTCACCGCCATGGTGTTATCCCAAGCGTCTTCGGGCAGTTCTTCCGCCGGATACAGCGCGACGATCCCGGCGCTATTGACCAGCACATCCAGCCGCCCAAAATGGGCATTGGCTTGTACAACAGCCCGTTCTACCGAGGCTTTTTCGGTGACATCCATCACGATGCCCAACGCCTGTTGCTGATCCAACTGCTGGGCAATCTGCACCACCTGTGCAGCGCGATCCAACAGCACGACCTGCGCACCGTTTTGCAGATAGCATTTGGCAATAGCCAGACCTATTCCCGCCGCGCCTCCGGTTATCAACGCCACTTTCCCTTGCAAGGCTCCCTTGCTTTGACCAGTAATCATAGAAAACTCCCTCAAACGGTTAGTTACGCCAAGCTGTGATGGTTTTCTTCCACGACGGCAGGCACGGCTTTAGGCAAGGTGACATATTTCATCAAGACGCCGCTGAACAAATACAGGCCGGTGAAAATCCAAATCACCCCACTGCTCCCCAAGCTGCCAATAAACAGCCCTACTACTGCTGGGCCCACGAAGGTGCTCAACCCCGCGCCGAGATTCAGGATCGACATGGCGGCACCTTTATTCTCCGGGGCCAACGTTGGCATAATGGCCGAAAGAGGCACGAAAGCAGCCAGGCAAGCACCGAATAATCCGGCGGCCACAACGGTGAGCAAAAAATTGGGGCCGAGGAAATAAGGCACGTAATAGAACATCAGCGTAGTGATAGCGCAGCCGACGCAGCCGAACCACATGACGACGTTACGCCAGCCCAAACCATCGCTGATTACCCCAAAGATCAGGTTGAAGATAATGTTCACCGTCCACAGTGCCGCATACATCTGTAACCAGTCGGTGCGGCTAAACCCGATATCCATCATGTACATCGGCATAAACACCACGAAACCATACGCCGCAGAGGTATTGATGGTGCGGACAATGCCACCCAGGCCGATTTTCGGGTTCTCAAACGCAATGGTGATCCCCTTTAGCACATAGCTGAGAGAGGCTTTTTGCTTGTCCCCCACGTCGCTATGGCCAGGGGTGCGGTTAAGCATCAGTGCGATCATCGCCCCGAGTACCACAAAGATTAATGCACTCCATAAGGTGTGAATTTCCCCCAGGTACGGCAGCATGATGCTGGAGTAGAGCACGCCCAGTACGCTCAACCCACCGCTGTAGACAAACCAGAAAATCCCGACGGCGGAACCCAGCCTTTCCGGCGGAGCCTCATAAGCGACCCACACCAGAAAACCATAGGCAAACAGGGGATAGCCCAACCCACGTAGCGCATAGGTCGGTATCATCACCGACAGGTTATTACTGGGTAATCCCCACACCAGAAAACACACCGAACCCAGCAAGAACAGCAACAATCCAGCCAGCATGACGCGGCGAGCGGTAAAGATTTCCGCCAAGACGCCGGAAAACCAGGCGGCGATTGCCGCAGCAAAACCGTAAACGCTAAACAGCAGCGCGGATTCCTGAATGGTTAAACCTTTGCCGATCAAATAAGGTGAGAGCCAGCCTTGTTCCAGCCCTTCCCCCATCATAAAGACCAACACACCGGCATAACCGAGCATTAATTTTGGTGACAGACCAATGCGATGAATCAGTCCATTCAGCATAAAACACCCCAGCACATTGAATTGTGGAGGTGCAGGCTAGCCCGCACCCGAAGAATGTTGCAGGCATTACAGATTTGGGTTGAGCACCACTTTGATTGAGCCGATGCCCCGTTTCATCATGGCGAAACCTTCAGCAAACTGCTCAAGCGGCAACGTTTGGGTGACGACACCTTTGGTGGGCAGATCGCCATTGCGTATGCCTTCAATCACCAACGGATAACAATAAGGGCCCAGGTGCGATCCCAGCACGTCCAGTTCCTTACGATCGCTGATAATGCTCCAATCGACGGTCACCGGATCTTTAAACACCGAGAACTCGACAAAGGTGCCCAATTTGCGGATCAGCATCAGTCCCTGTTCGACAGATTGCTGCGCGCCGGTGGCTTCAATGTAGATATCGCAGCCGTAGCCTTCGGTCATGTCTTTAACGATCGCCATCACATCATCGCGCAGTGGGTTCAGCACAACGTCGGCGCCAAATTCTTTCGCCAACGCCAGGCGATCGTCTGACAGATCGAGCACCACCAGCTTCGATGGGCCAGATTTTTTAATCGCCCCGATCATCCCTAACCCCAGTGTTCCGGCCCCGGCCAGCACCACCACGTCACCCAGTTTGATGTTGGCGCGCTGTACCGCATGGAAAGAACAGGCATAGGGTTCGATCAGAATGGCGTCCTCGATCGGCATATCCGCAGGGACGTGATAGTTGATGGCCTCTTTGGTGAACTTCATATATTCCGCCATGCCGCCATTAACGTTTTTCTGGAAGCCATACAGATCGTGTTTTTCACACATCCAATACTGACCACGGTTACAAAAGCGGCATTGCCAGCAGGGGACAATCTGTTCAGAGATCACCCGATCGCCTAACTTAAATCCCTCAACGCCTTCACCATAGCCCACCACGTGGCCGATAAACTCGTGGCCAGGGATCATCGGCGCTTTGATGTAAGCCGGTTGTTTTTCATCCCCCCAAAAGCTGGCGGCCCCTTCAAACGCTTTAACATCACCGGCGCAGATACCGCAGGCTTCAACTTTCACCAGGATCTCTTGCGGGCCAATTTTCGGTACCGCTACCTGCTCCAGGCGGTAATCCTGCGGGGCATAGGCCACCACCGCTTTCATGGTTTCAGGAATGCCTTCGGCCATGTTTGCCGCTGTTACGCAGTTCTGACACATAGTTCTATCCTCGGGTAGGGTTTATTTTTATGATCATAAGTACACACAAAGAACAAATAAACACTACATACTCTCAACATGTTTGCCCACCACCAACCTTTGAAATTGTGATCCTGCTCAATAAGCCCCCTTAAAGTCATCAAAAAGGCCTTAAGTCCGACTTATTCGTGATGTTAATCACCTTTAGTGGCCATAACCCCCCTAACAAAAATAAAAACAAATGAACATCAATTGAACATTTGATAAATCATGGTTATGGTAATAGCCATGACGCGCCACCGGGGATCGTCAGCCTTACCCTTGATCAGCAGGAGATGTGATATGCAGCCTATTGCGATTGGCGCCGATGATGCCGCCATTGAACTGAAGAATGTGATCGTTGCGTTTCTGCAACAGCGCGATATTCCGGTCACCGACTACTCACCGGGAAGCGATACGGCCCCCATCGGCTATCCCGATATCGCCTTTCAGGTGGCGCAGGGCATTAAGGATGGGAAACACCAACGCGGCATTTTGCTGTGTGGCACCGGTATTGGCATGAGCATTGTGGCCAACAAGGTCCCGGGGATCCGCGCAGCACAGTGCCATGATACCTATTCGGCACAGCGCGCACGTAAAAGCAACGATGCACAAATCATCACACTTGGCGCACGCGTCATAGGCCCGGAACTGGCAAAATCGATCGTCGAAGCCTGGCTGAGTTCTGAATTTGAAGGAGGGGGATCGGCACCCAAGGTGGCAAGGATCGGCTATTACGAACAGGTCGTTGGCCAACGCTGAACCAGCGCCGAGGGAGGGCCACGGCTTGGGGCCCATCTGGTATTTCTGCCCCATTGTTTCTATCCATCGCAACAATCAGAAAAAGCGTATTTCATTCATCAGCCATATGATGCATGGTGTTAACCATAATGAAATACGTTCTCATTTACTGTTATGACTTTGGGCAAGGAGCTTATCAATGAATCAATTAGACGCACTCAAACAGTTGACCGTGGTAGTTGCCGACAGCGGTGATATCGAGTCCATTCGCCAGTTCGAACCGCAGGATGCCACCACCAACCCTTCGTTGATCCTCAAGGCCGCGGCGCTGCCGCAGTATAAGTCGCTGATCACCGAAGCGCTGGAGTACGCCCGTCAGCAAGGCGGCAGCAAAGAAACCCAGCTGATTAACGCCAGTGACAGATTGGCGGTGAATATTGGGGTAGAAATTCTAAAAAGCGTGCCGGGCCGTATCTCCACCGAGGTGGATGCTCGCCTATCCTTCGATCGCGGTATGTGCGTGGCCAAAGCACGCAAGCTGATCGGCATGTATCAAAACCAGGGGATCGATAAATCCCGCATTCTGATCAAGTTGGCAGCCACCTGGGAAGGGATCAAGGCGGCCGAAGAGCTGGAAAAAGAAGGCATCAACACCAACCTGACGCTGCTGTTCTCCTTTGCTCAGGCCCGTGCCTGCGCCGAAGCCGGTGTCTATCTGATTTCGCCGTTCGTTGGCCGTATCTACGATTGGTATCAAGCCAGACAGCCGATGACCGATTACGATGCTGACCAGGATCCGGGCGTGAAGTCCGTTCGTACCATTTATGAATACTACAAACAGCACCGCTATCAGACCGTGATCATGGGCGCCAGCTTCCGTAAAGTTGAGCAGATCCTGGCGTTGGCGGGTTGTGACCGTTTGACCATTGCGCCAAACCTGCTGGAAGAGTTGAAGCAGAGCAATCAGCCTATCGAACGTAAACTGACCCCATCGGTGGAAGGGTTCCATCAACCCGCACCGTTGGCCGAGGCGGAGTTCCGCTGGTTGCATAATCAGGATGCCATGGCGGTTGAAAAATTGGCCGAAGGTATTCGCCTGTTCGCCATCGACCAGCAGAAGCTGGAAGATATGCTGATCGCACAGCTGTAAGATGATGATAAATAAGTGAGATCGGCAAGCAATTGCCCCTCACCCTAACCCTCTCCCACAGGGAGAGGGGACCGATCGAGTGTGTTTTAAATGTAGTGACTCACTTTGGCTAAGGGCGATTAAGCTAGCTAAAATGACTTCTTTATTTTCAAACGAGTAGGGCTAACTGCTCCCTCTCCCTGGGGGACCGATCGAGTTCGTTGATTACTCTGTGTAATACCCTATCTTTCTTCTTCCTAATCCCTTACGTGGCTCGAAAATTCGGCGATACGCATTGGATTGGGGGTCGCTCGAGTTTGCTGAGATTATCTATTTACCTGCAAAAGAGCTGGGGCTAACAGCTCCCTCTCCCTGTGGGAGAGGGTTGGGGTGAGGGAAAACTACTCCATCACCCGGTGGATCTGCAAATACTGCAACAGCATAATGGTCTTGCCATCCTTGAGGCGGCCATCGGCGATCATCGCAATTGCCTCACCAAAGGGCAATTCCACCACTTCAATATCTTCATCCTCAATGCCACCACCGCTGGTTTGGCGTTCGTCATCCTGATACTCGGCAATAAAGAAATGGAGTATTTCCGTCACGCCGCCCGGTGACATGTAGGCCTCAAAGATCTTTTGCACCTTCGAAACCTGAAAACCGGTTTCCTCTACCGCTTCACGGCGGGCGCACTGTTCGGGCTGATCGTCATCCAGCAGCCCGGCGCAGGCTTCTAACAGCATGCCCGTGGTATTGCCGTTGACGTAGGTCGGCATACGGAACTGATTGGTCAGCACCACGGTGCCCTTGGCGCGGTTATACAGCAAAATGGTCGCCCCGTTGCCGCGGTCATAGACCTCACGAACCTGTTCGATGGTTCCGCCATTTTTACGTTTTAAATCAAAAGTGTATTTGTTCAATACGTACCAGTTGTCCGACAACAGCTGCTTGCTGATATTTTCAATTTTTGACGACATATGCCCTTCTTCCGTTAGCCAACGCACTGCAACCTTGGGCTACTAGCAAAGCGCAGCCACGGCGGATTTGCAACAAAAAACCCCGCAGGCCTTGCAGCGCTGCGGGGTTCATATCCACCAGAGTTAGAAGCCGTTAGGGATCCCGTGCATGTCAGGTAGTTTATGTGCGATCCCTTTATGGCAATCGATACAGGTTTTGCCCTCGGTTATCGCCTTGTCATGCATCTTGGCCGCCACGGTTTTCTGCGCGGTGAAATCCATATACTCGAAGTTGTGGCAGTTACGGCACTCCTGCGAGTTATTAGCCTTCATACGCGCCCATTCGTTGCTGGCCATAGTCAGACGATGCTCTTCGAACTTCTGCGGCGTGCCGATAATGCCAAACACCTTGGCGTACAGCTCTTTGCTGGCCTTCAGCTTACGCACCATCTTCGGCCCCCACTCATGCGGGACGTGGCAGTCCGGGCAAGTGGCACGTACGCCGCTGCGGTTGTTGTAGTGCACCGTCTCCATATACTCTTCGTAGACGTTTTCACGCATCTCGTGGCAGCTGATACAGAATTTTTCGGTGTTGGCCGCTTCCATACCGGTGTTGAAACCGCCCCAGAAAACGATCCCGGCGACAAAGCCCAACAGCAGCAAAGTCCCCAGGGCCAGCCTGCTCGGCCTGCGCAACCAGCCCCATAGACGGCGGATCGGTCCGGCCTTTTTCTCGGATGTTGTGGTATTACGTTCGGCCATAGCTCCCCCGCTTAGTGCCCAAAGCCCTGCATGGGCTTGAAATCATTACCGACGATTGGTGCCGCATCGGTTTGTGGTACGTGGCATTGCAAACAGAAATAACGGCGTGGAGCGACTTCCCCCAGCACCTTGCCATCGCTGTCCATAAAGTGTGTCGGGCTGATACGCGGTGCGCCGGTGGTGCGATAGTGCTCCACACCGTGGCACTGCAAGCAGCGGTTAGTATTTTTGGAAATTTGGTAGCCGTCGACGCTGTGCGGGATCATCGGCGGCTGGTTGACATAGTTTAGCGCCATCTTTTCCTGCTGCTTAGGCATTTTGATCTGCCCTTCAGCCGTGCCGGAAACCTCTGGCGATTGCTTAAGATCGACATCACTGGCGGCAAACGCGGCACTGGCAACTACCAGTGTTAACAGCGCGCCCCACAGGGAAAGCTGCTTTTTCAGGACATTGCTGGTCATTTTTTGGCTCCCGAATAATGAATTTTGCTCTTAATTTCGAATACGTTTTCTGCACAAACGTCGATACAACGTCCGCAGGCAATACAGGCATCGCTGGCAACCCGTGGTGTGCCTTGTTTGACTAATAACGGCTCACGCAGGATCTGGGGCTCTGGGCAAACATGAAAACAATCCATGCAGCGGGTACAGTTATCACGCTGCTCCGCGCTGATCTGCACCATGCCCTGGCTACCAATGGCGCCATACAGCGCACCCATTGGGCAAAGATGGCCACACCAGCCGTGTTCGACCACCAGCAGATCGAACAGGAACAGCGCCACAATCAGCCAGATGCCTGCACCAAATGCGGCACCCAACCCCTTCAGCCAACCTAAAGCGCCTTCCCCATTGCCGTGGATCAGCCCGCGCCCCATCAGGGCAACCGGATTAATCCATTCCCAGAGCAGCGTGCCACTTACGGCACTGCCAACCAGCACGACAAGCAAGATGCCGTAGCGTAGGGAACGAGGCAGGCTGGCCGATTGACGCAAACCTAACTTGCGCCGCAGCCAGGCCGCCAGATCGGTCACCGGGTTGACCGGGCAAACCCAGCCGCAAAACACCCGATTACCGATCAGGCCGTAGATCAGCACCACTACTGCGCCTACCCACACCAGCCAGTCTGGCCAATGCCCGGCCAACAGGCTTTCCAGCATCATCAACGGATCGGTTAACGGTACCGTCTCCGCCAATAGGCTGGCGCTGTAGTTGCCACGCAGGATCCAGACGCCCCACAGCGGCCCAGAGAGAAACATCAACAAGATCAACAGTTGACTGCAGCGGCGCAGGATCAGGAAGCGGTTGCTGCGCCACCAGCCATGGCGTAGACGGGCATCACGCCCGGCTTGAGCGACTGGATTAGCCATCATTCACCTCCCTTTACGCCACGTGCCGGCAATGTAAGGCCTTCCGGCACCAGTGAATGCCCTGCACGCTGCTTTTCCTGCCAGCCCCAGCGATAGTGTTCACCCAATTGGCCACGCGCCAGTTCCATCGGTAAAACCTTGATCGCCGCCTGCTCCAGCACGCAAGCCTGCTCACACTTGCCACAGCCGGTACAATCCTGGCTGTGTACCGTCGGCAGAAACATGGCGTGCTTGCCGGTACGTTGGTTGTGTTGCAGCTCCAAGGTGATGGCCTTGTCGATCTGCGGACAAACGCGGTAACACACATCGCAACGCAGGCCCTGCCAGTTCAGACAGTTTTCATGATCCAACAACACCGCCAGCCCCATCCGCGCCTGATCGATATCCGTCAGGTTCGGATCTAGCGCACCGCTCGGGCAGGCCACCACGCACGGGATGTCTTCACACATCTCGCAAGGGATATCCCGCGCCACAAAGTACGGCGTTCCCGCCGCTCTCGGCGACAACAGCGTCGCCAGTTTCAGCGTCTGATACGGGCAGGCTTGCACACACTGACCACAGCGAATGCAGGCGCTATCAAACGCTCCCTCGGCCAGTGCTCCCGGCGGCCGCAAGGTCAGGCCATCACGTGCCTGAGACTGCTTTTGTTGCAGCCCCAGCAGTACGCCTATCCCTGCCAACCCAGCCACGCTGCGAGCAGCATCCCGTAGGAAGCGCCGCCGGGCCGGTGTTTTATCTCGTTGCTGGCTCATTCCGTTGGCCTTAAACCTTCTCCAGTTTTACCGCACACTTCTTGTAGTCGGTCTCTTTCGACAGCGGATCGGTGGCGTCCAGCGTCAGGTTGTTGACCAACTGTGCGGCATCAAAGAACGGCATATACACCAGACCTTGCGGCACTCGGTTACGGCCACGGGTTTCGACGATACTGATTACCTCGCCACGGCGTGACAGCACCTTCACCTTGTCGCCACGGCGCAGATTGCGGTTCTTGGCGTCCAGCGGATGGATAAACAGCACCGCCTCAGGGAAGGCTCTGTGCAACTCAGGCACCCGACGCGTCATCGAACCGGTGTGCCAATGTTCCAGCACGCGGCCAGTGGACAACCACAGATCGTATTCCTGATCCGGGCTTTCCGCTGCAGGTTCGAACGGCAGTGCGAAGATCACCGCTTTGCCGTCTGGCTTGCCATAGAAGCGCACGCTTTCACCGGCTTTCACATAAGGATCGGTCCCTTCACGGTAACGCCATAGGGTTTCCTTGCCATCTACCACTGGCCAGCGTAAACCGCGCGCCTTATGGTACATATCAAAGGCGGCCAGATCGTGACCATGGCCACGGCCGAACCCGGCATACTCTTCAAACAGCCCTTTCTGGATGTAGAAACCGAACTCGCGCGACTCGTCGTTCAACTGGTCGGCCGGGATCTCTTCCAGCTTGTACTTGTTCACTTCACCATTGACGAACAGCACGTCGTACAGGGTTTTGCCACGGTATTCCGGCTTCTGGTT
>NZ_JBKJYW010000447.1:0-2953 GCF_046715635.1 Serratia sp. (in: enterobacteria)
CAAACGGCATATCTTTCGGAAAGCGATGCAGGTAATCCATAAAGCCGGTCTGCACCCAGTCGGGCATTTTGGTGCCGACTGCAACCAATTGCAGTTTCACCGCTTAACCCCAGAGCTTTTCCAGTTCATACAATTGGCGACTTTCTTCCTGCATCACGTGCACAATCACTTCGCCCAGATCGACCACTACCCAGTCGGAAATGGCCTGGCCTTTCATGCCATACAGTTCCATACCGGCGGCGCGGGCTTCTTGCACGACGTGTTCGGCAATCGACATTACATGACGGCTTGAGGTGCCGGTACAGATGATCATGCAGTCGGTGATGCTGGATTTACCCTGAACATTCAGAGCAATAATATCCTGGCCTTTCATGTCATCAATTTTATCGATAACGAAATCTTGGAGCGCTTTACCTTGCAAAGGTTCCCCCTCGGGTGTGTTCTGTTCATCAGGACGCTATGGGCAACTGCCCAAAGTCACTGGCCTGAATCGTGATGGTTTCGGCAGGATGCCGCTGAAAGCCTGCTGGTTTTACCCAGCTAGCCAAGATCCTTGGGGTTTTCAGCGGATACCTGAAAAATAGCGGCGCAGTATAGCATGCAGCCTATCGATATAAACCCTGTAACTCGATATAACGCTGCACCGGGCGCGGCAGCAAATCGTCACAGCTGATGCCTTGATGACGGCGCTGGCGTATTTCAGTGGCGGATATCTCCAGTAAAGGGGTATCAGCCAGGTAGATAAACCCATGCGGCTGGCGGTTGAGCAGGGTGACATCGGCGATCTGGTGCTGTTCCAGCCAGCGTTGCAGCTCTGGCGTATCCATTTGCTGGTTGTAACCCGGACGTGCCAACACCAACAGGTGGCAGAAGTGCAACAGGTCTTGCCAGCGATGCCATTTATGCAGGCTCAGCAGTGAATCCTGGCCAATAATAAACGCCAGAGGTGCCGCGGCGCCACGTTCTTTACGAATCGTTTCGAAAGTGTCGATGGTGTAAGACGCGGTGGTGCGGTGCAATTCGCGATCGTCCACGTTAAACAGCGGGTTACCGGCGATGGCCAGCTCAACCATGGCTAGCCGCTGCTGTGCGTTGGCCTCCGGCTGTGGCCGATGGGGGGGCACATGGTTGGGCAGCAACGTGACCTTATCAAGGCCGACTTCTTCAGCCAAGGCCGCCACCGGGCGCAGATGGCCGTAGTGGATTGGGTCAAAGGTGCCACCGAAAAAGGCGTGCAGGGTATGGGGCTGTTGCGGGCTAGTAGGCATCGGTGACACTCGTGGCCAGAGGTTTGCCGCAAAGCAGCATCGACAGGGTTTCCAGCTCCGGCCAAACCGATTGGCCGTAGTCTTTCTTGAGGGTGAGCTCAATTTGTGCCAACAGGTGCACCGCCTGCCGCAATTGCTGACCCGACAGGCGTTGCAAAGCCTGAGTGATCAGATTGCGGCGGTTTTGCCAGACTTTTAGCTGATCGAATAGCGTACGTAGTGGGGTGTGCGCCATACGGCGTTGCAGATTCAGTAGCATCAGCAGTTCCCGTTGCAGGGTACGCAGCAAGATCACCGGTTCGACATCCTCTTGCTGGAGTTGCCGCAAGATATGCCAGGCACGTTTGCTCTTGCCTGCCAGCAGGGCATCCAGCCAGTGGAACGGGCTGAAGTGGGCGGCATCGTTTACCGCCTGCTCTACGCGGGGCAGCGTCAGTTTGCCATCGGGATGCAGTAGCGATAGCCGTTCCAAGGCCTGCGAAAGTGCCAGCAGGTTGCCTTCATAGCAGTAACACAGCAGTTGATTGGCTGCGTCATCGAGATCCAGCTGCAGGGATTTGGCTCGTTGGGCGACCCAGCGCGGCAGTTGTGCCTGTTCGGGCGTTTGGCAACTGACCATGGCACCCTTGGCGCTAAGTGCCTTGAACCAGGCGCTGTTCTCTTGGGCTTTGCTCAGGCGCGGGCCGCGCAGTACCAACAGGATATCGTCATGCAGCAAAGCGGCCAGCTTGACCAGTTGCTCGCCGATCGGGGCCGTTGGGCCGTTCTCGGGGAAAATCAACAGCAGGGTTTGCCGGCTGGCAAACAGGCTCATGGCCTGGCAGATGCTGAAGATGGCATCCCAGTCGGTATGGACATCCAGAGAAATGCTGTAATGCTCGGTGAACTGTTGCTGTTGGGCGGCCTGGCGGATCAGATCCTGGCTTTCCTGCAGCAACAAGGGTTCATTACCGCTCAATAAATAACAAGCGCGCAGCCCTTCTCGGAGCTGCGCGGCAAGTTGTTCAGGATAAAGACGGATCATTGTGCTATGGCACTGGCCGCTTTTTCACCAGCGATAGCGGCTTTTTCTTGCGTTTCTTGCACCGCAGCGTGCACCGCCAGCATTTTACGCAGAATTTGCTGGGCAGCCTGCTCACGCATTTCCTGCATGATGATGTCCTGCTCGGAGTCTTTGGCCAATGCCGTCAACGGGTTGTCAAAGAAAGAACGGAACACTTTAACGTTAATCGGGTAGATATCATGCCCTGGGATCAATACCTGAGCCTGCACCGTCATCACCAATTGATACTCTGCGGTTTTACCATCCTGGAAGATCGAAACCGTATCCTGGTTTTGCGTCGAATTGACGATGCGCAGTGACGGGACTTCCTTGTGGGCCGGATCGTATCTGACCACGTTAGCCCCGCTTAGACGCAATTGCTCGCGCACGGCACGGGTCAGTGGGCCAAAGGGATCGTAGCTATCCAGGATCAGCGTATGCAATTCTGTGGGCACCTGCGCGTTGCCACGCAGATGAAAACCGCAGCCGGCGGTGACAAGCACCGCCAACCCCAGCAACAACGTCAGAATACGATGTCGCACAAAGCCTCCTTGTGTTAACCCACAACCAGGTTAAGCAATTTGCCTGGAACATAGATCACTTTACGTACCGTGACCCCTTCCAGATATTTGGCCACCAGATG
>NZ_JBKJYW010000448.1:0-6701 GCF_046715635.1 Serratia sp. (in: enterobacteria)
AGATTTGGATAATACGGTCAGACAGCGTCGACTTACCGTGGTCAATATGGGCAATGATAGAAAAATTTCTTATGTGTTTCATTTAATTAGTTTTTCTGCCTTGGTATTTCTGAATTACTCGCCTATGAAACCCGCATGGACATAAAGCGACAGTGAATGGGTCGGCTATTTTTCGCCTGAATCGCAGCATTCTACATGCCACACCCCTGAAAACCTAGCGATCGGTGTTGGGAAGCTATTCGATTATACGTAGTTTAGTGTTACTGCGCGCCGCAGTTGATGAAAGCAGATATTAACGCGGCAAAACCCAGATAATAATTGTGGGTTAATTGCGCCAGCCCTGTTGGCCAGACAGCGTTTATCCCGTGGTAATACATATTACGCAATTACGCAATAAACCCAATCTTAATTATTTTATAAATAATATTTTTATCAGTAACTTACAGTTAAACAGCATCGTCCCTGCTTTCGGATAAACCTGATATACGCTCCCTTGCCCCTCGGTTACAAGTGGCAAGAACTTTGGATAAAAACAGACTTCAGGGCACTACGACATCGGCAAGCCCACCAGAGTTCACCAGCATCTCCTCTGAACATTGATTGGAAGGTTTATCATGATCGATAAAGGGCAAATGCTGAGCCGGCACGATTTTTCCAAGGTCAACTGGGGCATTTTGGCAGCGGCAGCGCTGCTGTTCACACTCGGTGCGGCGCTGTTGTTAATACCGTTATTGAGCAACATGGAAGATCCTCACGTCCTGGCCTTACTGCAAGCCGGCGCGGCTACCATTCTGTTAGGCACTATTTTATTGGCATTGCGCCATTATTTGCGGCCAATGCTGACCTATCGCCTGTATGAGCACGGCGTGCGCGTGCTGGATCACCGCAGTCATAAAGAGCGGTTTATTGCGTTTGAAAAGATTGCTGATATCTACCATTCTCGCGGTAGCAGGCTGCTTGGCGGGCTGAACGACAATATGGCGTTTCGCACCTCGGAGGCTGCGTTCTGGTACAGCATCAAGAGCAATATATCTCACTCCCGGCAACTGATTGAAACCCTGATCCAGCAACAGATCCAGCAGCGTGGACCGCTGGCATTAAATTCGCTTTATCAGGGAGAGAAATTGACGTTTGGCTATCTCAACAGCGGCAGGGGTTGGCTAGGTTCGTGGCAGGAGAAACCGACGCAAACATTACGGCTTAGCGCAACGACGCTGAGTATCGCCCGCGCGCAGGTTCAGATCGAAAAGATCCACCGGCTGGAGAACAATATGCAGCGCGGCACCATTCGCCTGCTGGATTTACAGGGCAATGAGCTGTTTTCACTGGGTTATTACTCGCTGTTCAGCGCCGATCTGTTTATTGCGCTGATGGAGCATATGATCAACAACCGCATCCCCGCCTATAACAACCCGGCGATGACGCGGCCGCCGTATTAAATCGGAGATTCGGTTTCGGTGTGCAAACGCAAGGCACCTGGCGGCAAGCCGATTTGCAGCACCACGGGTTGATAATTAGCCTGTTCGCCGAGGCGTTTTGCCAATGCCCTTGCGATCAGGAAAGCAAGGCCACCCCCTAAAATCCCACCGAGTGCCGCCGCGGCATCACTGGCCAACCACCATTGCAGCAGGCCACCACCTAGCATCATGCCAAATAGCGGGGTCAGATAGACCAGCATCGCCGAACGTAACAGGCTGCCTTCCGCGATACCGACTTCCACGCGCTGGCCGGGTTCAAGGGGCTGGGCAATTGCCACCTGCAAGTGATGTTCACTTTCAGGCACCAGTTCGTCGAAGGCGCGGGCCCCACAACCAGAGCGTGCGGTACAGCTGCCACAGCCAGCTTTAGGCTCACAACGCAGCTGCGCCACGCCCTGTTGCCACGAGATCACCGTGGCCCACTCTTTCATCATTGTGGCGCTACCTTGAAAGTAATGCTGTCGGCGATGCGTTTCGCCGTTGAAGGAGGTAATTCCCCAACCACGGTAATTTCATTGCCATTACGAATTTCGGTTTGGATGGTGCGGCGGCCCTGACGATAAAACTGTTGGCTGGCATTACTGCCCGAAGGGCTGATGTTAACCGAGAAGCTGAACAAGCCATCGCTATAAAGCCGTGATTCAACCGGCACCGCCACATTCGGCAGCTTACGGCGATTACGCGCCACCTCGTTAACACCTGCGGGCAACCAGCCGGCATTCCAGGCCAGCTTAACGTTTTCAGCGGCAGGTAAGTTTAGCAGCGGTGGCAGATTGGCCGTGAGCAAAGCTTGCATCACGCTTTTCACCTGATCGCCCACCACTACCGAGATGACCCGATACTGTTCCAGCGTTTCGCCATCACGATCGAGCAGATCGACCCGCAGCGGCAACTTGGTCTCCATATCCATCCAGACCACATAGCTGTAACGGGAGCCATCACGAGCCACAACGCGGTAAACGTCACAAGGCCGATCGGAAATACGGGTGCGGCCAACGGAGATGAAGTCGTAGTACTTCGCCAGATAGTTGAAATCGGCAAACACGATGGCGGGCAAGGCGTCGACGATGTGATCGCCAGACAGCGTGAACGGTTCCAGACCAGGCTCAAAATAGCTGATCCCACCGCCACGTTGCAGCACTTCCCGACGAGGGCCGTCCATATGCAGCAACTGCCCCAGGGGCTGTTTATCGATCACCGCATGGCGATAGCGTAACGACTCTATCCCCTGCTTGCTGATGCTGATATAGGCGAGTTCATAGCTGAGTGAACGGCTGGCACTGCTCATTTGTTGCAATAACGCCCCGGACGCAGTTTCCTGCGCCGAGGCGATATTTGAATTGAGCAGGCTGCCCGTTAAAAGACAAACGGAGAACCAGATTTGCTTCATTACTGCTGTTGCATTCCTAAAGACTGAGTTCCAGGAACCTGAACTGCCGCCTGTTGTGGCCTGCTTTGTTCAAGTTGCAGCTGATCGGAGTGCAAACGGCGTTGCAACTCATAATCCTGCAGCATGGCATTGATACGCTTACGCTGTTCCTGCACCTGCTGCTGACCGCTGCCGGTTGAGAAACTGTCTGCGGGGACGCCCAGGCTGACCGGGGAAGGTTGCCCCATAATCGGCAACGTATTGAACGCTGGTGCTTCAGCCACGCCTGATTGGGTCACTGGCTGATTGTACTGTTGCACACCCACGATCACTGCCAGAGAGACACAAGCGGCAACGCCGACTTGAGTTAGCTGACTAGCCCAAGGACGAACCTTGTGCCAGAACGGCAGTTTACCCCAGGTGTGAGGTTGCGGTTGAGATTCGGGGATTGCCGAAGGAACCAGACGAGCGGGCTCTTTTTCCAATGCGGCAGCAACACGGTCTGCGATATCGAAATGCATGACTTGCCCGATATCACCCCGTAACGTGTCACGGATTAGGTGATAGCTCTGCCAGCTTTGCTGAAGCGCCCGATCTTTACTCAATGAGCTCAGCAGCTCATTGTCGAGCATTTCACCATCCATCAGAGCGGAAAGCTTTTCTTTCTGCATGCCTAGGTACCCTTCCAGTGTCCGCTATCGCTAACGTTGGATCAGCGGTTGAACTTTATTATCGATAGCCTCCCGAGCACGGAAAATACGTGAACGTACGGTTCCGACCGGGCAATCCATGATGGCGGCTATCTCTTCGTAGCTTAGACCATCCAACTCCCTAAGGGTAATCGCCATGCGAAGATCTTCCGGGAGTGACTCAATGGTACGGAAAACTATCTGTCTCAGCTCTTCTGACAACATTAAGTTCTCAGGGTTCGAAATTTCTTTCAGTGCACCCGCACTTTCGTAATTTTCGGCATCATTGGCATCCACATCGCTTGATGGTGGGCGCCGCCCCTGAGCAACCAGATAATTTTTTGCTGTATTGACAGCAATTCGATACAACCAGGTGTAAAAGGCGCTATCGCCACGGAACGACTCCAGTGCGCGATAAGCTTTAATAAACGACTCCTGCACCACATCCGGCACGTCGCCCTGTGGTACGTAGCGCGAAACGAGACTCGCCACTTTATGCTGGTAACGAATTACCAGTAAGTTAAACGATTTCTGATCGCCCTTCTGGACCCGCTCAACCAGAACCTGATCCGTTAACTGCTCGCTCATCCGAGGTAAACTCTCCCCAAATCTGTCTCCACGCGTGAAATTGTACCGCCAGCCATACATTATTTTCCTGAGCAAGCACTCGCTTGGAGTCCATACGGAACGCTAAGTTCCATATCGCCATTGTTTTTTTGTTGATGTCACCTTGTCCGTGGCTTTTGCCCGGACAAGTAGGCTAACATGAATTTCACTCTTCTTCTGCACACATCATACGTTATGCAACCATCATCTGAACATGTTAGCGATGTATTGATCGTCGGTAGCGGTGCTGCCGGCCTCTCCCTGGCGTTGCGCTTGGCGCAACATTGCAAGGTTACTGTACTCAGCAAAGGTCCGCTCAATGAAGGCGCCACCTTTTATGCCCAAGGCGGGATCGCCGCGGTGTTTGATGAAACGGACAGCATCGCCTCACACGTTGATGACACGCTGATCGCCGGAGCCGGCCTGTGTGATAAAGACGCCGTCGAGTTTATTGCCGGGAATGCGCGCAATTGCGTACAGTGGCTAATCGATCAGGGCGTGCTGTTCGACACCGAAACCAACTCCCAAGGCGAAGAACGCTATCACCTGACGCGGGAAGGCGGACACAGCCATCGGCGCATCCTGCACGCCGCCGACGCCACCGGCAAAGAAGTAGAGACTACCCTGGTAGCGAAAGCAAGTGCTCACCCCAATATTTCCGTGATGGAGCGCCGCAATGCGGTCGACCTGATCACCTCCAACAAGATCGGCTTGCCAGGCACCAAGCGCGTAGTGGGCGCTTACGTCTGGAACCGTGAGCGGGAGCAGGTGGAAACCTACCGTGCCAAAACGGTGGTGTTAGCCACCGGCGGAGCGGCCAAGGTTTATCAATATACCACCAACCCGGATATCTCTTCGGGCGACGGTATCGCCATGGCCTGGCGCGCTGGCTGCCGGGTGGCCAACCTGGAGTTCAACCAATTCCATCCAACCTGCCTGTTCCACCCGCAGGCACGTAACTTCCTGCTGACCGAAGCGCTACGCGGTGAAGGTGCCCACCTAAAACGCCCGGACGGCAGCCGTTTTATGCCTGACTTTGATCCCCGTGGCGAACTGGCTCCACGCGATATCGTCGCCCGCGCGATTGACCATGAGATGAAGCGCCTGGGTGCGGACTGCATGTATCTGGATATCAGCCACAAACCGGCGGAATTCATTACTCAACACTTCCCGATGATCCACGAAAAGTTGATGACGCTGGGCTTTGACCTGACGCAACAGCCGATCCCGATCGTCCCTGCGGCGCATTACACCTGCGGTGGCGTGATGGTCGATCAGCATGGCCGCACCGATCTGGACGGCCTGTATGCGATTGGTGAAGTGAGCTACACCGGGCTGCACGGCGCTAACCGCATGGCGTCCAACTCGCTGCTGGAATGCCTGGTTTATGGCTGGTCCGCCGCTGAAGATATTTTGACGCGCCTGCCTGCCATCAAGCTGGCCAAACAGTTGCCACAATGGGATGAAAGCCGCGTGGACGACTCGGATGAACGCGTGGTGATCCAGCATAACTGGCACGAACTGCGGCTGTTCATGTGGGACTACGTCGGGATCGTGCGCACCACCAAACGTCTGGAGCGGGCGCTGCGCCGCATCAATACGTTGCAGCAGGAAATCGACGAGTATTACGCCAACTTCCGCATCTCCAACAATCTGCTGGAACTACGTAATCTGGTACAGGTGGCGGAACTGATTGTACGCAGTGCGATGGAGCGCAAGGAAAGCCGAGGGCTGCATTACACGCTGGATTACCCGGATATGTTACCGGAGCCAAAACCCACCATTCTGCAACCCTGAGGCTTCAGTAATTCAGATAGAAATCGGTAATCAACTGGCGGAAGTCGGTGGTGTAGCTGCCATCCGCCAGTTTTATTGCCAACTCCGCCTCTTCTTTCGCCATCGGTTTACGCGCTAATGCCAGCATCAAACGGTGCTTTGGCGTCTCGGCCCGGTCGCTGATGTTCAGCCGCCGCGCGGTGTGCCAGCCACGTTGGTGGGCATTCACTTCAAAAGCTTCGCCAATCTCATAAGGCAGCACCACGCAGAAATGGCCCTCCGCCGTTATCAAGCGTTCGGCGCTATCCAGCAAGGCGTCATGCGTCAAGGTTTCGGTATAACGGGCGTTGGTGCGGGCCAGATCGCGACAGGCGACGGAAGGCTCAAAATACGGTGGATTGCTGACGATCAGATCGTAACAATGGGCATGCTGCTGGGCAAAATGATGAATATCCTGACTGTGCACCTGGATCTTCTGCGGCCAAGGTGACTCCAACACGTTATCACGTGCCTGCAAGGCGGCGGCGTTATCCAGCTCAACCGCATCGATGGCGACCTCGCTAGCCGTGCGCTGCGCCAACATCAGGGCGATCAGCCCACTGCCGCAGCCAATATCCAGCACCCGCTGCACGTTATCCACGGCAGTCCAGGCGCCAAGCATAACCGCATCGGTACCCACCTTCATCGCACAACGATCGTGGCCGACAAAGAACTGTTTAAAGGTAAAACCGCCGCGCCGCGGGGTCGATTTAGTTTTAATTTGATTACTCACAATGGCCACCA
>NZ_JBKJYW010000449.1:0-4699 GCF_046715635.1 Serratia sp. (in: enterobacteria)
GTTGGAGGCCGCCGCCGATGCCTACGAGCAGGCGCTGTTGCCGCCGTTCTTCAAAACGCTGAAAACCTACGTGGAAATGGAGAACTCAACCTTTGCCTGCCCAGGCCATCAGGGCGGGGAGTTTTTCCGCAAGCACCCGGCAGGGCGCAAGTTTTTCGAGTTTTATGGTGAAACGATTTTCCGTTCGGACATGTGCAACGCCGATGTGAAGCTGGGCGATCTGCTGATCCATGAAGGCTCAGCCAAGGATGCGCAAAAACACGCGGCGAAAGTGTTCAACGCCGATAAAACCTATTTCGTACTGAATGGTACTTCGGCCTCCAATAAAGTGGTGACCAACGCGCTGCTGACGCGTGGCGATCTGGTGCTGTTCGATCGTAATAACCATAAATCCAATCACCACGGCGCGTTGATCCAGGCTGGGGCGACGCCGGTGTATCTGGAAACCGCACGTAACCCGTTTGGTTTTATCGGCGGCATCGATTCCCAATGCTTTGATGAGGCTTACCTACGCGAGCAGATCCGCCATGTTGCCCCGGAAAAAGCCGCTGCGGCACGGCCATTCCGCCTGGCGATCATTCAGCTCGGCACCTATGACGGTACGATTTACAACGCCCGTCAGGTGATCGATACCATCGGCCATCTGTGTGATTACATCCTGTTTGATTCGGCCTGGGTGGGGTATGAAGGCTTTATCCCGATGCTGAAAGAGTGCTCGCCGCTGCTGTTGGAGCTGGATGAGCACGATCCGGGTATTTTCGTCACGCAATCGGTGCATAAACAGCAGGCCGGGTTCTCGCAGACTTCGCAGATCCATAAGAAAGACGATCACATCAAAGGCCAGAAACGCCACTGCAACCATAAGCATCTCAACAATGCGTTTATGCTGCATGCCTCAACCAGTCCGTTTTATCCGCTATTTGCCGCGCTGGACGTCAACGCCAAGATGCATGCCGGTGCCGCTGGCCGCCGCATGTGGATGGAGTGCGTCAAGCTGGGGATCGACACGCGTAAACAGCTGCTGGCACGCTGCTCGCAGCTGCGGCCCTTTATTCCGCCGCAGGTGGCAGGCAAGAACTGGCAGGACTACGATACCGACCTGATCGCCAACGATGCACGCTTCTTCAACTTTGTACCGGGCGAGCAATGGCACGGCTTTGCAGGCTATGCGCAGGGGCAGTATCTGGTCGATCCTTGCAAGTTACTGCTGACCACGCCGGGAATTGATGCTGCCACCGGTCAGTACACCGAGTTCGGTATCCCGGCAACCATTCTGGCCAACTTCCTGCGTGAGAACGGCATCGTGCCGGAGAAGTGCGATCTCAACTCGATCCTGTTCCTGCTCACACCGGCGGAGAACCCGGCGAAAATGGATCATCTGGTGGATATGCTGGTGCAGTTCGAGCGTTACGTCGAGGCAGATGCGCCATTGAGTGAGGTTTTGCCGACGGTTTATCGCAAGAATCAGCAGCGTTATGCAGGCTACACCATTCGTCAGCTGTGTCAGGAGATGCACGATTTGTACGTCAGCTTCGACGTGAAGCAGTTGCAGAAAGAGATGTTCCGTCAGGATCATTTCCCGCCGGTGATGATGAATCCGCAGGACGCCAACGTCGAGTTTATCCGTGACAACGTTGAGCTGGTGCCGATCGCTCAAGCCGCCGGGCGGATCGCGGCAGAAGGTGCATTGCCTTATCCACCGGGCGTGCTGTGTGTAGTTCCGGGTGAAGTGTGGGGCGGTGCGGTACAGCGTTACTTCCTGGCGCTGGAGGAGGGCATCAACCGCTTGCCAGGCTTCTCACCGGAGTTGCAGGGTGTGTATATCGAGAAGAAAGATCACGGCTGGAAACGGATTTTTGGCTATATGATCAAACAGTAAAGCCCGTCTATTCGATTAGGGTTGGGGGGAATCTCCGTCCCCCCAGTCCTGTATTTTCCCACCAACGATTACTTCCGCCGGTAGTTTTTCTGCGCGTTGTTAACCTTCACCAGATAACGGCGCGATTCACCCGCCGGATGCTTGGTGGTCAGAGTCTGATAAATATCACCAGGCTGCATGCTGTTGATGAGGGTTACCGCCTTGGTCTTGTCACTATTGAACACCCGCAGCACGCTGCCAGCCCCACCGTTGTATGCGGTGATCACCGCATAACGGCGTGAGGTCGGGTTCTGAATGCCGCCCAGGTAGTTGTTCTGCAAGATGGCCAGATAGGCGGTACCGGTATCGATGTTGTTCTCCGGATCAAACAGGTAGTTGCGGCTTGGCGTACCCCATTTACCTTTGCTCTGGAACACGTCCTTACCGGCGGTATGCTGCACCACCTGCATCAGGCCCAATGCGTCGGAACCGCTTACCGCATACGGGTTAAAGCTGGATTCGGTCTGCATAATCGCCAGGATCAGCGACTCTTCGACGCCGTATTTCTCAGACGCCTGGCGAACCATCGGCAGATATTTGTGTGCACGTTTATCCAAGTGGTTAGGCACCAGTTGCATAGTTACCGAGTAGATCACGTGCAGGCCAGAGGTGCGTCTTTTTAGCTTGTTTTGCAGCAGATAGTCGGCGAAATGCGCCGCCCGCCATTCCCAGCGGATGGGTTGGCCCTTGTTATCCAGCACCTGGCCGTACAGGAACGGCTCTTTGCTGATCTGGATATCATTGACGTCAGAATAGAGGTCGATCGAGCCTGGATCGTCACCCATCAACAGGGTGCTGATCACCGCTTGGCGCAGATGAGCCGCAGGATCGGTGGTAGCGATGGTCTCGATGGTGATGGTGCCCGAATCAAAGTTGATGTGGCTACGGGTCTGATATTGGTCGGTATATTTGACATAGTCTTTTGGCCCGGCGATCAGAACTTCGCTTAGCCCCCAGATGTTCTCGATATTGTGGGCAAATTGGCCCATCAAAATATCAAAGGCGTTGGTGTCTTTGACATAGGCTTCCGTGACCACGTCGTTTTTTTTGCCGGAACAGGAGATCAGCAAAGGCGCTATCACTAGCAAAGCTAACATTTTCTTCATCTTGTTAAAGCCGTATACGCGAAGAATTAAATAGGGGAAAGGGCCAGCGCTGGCCCGGAAAATCTTATTCGCTCGGTGGCGTATAGCCTTCGATGTGGACCTCATGCCCTTCGAACAGGAAGCGGACCATCTCTTGTTCCAGCAGTTTGCGGTCATCCACATTCATCATGTTGAGCTTTTTCTCGTTGATCAGCATGGTCTGCTTCTTCATCCACTCTCCCCAGGCTTCCTTGGAGATCTCGTTGTAGATGCGTTTGCCGACGTCCCCTGGATAGAGCTGGAAGTCTTGCCCATCGGCGTCACGCTGCAGGAAGGTACAAAAAATGGTTCTGCTCATGCTAATTCCTCGTCAATGGCGCTGTTGCCAAATAAACCGGGTTGGGTCGGGGACTGTTTGGCCAACTGCTGTAGCAGGCGCTCAACCGGCGCGGCCAGCCCGACCGAAGGGGGCTGCGTTAAGTTATACCAGAGACCGGCACCCTCATCCATGGCGCTACCCGCTTTGTCGATGTTCAGCCACATAGGCACAATATCCAGATGGAAATGGCTGAAGGTGTGGCGGAAAGCGGTCATTTGCTCTAAACGGCTACCTTGCAGGCCGCGTTGTTGCAGCCAGAGTTCAAGATCGATCCGCGTGCTAAACTGCGGGAAACAGAATAACCCACCCCACAGGCCGGCACCCGGGCGCTGTTCCAGCCAGACGCCATCGCCCTGTTGCAGCATCAGGAAGTAGGCGGTTTTTTCCGGCAGGGTTTGCTTGGGTTTTTTGCCTGGATAGTTGGCCCAACTGCTGTTGCCGTTGGCAATGCAGCCGATATTGAGCGGGCATAGCTCACATTTGGGTTTGCTGCGGGTGCAGACCATCGCCCCCAGATCCATCATGGCCTGATTGAATTGGCCAACCCCTTTTGCCGGTGTGACCTCTTCGCTGATCTCCCACAGGCGATTTTCCACCTCTTTCTTGCCCGGCCAGCCAGCTATGGCATAGCAACGGGCCAGTACGCGCTTGACGTTACCGTCGAGGATCGGGAAGTGCTGCCCCTGGGACAGAGAGAGAATGGCGCCGGCGGTTGAACGGCCTATGCCAGGCAGCGCGACGATTTCTTCAAAGGTTGTCGGGAACTCGCCGCCGTGCTGTGCGACAATAGCCTGAGCCGCTTTATGCAAGTTTCTGGCGCGGGCGTAGTAACCTAACCCGGTCCACAGATGCAACACTTCATCCAGCGGCGCTTCAGCGAGGGTGCGTACGTTCGGAAAACGTGTCATAAATCGCTGAAAATAAGGAATCACGGTGGCAACCTGAGTCTGTTGCAACATGACCTCGGAGAGCCATACCTGATAAGGCGTTTTATCAAGTTGCCATGTCAACGTTTTGCGGCCATAGAGTTGGTACCAGTCAAGCACCACGTGCGAGAACTGTTGTGCTTGCATCATAAGTGAGTTCGCTATCCGGCGGATATTTGATGCGCGATTGCAGCATAGTGTGATGGGTGCTGTAAACCGGAACTTTCCGGCAAGTGTGGTGATGAACGCTTGCCAAACCAAGGTATCTTTGCATAATGCGCGTTTCCCTAATTGGCATCCTAACATACAGAAAGCACTATGATTAATGTCGTCATCTCTCCTGAATTTGATGAGAAGGGCCGCTCGATGCGCCGTTTCCGCAGTTTTGTTC
>NZ_JBKJYW010000450.1:0-9559 GCF_046715635.1 Serratia sp. (in: enterobacteria)
ACCTCAACCACCAGCAGGCTATCGGCCGGTTGGCTATCCGGCAGAATATTGTGTACCAGCCGTTGGTTACGGCCTTTACCCCGCCGCTCCACGCCGACGTCTGCCGGGGTGATCAAGCGTGAAGGCAAATGCCCGTTACCCGGTGCACTGCATACCGCCAGTTCCACATCGGTCTCTGCCCGAACTTCAACCTGGTCGTGGTGCGGAACATAAACGGAATAAGGTGGAGTACGCTCAAACGGGCTCATCCGTTTACCTATGTGTGGGTACTCCGCTCGTTGAGTTGCCACAGAGGCAATACCCGCCACCAGCACCAGGCAAAGCTCCTTATCGCCACTCTCCAACCGCAACGACTGCCCTGCCGCTAACCGATAGACCTCAAACCCGACAAAACGCCAACCGGCATTTTCCGGGGTAACGGACTGAATACGCCCCTGCGCATCCGGTGGCTGACATTTCGCAAGTAATGATGACATGACAATGCTCCTTAAATCCCGTGCTTGTGAGTGTGGCTGCAATGCATTGATACCAGCAACAGCGGCCGCTATCCCGGTGGAATAACGGCCTCGGCATAGCTGGCTGCGGTTTAGCCCAGCGTTGGCATACTGTATTCGGATACCGTTTGCTGGCCGGTTGGCCAACGCGCCGTGGCCGTCTTCATGCGGGTATAGAATCGCACGCCGTCCGTACCATGTACGTTAAGCGCACCGAATACCGAACGTTTCCAACCGCCAAAGCTGTGGAAAGCCATCGGTACCGGTACCGGCACGTTAACCCCCACCATCCCCGCCTGAACCTCATGCACAAACTGGCGAGCATAGTGGCCATTATTGGTGAAAATAGCGCTGCCGTTACCAAACTCGTGGCTGTTCACCGTATCGATGGCCGTTTGGTAATCGGCGACCCGTACAATGCCCAATACCGGCCCAAAGATCTCTTCGCGATAGATACGCATATCCGGCTGTACGTTATCGAACAGGGTACCGCCCACGTAGTAACCCTCTGGATAACCCGGCACCTGATAATCGCGGCCATCGACCACCAGCGTTGCGCCCTCTTTAACGCCAATATCAATGTATCCCAGTACTTTTTTCTGATGGGCGGATGAGACCAACGGCCCCATTTCATTTTCCTCACCGCCTTGCTGCATGCCGGGGCCAACCCGCAGTTGGGCGATCAGCGGTTTGAGTTTGGCAATCAGTTTATCTGCGGTGCTATCACCAACCACGACGGCCACCGGTAGCGCCATGCAACGTTCACCGGCCGAGCCAAATGCTCCTCCCATCAGCGCATTGACCGTAGCATCCAGATCCGCATCCGGCATAACGATAGCCTGATTTTTGGCGGCCCCAAAGGCCTGTACACGTTTGCCATGTGCGCTGGCTGTGGTGTAAATATGCTCTGCAACCGTGGATGAGCCAACAAAGCTCACCGCTTGAATGCGTGGATCGGTGCACAGCTGCGAGGCCTCTTCATTGCCGCAATGCACGACGTTGAATACCCCATCCGGCAGACCCGCCTCTTTCAACAGTTCTGCCAAACGTACAGAGGCGGAAGGTACCAGCGCCGGTGGCTTCAAGACGAAGGTATTGCCGCAGGCCAGCGCGATAGGGAACATCCACATCGGCACCATGGCCGGGAAGTTAAACGGCGTGATCCCGGCCACTACGCCCAACGGCTGCATTAGCGAGAAACTATCCACCCCAGTGCCCACATCTGCTGAATATTCCCCTTTGATCAGGTGTGGAATGCCACAGGCAAACTCCACGACTTCCATGCCACGGGTCAACTCACCCAGCGCATCGGAATAGACTTTGCCATGCTCACTGACGATCAGTTGCGCCAATTCTTCGCGGTGCTGCTCTAGCAATGCTTTGAAGTTGAACATGATACGTGCCCGGCGCAGCGGTGTGGTGCGCGCCCAGTCGGTAAATGCCTGATGGGCAACATCAATAACCTGTTTCACCTCGGCGGCGGTGCTCTGCGTCACACGGCATTCAACCTGACCGTTAGCCGGATTGTGCACATCGACGGTCTTGTTACTGCTGCTCAGGCAAACCTGCCCACCAATAAAGTTACCCACGGTTTTCATGTTTCACCCTCTTTTAAGTCCGCTATCGCCACGGCTTGAAGCATTGCCGCATACCGTGACGTTCATCGTGCCGCCTGCAACAGTACGGCCCACGGGCAGATTAAATCCTGACCAGATGAATCAAACTCTATTCCATTGAAAAAAAAGTTTCAAATAAAAGTTTTTAGAAAATTTGTTTTTAGTGCCACCGATCGCAAATTTGCCATATCGCTAGGCAGAGCAGGCGGTGGCGAACGAACCTACCGTCGATTCAGTAGCCGCGTGGATTTACACAGTAATCCCTATTTTTTATACAGATACGCCTTCTCGCCCGGGCGAGTCAATTTTCCAATCTGCTCTGCAAATCGGGGAGAATATTTGCCCTATTTATGCTCAATTATTTGAACTGGATCTAAAAATCAATATTTCATTATTCACTAAATATGAAATAAATGCTCTTGTTTGCCAAAGAGCCCTTGAAAAACACCGCCTTGATGACAGGCACGGTTCACCCTTCTGCCTCCCTACACCCTACAAGTCACTAAGTAGGCAGAAGCCAGGATAAAAATCGGAGCAACATATGTCACATCAGCGTAAACACAATACTGGGTATATTCTGCGTATCTGCGGGATCGCAGCACTCGGCGGCATTCTGTTTGGTTATGACACCGCCGTGATTTCTGGTGCGATCGAAGCCCTTAAAGCCTACTTTGACCTCAGCCCGGCAGAAACCGGCTGGGCTGTTTCCAACGTGGTGATCGGTTGTGTGGTTGGCGCCTTTGGGGCCGGGCCGCTGGCCGGGCGCTATGGGCGTAAAAAGGCCTTGGTGGTAGCCGCCTTCCTGTTTACCGTCTCTGCCGTCGGTGCCGCTCTGGCCACCACCTTCACCTGGTTTGTTATCTATCGCATCATCGGGGGTTTGGCTGTCGGGCTGGCCGCAACGGTATCCCCCATGTACATGTCAGAAGTCTCACCGAAGGATATGCGGGGCCGGGCGCTCAGCATGCAGCAGTTCGCCATCGTGTTCGGTCAGATCGTGATTTTTTACGTTAACTTCAAGATTGCCAGCTATGCCAGCGAAGCCTGGCTGATTGAGATGGGCTGGCGCTGGATGATCGGCTCAGAGGTTATACCCTGCCTATTGTTCACCGCCTTGGTCTTTGTCATTCCCGAATCACCACGCTGGAGCGTAATGGTAGGCCGCGACGATCAGGCTTTAGCCATGCTGACCCGCGTCTCAAATGCCGAGCATGCTAAAAGCGTGTTAAGAGAAATCAAGGAGTCGCTTCGCCAGGACGAGCAGCACCGTAAGCAAAAGCTGAATTATGGCGACGTACGCGTACGCTTCATCCTGTTTGTCGGCTGTATGATCGCCATGCTGCAACAGGTGACGGGGGTTAACGTCATGATGTACTACGCCCCGGTGGTGCTGAAAACCGTGACCGAAAACGCGCAAGAAGCCCTGTTCCAGACCATCTGGATCGGCGTATTGCAACTGGTCGGCTCGGTGATCGGCGCCATGCTGATGGATCGCATAGGCCGTATCCCATTGATGCGCTGGGGCACCCTGGGCACCATCGTTGGCCTACTGATCACCTCTTATGCCTTGTATACCCAGGCAACCGGCTACTTCGCGCTGTTTGGCATGCTGTTCTTTATGGTGTTCTACGCCATGTCATGGGGTGTAGGTGCCTGGGTGCTGGTCTCCGAAATCTTCCCAAACCGCATGCGTTCACAGGGGATGAGCATCGCCGTTGGTTGTATGTGGCTGGCCAACTTCGTCGTGGCCCAGAGCTTCCCGATGATCAATGACCAACCTTATCTGTTCTCCACTTTCCACGGGGCATTCCCAATGTGGGTTTTTGCTGCCTGCTGCCTGTTCAGCTATTGGTTTATTGCCCGCTTTATTCCAGAAACCAAAGGGGTATCGCTAGAAAAAATGGAAGACGTGGTAATGGCAAAGCGCTATCGCCAGCCGTTATCTGAAATCATCCCGTTAGAAGATGGCAAAGCCTAAAACCTATAAACCCAGGAGTGATGCATCATGGCCATTGCATTAGCACGTTTCTGTATCAACCGTAAGATCGCCCCCACCCTCACGCTGGAGAACTTCTTTCGCCTGGTGAAAAGGTGTGGGTTAAGCAAGGTCGAACTGCGCAACGATATGTCGGGTGGCAAAGTGACCGATAACCTGAGCAACGAGCAGTTAAACGCGCTGGCCGATGAGTTCGGCATTGAGATCGTCACCATCAACGCGCTGGGAATGTTCAACCTGTTAGAAGATCAATCCGCGTTGCTGAAAAACGCCGAAACGCTGCTGGTTCAGGCAAAAACCATCCATAGCAAGGCGGTGGTGATGTGCCCACATTGCAACGCAAGCGACCGGCGCAGTGAGCCACAAAAAAGGGACGATACGCTAACTGCACTACGACTACTCGCTCCGCTGTTCAAACAGTACGGCGTTGAAGGCTACGTAGAACCATTGGGGTTTGGCATGAGTTCACTGCGCTCTTCCTTGCTGGCACAGGCAATCATTCGTGATTCTGGCGCGCCCTATAAGATAGTGCTGGATACGTTCCACCACTATCTGAGCGACGTAGCACAACCAGAGTTTGATGCTCAGATCCGGGTTGAGCAGATTGGTTTGGTGCATCTATCAGGCGTTGAGGATCCGCTCATCAAAAGCGCATTGAGCGATGAAGAACGCATTATGCTGAGCGATAAAGATCGGTTGGCTAGCGTAGCACAAGTGTAGAACCTGGAACGTTTGGGCTACCGGGGCATCTATGCCTTCGAGCCGTTCTCTTCACAGCTAACTACCTGGACAGAGGGCGATATCGAACGCGAGATCCGCCACAGTATCGCATTACTGCAAGAGTAAAAGTAAAACCCCCCGTAGAATGCGGGGGGGTTGTTTTAACTAGCGTTATCACATCATAACCCTGACGTGTTTGATAGCGCCATCCCCAGTATGCGTAGGGCCTATGAATTCGCGTTGGAATAGTTAAGGAAGTATCTATTGATTTTTAATAAATACGCCAATGATGAGTATTTAACCAAGTAAACTCCGACAGCAAATATAGCCCCCCTCCGAATACATCGATGAAATATTCGAACTAGTCATCCGCATGGCATGGGTAATAATAGCGGCTGCTAGGGTTCGATTTGCGCACGTAAATACGCCAGTGCGCTTTGACTGTAGCTCTCCCCTTGAGTCAATTTTTTGATCAGGCCTTGGGCCTCCAGCACCATACCAAGGCGATGTAATTCCTGATGTTGCGGAAGTACATCGGCAAACGCATTAAGCAGGATAATCGACGGCATGATTTTTTCTGCGCAAGTGCCTACTGCGCCAGGTTCATCCCCCCTGGCCGGACAGGGCAGACTGTCCGTATGGCGATGTTGGCATGCCTGTAACAAGGTAATTGCCTGTTGAATTTCATGACTCCATGGCATAACCACTTTCCTCTGAGACTTATTGCCTTGCCAATATATGAGTAATAATCAGCACGTTAACATGCATTAACGACTCACAACAAAACACCAACGCCCCTAACCAAGCTGGCCCTATACAAGATAGGTTTTTCCAGCCAGGGTTTATTGATATAGGTCACATTGCATCAAGATCGCCAACCTTTTATATTTCCCCATTGATTAGGAAAATTCTTGGAATTTCAATGGTGCCACATTTTTTACTGAAAAATTGATAAAATTCCTACTGCGATCTCTACCAATCCTTAACCTAAATTGGGTTAAAAAAAAACGGACCTTGCTGTAAATTACCTCTTAAAAACAATAGAAAAATGCCATCGCCAGATGCAACAGGATATTCTGCAAAAACGCAAGAATTGTAAATGTAAAATTATTACCAACCAGGCTATACCGACACACCACCTACTGTCTCGCAAAACTGCCAAGAGCAAGATCTTACTGGCCGAATGGTAAGTGCTCACCCTGCGAAGAGGCGATGAGAGCGACGCAGTCAGGAAATACCGGTATGTCTATGGTGTCTGAAGAGGCTGAAAACAGGCCCGAAGCCTGAATAATGGCCTCAGATCTTGAGGCCATGTTCACGCAATTACGGTTTCTTGCAGGGAGCAGGAGCGTATTTAGAATCCCCAGGGAACGCCTGCGGTTGGCAATCAGGCAAGCCCGGCAACGCCATTTCATAAACCGCCACGCCAATCACGCCGACGTTCTCTTTTTCCCCCGCCAGTGAACTCGCAGCGTAGGAGTCATCAGGTTTTGCGAAACGGAATGCGGCAACGGACGAATCACTTTTACGGAAGCCCTCAATCACCAGAGTTCCTTTTGGTGCGACCAGATAGCCGGAGTTTCGCAGTGAACCACTGCGGCCAGAAATCACGTCCAGGCCGTCAACTGCGGTGACTACCTCATAGGTTTTGTTGGGGCTGGTGTTATAGAAGAACAGCTGGTAGCGTTCGCCGTCATTGGCAGAGAATGAAAACTCACCATTTTTATAGCGATTAAGCGCGAAATCGCGATTGTTTTCGGTCTGCACCCGCATTCTGACGGAAGACAACACGATCTCATTGGTGTACTGCCCATTACTGGAAGGTTCCGCGCTGTAAAACACCTTGGCGACGCTATCTGGAGAGGAATGCATACGCTTCGCATCAACAGTGGTCACTTTGGAGTAAACCTCCTCACCCCATGCCGTTCCCAGTTTATGTTCTTGGGCAACCGGAGCCGGTGCAGAATCAGCCGCCGCCCGTGAAGAGGAAATCTTTTGACTACAGCCAGAAACCAGCACCAGTGAAGCGAGTAATGCTAAACCGCATTTGATTTTCATGAGCAGAACTTTCCTTGTTATTATTTTGAATAATAGAGTGCGCTTGTCGCAACGCACGAGCCGAACCTATTATTCTGAAAGACTTCCGTTATTCCTATCTCTAAAGTTCTTAAAGTAGACGATGGATTATCTTAACAGGCACAGGCTGCGCCCCTACATGGCGATCTGATTCAGGAATGTCTGCCGTCTATTTGAGATTTCTGCGCAGCCAAAGCCTGCGCGCAAGCCCAAGCCGAACTCCAGGCCCACTGGAAGTTATAACCCCCCAGCCAGCCCGTCACGTCCACCACCTCACCGATAAAGTACAGGCCCGGCACCTGACTCGCCTCCATGGTCTTGGAAGAAAGCTCCTTGGTATCCACACCGCCCAAGGTCACTTCCGCAGTGCGGTAACCCTCGGTGCCATTAGGCTGTACGCGCCAGTTTTGTAAACTTTCTACCAACGCCGCCTGCTGCGTTGGATTGAGTTGCTTGAGCGTTGCTTCTGGCAGTTGCCCCAACTCTTGCAGCAATTCCACCAGACGTTTCGGCAGGTGCAAAGCCAGGGTATTTTTCAGGCTCTGGTTAGGATGTGCCTCACGCTGTTCGTTAAGGAAGCCCATCAGATCTAGCGTAGGCAGTAAGTTAATGCTCACAAACTCACCAGGTTGCCAGTAACTGGAGATCTGTAAGATAGCCGGACCAGAAAGCCCACGGTGCGTAAACAGGATGCTTTCCCGAAAGCGGGTGCCATCTTCCGCCGTGACCACTGCTGGCACCGAAACGCCGGACAGCGCCTGGGATTGCTCCAACAGCGGTTTATGCAGCGTAAAAGGCACCAAACCGGCCCGGGTCGGTAACACTTTCAAACCAAACTGTTCCGCTAGCTTATAGCCAAAGGGAGTGGCCCCCAGGCCAGGCATAGAAAGCCCACCGCTCGCCACCACAAGTGAGCGAGCACTCACACTGTCTCCGTTAAGTGCCAATTCGAAGCCTTGGGCGGTTTTTTCGACGCTCAGGACCTCGCTGCGCAGGCGTGTGACCACCTGACCCAGTTCGCACTCTTGCACCAACAGATCGACGACCTGTTGCGCAGAATCATCACAGAACAACTGCCCCAAGGTTTTTTCATGATAGGCGATGCCGTAGCGGTTAATCAGATCGATAAAATCCCACTGGGTATATCGCGCCAATGCCGATTTGCAGAAATGGGGGTTATTTGAGAGGTAGGCTGCCGGTTCAACGGACATGTTGGTGAAGTTACAGCGCCCGCCGCCAGACATCAGGATCTTGCGGCCCGGTTTTTTGCCGTTGTCGAGTAACAGCACCCGGCAACCCAGTTGCCCTGCCTGCGCAGCACAAAACATCCCTGCGGCACCCGCACCAATAACGACAACATCAAACTGTTCCACCCAGACCTCTCTTTGCAATAACCACAACTATCGCGGCAACAAGAGCGCATTTTACGCCATTTCACTGCCTGTATACCGCTAAATCCGCGGTCAGGGATTGTAAAGACATCGACGGGGGAACGCCAACGTAAGAAAATGTTAACCCGCGTAAATGGCGGTAACATGCTGAAATTGCATCGATTCAGCCGTGACGCAGCGCCCGTGGTAACAGGTAAATTCAAAAAACGTCATATTTTCCTTTTCCCCGACACCGATTGTCGCCGATAATGCGCGGCGTTCATGTCCACAAACCTGGCGTAACGCTTATGCTGCATTTGTTCACTGGCCTGGATTTCCATACCGGCCTGATGTTAATTCTCGCATTGTTGTTCGTGCTGTTTTATGAGGCCATTAACGGCTTCCATGATACGGCCAATGCGGTCGCTACTGTAATTTACACCCGTGCTATGCGCTCGCAGCTTGCGGTCGTTATGGCTGGTCTGTTCAACTTTCTTGGCGTGATGCTCGGCGGTTTGAGTGTTGCCTACGCCATTGTCCACCTGCTACCAACCGATCTGTTGTTGAACGTCAGTTCAGCTCACGGGTTAGCCATGGTCTTCTCCATGTTGTTGGCGGCCATTATCTGGAACCTCGGCACCTGGTATCTTGGGTTACCGGCCTCCAGCTCTCACACCCTGATTGGCGCCATTATCGGTGTCGGCTTGACCAATGCGTTGGTGACCAACACTTCCGTGGTCGACGCGCTGAACGTGCCAAAAATGATCAGCATCTTCCTGTCGTTAATCTTCTCCCCGTTGATCGGGATGATCATTGCCGGGCTGATGGTGTTTATGCTGCGCCGCTATTGGAGTAATACCAAAAAACGTCAGCGTATTCATATGACACCGGCGGAACGTGAAAAGGTCGATGGCAAACGCAAGCCACCATTCTGGACACGTATCGCTCTGATCCTGTCGGCTATCGGCGTAAGCTTCTCACACGGCGCCAATGACGGTCAGAAAGGTATCGGTCTGATTATGTTGGTGCTGATCGGTGTTGCTCCTGCAGGCTTCGTCCTCAACATGAGCGCGACCGGTTATGACATCACCCGTACCCGTGATGCCGTGAGCCACCTGCAGCAGTTTTACCAACAGCATGGCGACTCTCTGGCACATGTGGCCACACAGACGCCGTTGGTTCCTGCGCCTCAGAATACGGCTCCAACGCCTGATCAACCGGTTGAGTTCCACTGCGACAGTTCACGTGCCCTGATCGCCGTTGAGCGCTCTCTGGACCTGCTGAACA
>NZ_JBKJYW010000451.1:0-2744 GCF_046715635.1 Serratia sp. (in: enterobacteria)
GTGGCCAGTTTGCCGTAACGTTGCAGAATATAGAACAGGAAGAAGCCCAGCCAAACGCTCTCACCCCGGCCTTCCAACCCCACCATGTTCATGCCGTCGTTCCAGTCACCGGCCCCCATTAGCGGCAAGCCATGCTCGCCAAAGGTCAGGCCATGCTTCAGCGCCCTGGCCCCGTGCAGATACAGGCTTTCCTGTTTCGAGCTGATACCAGGCTGTTCATAAGAAGACTCCTCACCCGGTGCCAGTATACGGGCCTCCAGATAACCCACCTGTTCTTCGAGGATCGATGAATCGTCGGTCGCGTCGAGGTAGTGGCAAATCGCCAGCGGCAACCACAGGTAATCATCGGAGCAGCGGGTGCGTACCCCGTTGCCCTGCGGTGGATGCCACCAGTGCTGAACGTCGCCCTCAACAAACTGGCGCGACGCACACAGCAGGATCTGCTCACGCATCCGCTCAGGCAAGGCATGCGTCAGGGCCAAGGTATCCTGGAGCTGATCGCGGAAGCCAAATGCGCCGCCGGACTGGTAATAACCGCTGCGTGCGTGAATGCGGCAGGAGAGGGTTTGATACAGTAACCAGCCGTTAGCCAGCAGGTTAACCGCTGGATGAGGCGTACCGATCTGCACCTTGTTGAGGATCTTGTCCCAATGGGCATCAACCTGCTGCAATTCGTGTTGCAAAGCCTCCTCGTTGAGATATTGGCGCAGCAGGGATTCGGCTTCGTCAGCATCTTGTCCCAGGCCAAGCGCAAACACAAAGCTGCGCTGATCGCCATCGATCATGCTGATGGCCGATTGCACTGCGCCACAGGGATCCAACCCGGCACCGGTCTTGCCGGATAACCGCCGCAGCTTAAGTACGGCAGGAGCGGCCAACGAACCGTTACGGCCAATGAATTCCCGCCGATCGCCAGTGACTGAACAATGGACGCCGGTAACGCCGAAGAACGCGGTACGTTGCGATCCGCTGCTGGTGTAATGGTTGGTGGCGAGGATGCCACAACCGTCAGGCGGTGTGGCCACACGGGTGACCACGTGCATCGCTGATTTTTGGCGCAAATCACCGAGGATTAGCTCGGCATAGCCGGTAGTCGAGAGCTTCCGCGTACGGCCAGAAGTGTTGGTGAGCGTCAACAGGAAAAGTTTCACCGGGGCGTCTTTAGCAACCAGCATCGTCAACTGGCTGTCGATACCGCCTTCCCGGTGTTCAAACACGCTGTAACCAAAGCCGTGACGCGTCAGGTAATGACCGCGCCCACGGGCGGGCAGCGGCGTGGGTGACCAGACGTGGCCACTCTCTTCATCGCGCAGATAGAAAGCCTCGCCGCTGCGATCGCTGACCGGATCGTTATCCCAAGGCGTCAAGCGGTATTCATGTGCATTCTCATACCAGGTGTAGGCTTGGCCGCTTTCAGAGATCACCGAGCCGAACATCGGGTTGGCGATAACGTTTGACCACGGAGCCGGCGTCACCTTGCTTTCGTTCATGACGATCACATATTCGCTGCCATCTTCCGAGAATCCGCCAAACCCGTTGTAGAACTGGAGCTTGTCGATGATCGGCAACTGTGGCGAATGCAGATTACGCGGCAAATTGGCCATAGTAGCCAGTTTGGAGGAGGCGGTCGGCGGCCCCAATGGCTGTTGCAGCGTTTGCGGCAGTTGCAACCTTTGGTTGAGTTGCTCCGTCAGTCCACCGCGGCGGTCATCCAGATAGATCCGCGCTACGCTCAGCAGCAAGGTGTGATCTTCCGGTGACATATGTTCACTGGAGCGTACGAAGATCCCTCCGGGCTTGTCCGTCAGGGAAGACTCCATCCCGGCGGCGATCAGCCCCATGATCCGATTTTGCAGATCTTGCCGGTAACCGCCGGAATCCTCATTGAGGATCACCAGGTCGACCAGCAATCCTTTCAACCGCCAGTAGTTGTGTGCCTGAATGAGCTGTTGCACCAGCCCGATATTCTCACTGTCGGTGACGGACAGCAGCACGATCGGGAGATCGCCGGAAATCGAATAGCCCCACAGGCCGGACTGCCCGCGGCGGTTATTGATGATTTCATTGCTGGCGGCACGCATTTCCTGTGCCGGGAAAACCACCGCGCTGGCAAGACGGTTAAACAGATTGGCGTCTTCTTCGTTAGCGTTCAACTGGCGCAACACCACCTGGCTGTGCGACCAGGCGAGTTCGAAAATACGGTCGGCCATATGGCGGTCGCGGTACTTCTCCAATATCGCAAGGCTGGTGGCGCGGTCTTCACACACACCGTAGAAGATATCCAGCGTCAGCGGCACGTTGGGTTCCAGCCGGATCCGCTGACGGATGGCGATGATCGGATCGATCACCGGTCCGGCGCTATTGGTCAGAGGTTGATTCTGATACAGCGCCTGCGGGTTGGCTGCCGTGCGGCCACGGCCGATAAACTTGGCCCGGTCGGTTTCAAAGGACGTTTTGCTGCTGGAACCTTGTACCGACATCATATGCAGCAACCACGGCGATTTTTCTTTCGGCTCACGCGGACGGCGATGACACAGAATGGCATCCTGTTCCGGCAACAGCTCGGTTTGTACGAACAGATTGCTGAACGCCGGGTGGGCCAAGTCGTTGCTGGCCGGGGCCAGCACCACCTCAGCATAGCTGGTGATCTCAATGATCCGCGGCTGCTTACCCCGGTTCACCAAGGTTAAGCGCCGCAGTTCGATGTCGTCCTCAGGGGAGATCACCACCTGGGTTTTCACCGA
>NZ_JBKJYW010000452.1:0-12781 GCF_046715635.1 Serratia sp. (in: enterobacteria)
TTCTTACCGGAATATATGGCGCGTGAGCCGGTAGCGGAAGGGCTATTGGCTACCCGTGCCATTCATAACCCACGGCAGGATTCCAGTATGTTGCTGGCGACGCAGCATGCGGCAACCGGGCAGGTCACCCAGTGGATCAAAAAGCAGTTCGCTCCGGGGGGAGTGCTGACTGGGATTTATGGGGATTTGCTTTACCGGGAGTGATGTGGGTAGCTGACTAAATTTGGCTTATGAGAAGGCAAACGCTGACGCCGGTTTTTGATTTTTTAATTTTAAACATCAAAATGATGCCCAAATTATACTCTCCCAACCTATGCGCCACAAAAAACGAGATAACGGCAACTGATTTCTGTATCAACAGGTGCTAGCATATTGGAAAATGTTAACCTTGGGATAGAGGAAGTGAAGAACAAGCTAATAGCCGCAGCCTGTTTGGCATTTTCATCAGCAGCGTTAGCGGCCGGCTGGGTTGCGTCATACAAAATCAATTAAGGGCCTTAAAGGATGAAAAAACTGATTGTATTATTGGTGCTGGCAAGTAGTAGCGTTTTCGCTCAGGATGCTGTGACATTAAAACCAGCAAATCAAGCTGGATTAAATGTGTTTAGCCGCCTTACGATGGATGATGATTCTGCTGCGTTTCTTAAGGGGGGGGAAGCTGTTATTGGGCAGTCCATCGTGGACACAACGGCAAACCAATTAATTGTTGACTATCAAAACAATGAGTTGGTATCTGATGAAAAATACAAGGATGGGCTGGTCAGGATTAAAACGGTTGCCAGCGCTATTAAATCGGACTCTAGTGGTAGAACAGTCATTGTTGCCAATGGTAAAAATAATAGTGCTGTTTACCTCTATGCCAATAAAAAAGATGACAAGATGCGACATCTAAAAAAAGGCAGTGAAATAGATTTTATCTGTTACGGTGAGGGTCTTGAGTCGAATAGGCCAGTATTAGGTCGTTGTGAATTCGCATCAGAATTTGTTAAAAAGGTTGTTAAAAAAGTCATTAATAATATCAGTCGCGCATCCGAAGATAATTATAAGCCACAGTCAATGACTGAGATGACGATATTATATACCTATAAAATATATGAGCATCGACTTGGTCCTGCATGTTTAAAATCCCAGCATGAATGTAGGGTAGCGTATGGTTTAGCTGAGGATGATAAGGGAAAAGCACAAAGTGACTATAGCGCGAAAGTGATGAAAATAGTCGCTGACAATAAGGAGCAGTACCAAGACTTACTGCTTCTACCAGAAATTAACTAAATGTGCCTTATGCCTTTTTTTACACCACCGGCATTACCGTCATCAGCGCTCTGCTGGTGACTATTCAAAAACGGTTTGGCTAACCAGCAAACTGCACCTCATTGTGGATTATCAACCGCTTAAGGTGCAGTTTGTTATGGCGAGCTTAGTTTTTCCCCTTAAATAGAAGCAGGGATTTAATGGCTGGTTTATCAGAAGCTATACAAAACGCCGGCCACTGCGTTGACACTATAATCACGATCGGTCATCGGGCTATCTTTCACCGTGTCGCTCATCTGCTCATTAAATCCCATCAGGAACAGCTGCCAGTCGTTATTAATAGCATAATAGCTGGCGAGTGAAATATAAGATGTGACGCCACTTTTCGCCCGGTATTGTTGCATCCCGCTGCGTTGTGACTCCCGTTCGCTGATACCAAAATAGTAATTATTGAAGGCGCGGTTTTGCCAGCGCATACCGAAGCCGGGTACCAGTTGCAACTTGCCAAACTGGAAGCGGTACTGATAGCCAACATCGGCAATTACGCCGTCGCTATAGCCCAGCACGTCGGTTGCAATATCAGCGTTAAGGCTCCCCCAATCGGCATGATACTGATAACCGATGCCTGCCATGGCAGTGGCTCGCCGCTTATCCAGCTTTTTCATCGCCGGGTCGTCGCTATCCGCAGGTTTAAAGCTTAGCGGGGAGTAGTTAACCGCCAAATGTAGATTGTGGCTCTCGGAACTCAGTAGATTAATGCCGATCCCTTGGCCGTTAATAAAAAACTGCTCTCCTTGATAAGTCAAAATCGGTAGCGGTATATATTGTGCATCATAATTGCGATAGGGTAACTGCTCTGCCAGAACGCCAGCGCCTACCGACCAGTCGCCAGCATACGCATTGCCCGTTAATAATATAGTCGCCAGTGAGAGCGGTTTAACCATTAAAAATGACGTGCGAGTAGATAAAAAAGAATAATCCATCATGATAAATCTCCCAGAGTTAGGTCAAAAGGTTGCCATCAGCTGCTAATGAGCCGATAACTGAAATTAAATTCTTATTAAGGCGTTAATAAATTAAGAGTGCTTACTCTTTGAAAAACAGCTCCTGTTCAATGGCGATAAGTAAGGTGGCTATCAGCAATAATAGGGCAGTCCAGATACATTTGGTCAGCGGTGCAACCTGCATAAGCTCTGCCGCCATTACCAGGGTAAAGTGAAATAAAATGGCCGCCGGAATGCTACGCTGACAACGATAGTAGAACCAGTTGGCCAGCACGGCGGCAGGAAACATGCTGATAAAGAAGTTGGTAACGTATATTCCCCCGGCCTGCCATAGTTGATGCTGATAGGTGTCTGCAATAAAGAATAAGGGTAAATGCCAGAGTGCCCATAGCCCAAAGAAGATCAACGAGGTGGGCAGCAGCATTGGCCAACGGCCTCTCAAGCTATCGACGCCATAACCGCGCCAGCCCAGTTCCTCCAGTATTGAAGCGATCAGTGCCAGCGGTAGCATGGGCAGAAAACCGCTGGAAAAAGCAAACTGGGCGGTCCCCAAGCCTAGCGGCACCGACAGCCAAATGGCCATCAGTAACGGCAGCAGGATTAACCCCAACATGGTTAGCGTGCGGCCCAGCGTTATCCCTGCCAAAGAAAATACTCTGCTGCGAATATCCCTCCATAACCGCCGACCTTTGGCCGTCCCTATCATTACCCCTGTTGCCAGGGCTGGGCCAAGTAATCCCAGCAGTGCCACAAATAGCGTCGACTGTTGCCTATCCGGTAAATGGCTCAGATAGGCTGCGAGGGTCCACGGTAACCATGAAAACGCAAAAACCAGACCAAAAAAGCGTAGCGGAGAATAACGGATTACCGGGATCATCGCTTATTCCTCTCCTTGGATGCTGGCTCCTAAAACGGCGGCAAAAGACCCGGCAACGGCACCGAAGGCGCGCTCGATCAGCAGCAGCATGGCCTGCATACGCGCGGCTTGCTCTTCAGGCGTCCAGCTAAACATCTGGTGGCCGAACAGGAACAGCGAACCGGCGAGAATGAACTGTACCGTTGATAGCGGATCATCAACCTGAAAAACGCCTTCCTGGTTTCCCTGCTCGACCACTGCCGCAAGAATTGACCCAAAGGCCAACACCGTTTCAATATTGCTGCGCTCATGCAAGGCGCGGTTCTCAGGGCGGTGTAAGTCTTCAACCAAAGCCTGCCCGGCTTCTACGGTTTGATTCTGCGCGGCGATGATGGCGCAGAACTTTTCAATCGCCCCCAGTTGCGGATCGTCGGCAATGATTTGTGAGCGGGCAACCATCTCGGCACACAGTTGCTGTGCCAGCGCCGCCAGTACCTCATCCTTGGATTTGAAGTAGTAATAAAACGTCCCCTTGGCGATGCCTGCGCTGCGGACGATGGAGTCAACAGAGGTCGACTCATAGCCGATTTCCTGAAACAACTCGCTCGCCGCCTGCAAAATTTCAGCCCGGCGCACCTCTGGCGTTTTCACTGTACGTACCATAATTAATCCCTCTTTTGCGTATGGAGTAGCGCTACGGTATTCATTGACTGACGGTCAGTCAATTAAAAAATGCCGTTTTTTGCAGGCAGTAAAATTGACTGATGGAAGAGGTCGGGATAGGTGATGAAGCGATTAACGACCTGTGGTGGTTTCCACCCTTGTGGGTATAGTCCACTTCCTGATGGCCGGGTGGCCAAGCTACAGATTAACCCCTGTACCTGAACGTAGCACTGGACTGGCTCCCTCTCCTTTTTGGGGAGAGGGTTGGGGTGAGGGGGAGCACTGAGCACTCGTCTTAATTTCGGTCATCCACCGAAATCGTTATCTATCAATAACTAAATAGAGTTAGTTCGAGTTTGCGCTGCCTCGCAAAATTCAATCAACAACTTGGCAACCCATCAGAACTTGACCAAAGACAACATTTTTCGTGTGGTCTATGGTATCCCTACGCACGGTGTGATGTCGAAAATATGTTCTAACAAGAACTCAACTATTAATAAAAGCACTGCTCTCAAGCAGGCAAAACGGATGGGATGCTTATGAATAAGGTAAGCAAGTTATTGATGCTATTTCTGGCAGGGATGTACGCGGTTTTTCTGCCTTTTTCGGCCCAGGCAGATGCGACACCTGCCGTCACGCCGCAGAAGGTTGAAGCCAAGAATGAAACCTTCTCTGCACCTCACCCCGACCAATATAAGTCCTGGCAGGCGACCTCTGAGCAGTCCGATCGGGTAGATGCTTTGGCTGGCGACCCGCGCCTGGTCATTCTCTGGGCCGGGTACCCGTTCGCCAAGGATTACAACAAGCCGCGTGGGCATGCCTATGCCATAACGGATATCCGTGAATCCTTGCGCACCGGCGCACCAAAAACGGCAGAAGATGGTCCGTTGCCGATGGCCTGCTGGAGCTGTAAAAGCCCGGACGTCGCCAGGGTGATCGCCGAACAGGGCGAAGCGAGCTATTTCCATGGCAAATGGGCGCGTGGCGGGCCGGAAATCGTCAATAATCTCGGCTGTGCGGATTGCCACAATACCGCTTCCGCTGATTTTGCCGCCGGTAAACCTGCGCTGCACCTTTCCCGCCCTTACGCGGCTCGTGCCATGCAGACGATCGGTAAGCCGTTTGATCAGGCTGGCCGCTTCGATCAGCAATCGATGGTGTGTGGGCAGTGCCACGTTGAGTACTACTTCGATGGTAAAGACAAAGCGGTGAAATTCCCTTGGGACAAGGGCACCACGGTCGATGACATGGAAGTGTATTACGACAATATCGAATTCTCCGACTGGACCAACCCGCTGTCCAAGACGCCAATGCTGAAAGCCCAGCACCCGGAATATGAAACCTGGCGCGAAGGTATCCACGGCAAAAACAACGTCACCTGTATCGACTGCCATATGCCGAAAGTGCAAAACGCCGAAGGCAAGATCTATACCGATCACAAAATTGGCAACCCGTTCGATAACTTCGATCAAACCTGTAAGAACTGCCACACCCAGGATAAAGCCAGCCTGCAGGCGGTGGTGGAAAAACGTAAGCAGGATATCAACGAGATCAAGCTGAAGGTTGAAGACCAACTGGTACACGCGCACTTTGAGGCGAAAGCGGCTTGGGATGCCGGTGCCACCGAAGCCGAGATGAAACCGATCCTGACCCACATCCGTCATGCGCAATGGCGCTGGGATTATTCCATTGCTTCCCACGGTATTCAAATGCATGCGCCAGAAGTTGCATTGCGCATTTTGGGCACCGCGCTCGATCAGGCAGCACAGGCTCGTACTCAGTTGATCCGTCTGTTAGCGACCAAGGGCATCACCACCGAAGTCAAGTTGCCGGACATTTCCACCAAGGAAAAGGCCCAGTTGGCACTGGGTATGGATATGCCACAGTTGAATGCCGAAAAGCAGGAATTCCTCAAAACGGTCGTTCCCCAGTGGGATGAACAGGCACGTAAAACCGGGCTGTTAGGCAAATAACCCCTCCGCCCCGTGCGCGGGGCGTAAATAAATGGAGTCAATATGAGCGTACTACGTTCGTTATTAACTACCGGGGTGCTTGCTTGTAGCCTTTGGCTGACAGTATTACCGGTATCGGCCCAGACCGACAGCCCCGCTGTTCAACAGAAATCGGCGGAAATCACCTTGCAACGTAATCCGGATGAGGCCTGCCTGCGCTGCCACAAGCCGCAACAGAATGCGATGCACGGTAAACATGCGGGAGCCGTTAACCCGAATAACAAATTGCCGCTGACCTGCACCAACTGTCACGGTTCACCTTCGCTGCATCACCGTGAGGGCGTGAAAGATGTGATGCGTTTCAACGAGCCGATGTTCGGTGTGGAACAGCAAAACAGCGTTTGCATGTCCTGCCACTTGCCAGAGACGTTGCAAAAAGCCTTCTGGCCACACGATGTGCATTTGGCCAAGGTGAGCTGCGCCAGCTGCCATACGTTGCACCCGCAGCAAGATAAGGTACAAGGGCTGAACGACAAGGGGCGGATCAAGCTCTGCGTGGACTGCCACCGTCAACAACAGGATGATCCCGCGTTTAATCCAGCGTCCGTAAGGCTGGATAAGGGGCAGCCATGAGCTGCTCACGGCGCCGTTTTATCGTAGGCATTGGCGTGTTGGCGGCTGGCTCGACCCTGGCGGAAAAGCTGCTGGCGCGTACCATGAACGTCAATGGCATCCGTTACGGCATGATCCACGATGAGTCGCGTTGCATCGGCTGTACCGCCTGTATCGATGCTTGCCGCGAAGTCAATCAGGTGCCAGTGGGCGTTTCACGCCTGGAGATTATCCGTAGCGAACCGATAGGCCAATTTCCGGACGTGAAGTACCGGTTTTTCCGCCATTCGTGCCAGCATTGCGATGATGCTCCCTGTGTGCATGTCTGCCCAACCGGGGCCTCGTTTATCGATGCCGCCAGCGGCATTGTCGATGTGAACCCGGATCTCTGTGTCGGTTGCCAATACTGCATCGCTGCGTGCCCTTACCAGGTCCGCTTTATTCATCCGGTGAGCAAAACGGCAGATAAGTGCGATTTTTGCCGCAAGACCAACCTGCGTCAGGGCAAGCAACCAGCCTGCGTATTGTCGTGCCCAACCAAAGCATTAACCTTTGGCAATCTCGACGATCCACTCAGTGATATTTCGCGTCTGTTGCAGCAAAAGACCACTTATCGCTACAAGATAGCCTTAGGGACCCGGCCAAAAATGTATCGCGTGCCGTTTAAATATGGGGAGACAAGTCAATGACTTCTGCCTTTCATTTTGACTCTCTGGTCTGGGACTGGCCGATTGCGATTTACCTGTTCCTGATCGGCATCTCCGCCGGTTTGGTCACCCTGGCTATCCTGTTGCGCCGCTATCATCCAGAGGAAGGCGCCTCCAACAGCCGGGTGATGTTGACCACGCTGTTTATCGCGCCAACCTCGGTCATGCTTGGGCTGGTGATCTTGATCTTCCACCTGACCCGTCCGTGGACCTTCTGGAAACTGATGTTCCACTATAGCGTCACCTCGGTGATGTCGATGGGGGTAATGCTGTTCCAGGTCTACATGGTGGTGCTGGTGGTCTGGCTGGCGTTGATCTTCCGTGACGAGGTAGCGGCGTTACAACAGCGTTGGTTGCCAAAGTTCGCGGCGATCCCACGCCTGCTGCAGCGCTTGCTGCCGCTGTTGCGGCCAATAGAAACGGTGATGCTGGTGTTGGCGGTGCTGTTGGGGGCTTATACCGGCTTCCTGCTTTCGGCGCTGAAGTCCTACCCGATGCTGAATAACCCATTGTTACCGGTGCTGTTCCTGTTCTCGGGCATTTCGTCTGGGATCGCCGTGGCATTGCTGGTGGCGGCCTTCGGGCCGAAAGGCCATCTGCACAGCCGGGAAGTGCATTTCCTGCATCGCCTGGAGACGCCGGTGGTGTGGCTGGAGATCTTCCTGCTGGCGGCATTCTTCATCGGCCTGTGGCTGGGTGATGACGGCAAGCTCCGTGCCTTGTCGGCCGCGCTTGGCGGTGGATTCTGGTCCTGGTGGTTCTGGTTGGGGGTTGTTGGTTGCGGGCTGATTATGCCATTGCTGCTGAAAGCTCTGGGCTGGGGGAAAGCGCATTTCCATATCCTGTTGATCAGCGGCGCAAGCCTGTGTGGCGTGCTGTTGCTGCGTTATTTTATTCTGTATGCCGGGCAGATGACGGTGGCCTGAGTGCTTACCCGTCGTCTTTCAAGCCGCAGCGTTGTTACCTGCACTTGCCCACCCCGGTCACTTACGAAAAGTAAGCTCCTGGGGATGAACAAGCTTGTCGCCTGGTAGTGCTGTACAAGGATGTACGAATGCCGAGAGCGCAGGGATGCGCATGAGCGGCCGACTTGAAATCCATAGGGTAGAGCAGGACAGATAGAAGAGAATAAGGCGGTAGATGTGTTGTGGTTACCCGAACTGGGATTTATAGCGTTATTGCTGGCCTGCACGGCGTCGCTGCTGCTGGCTGGCATCACGCTGTTGGCGTTTAACGATCGCCGTTGGGGTGGGCTGTTGCCAGTACGTGGCTGGAGCCTGGGCATTTTTGTGTTAATCGCACTGTCTTTCGCCATTCTGCTACAGCTGTTTTTGCGTAATGACTTCTCGGTCATGTATGTAGCGCAACATGGTCACAGCCAGTTGCCACCGCTGATGAAGGCCGGGGCGCTGTGGGGCGGGCACGAAGGCTCGTTGCTGCTCTGGCTGCTGTGCCTGGCCGGTTGGTCTGCCTGCTTTGCCTTGTTCAGCCCAAAATCGGTACGCTCTTTACAGCCGCTCACGTTGGCCATTTTGGCGCTGATTGTCGGCTGTTTTCTGCTTTTCATTCTATTTTTCTCCGATCCTTTCGTTCGGCTCTTCCCCGCAGCGGTACAAGGGCGCGATTTGAATCCGATGCTGCAACATATCGGCTTGATCCTGCATCCTCCACTGCTCTATTTGGGCTATGCCGGGTTTGCCGCCTGCAGCGCTCTGATGCTGGCCGCCTTGCTGCGAGGGGAGTTTAGCGCCGAGATTGCCGGGCAGTGCCTGCGCTGGACCAAACCGGCCTGGTGTTTCCTCACCGCCGGCATCATTTTGGGGTCCTGGTGGGCTTACAGCGAACTGGGCTGGGGCGGCTGGTGGTTCTGGGATCCGGTGGAGAATGCTTCACTGCTTCCTTGGCTGACCGCGACTGCCTTGTTACACAGTTTGGCGATCGGCCAGCGTACCGGCGGATTACGCCATTGGTCGCTGTTGCTGACATTGGGCACCTTTGTCCTCAGTCTGTTGGGCACTTTGATAGTTCGCTCAGGCATTCTGGTTTCGGTGCATGCCTTTGCGCTGGATGAGCAGCGTGCTTTGCCCCTGTTTATCCTGTTTGCATTTCTTAGCGGATCGTCGTTTTTGATCTATGCCTTGCGTGCCAACCGGGGGAAAACCGTTACGTCCCCGGTGAAACCTGCGTTGCTCGGCGCGTTGTTGCTTCTCAGCTCCGCCGCCCTGATTGTGCTGGTGGGCACCTTATACCCGATGTTCTATCGGATGATGGGATGGGGGCAGATCTCGGTCGGTGCGCCTTATTTCAATCTGGTGCTGCTGCCGTTTGGACTGCTGGGGTTGGTATTGATGTGCTATGGCGGGTTTAGGCGGCGGCGCTATGCCCAGTGGATCGCTCACGCCGGAGTACTGTTGACGGCATTAGGCATCGCCAGTTCGGCGCTGCAACGCCATGAAATCAGCCTGAACGTTACCGTGGGTGAGACGATCAGCCTGGCGGGATACCAGTTTACGCTGCGCTCGGTAGATTTGCAGGCTCAGGCTAATTTCACCAGTGAACAGGCAGTGATTGAGGTTACCCAGCAAGGCAAGCCGGTGGCCCAGTTAACGCCTGAAAGGCGGTTTTACACCGCCCGCCGCCAACAGATGTTTGAGCCAGGTATCGACTGGAACGCTTTCCATGACTGGTACGTGGTGATGGGGGAAAAAAGCGGCGAGCAGCGTTATGCCATGCGTTTTTATGTGCAGACCGGCATTCGCTGGATCTGGTGGGGAGGGGCGTTAATGATGATTGGCGTGTTGGCCACCGGTTGGCAAAGGAGGCAAGCATGCGCTGGTTAACCGCTCTGCTGTTGTGGGGAAGCATCACGTTGCCGCTGGCGGCCCAGATCGTCGATACCTGGGCATTCACCTCGCCGGAAATGCAGGCGCGAGCGTTGGCAGTGGCAGGCCAGATCCGTTGCCCGCAATGCCAGAATCAGAGCCTGCTGGAGTCTAATGCCCCAGCGGCGGTCGCCATGCGCCATGAGGTGTTCGCTATGACTGAACAAGGCAAAACGCAGGCGGAAATCATGAATTTTATGACGGTACGCTACGGCAACTTTGTCCGCTACCAACCCGCATTTGAGGCCTCTACGCTGTTACTTTGGGGGCTGCCGCCGTTGATGTTAGGGGCGATCGGACTGGTGCTATGGCGGCGGAGGAAAGCGGAATGAAATCGCGTTGTTACCCTCTGCTGTTTATCGTGCTGGTGCTTGGCCTCACCGCGGGTTGGTATGTGGCCAGTGGCCGCCTGGCCACTGTGTTGGCCGAACAGCATAAGCGCAGCTTGCCAGTCCAACCGCTCACGCCTCAAGAACAGGCTGAAAGCGAGTTGCAGCAGTTACAGCAAAAAATCGACCAGTCACCGCAAGACAGCGTGTTGTGGGCACAGCTGGGGGAATATTATCTGTTTAACGATAATTTTGCCGACGCGCAGGCGGCCTATCAGCGGGCGTTGGCTCTGCGGGGGGCGAACGCTGAACTGTACTCCGCGCTGGCGACGGTGCTTTATTACCAGGCGGGGCAGCGTATTACCCCGCAGGTGGAGAGCAATCTAGAAATGGCCTTGGCACTGGATAAGGATGAGGTCTCGGCGCTGATGCTGCTGGCTGCAGATGCCTTTTTGCATACGGAATATGCCAAGGCGATAAGTTTGTGGCAACGCCTGTTGGACAGCCAGTCGTCACGGGTGAACCGGCCACAGCTGATTGAGGCCATTAATATGGCTAAACTGTTGTTAAATAATCAATAAAATTGAGCGATTGCCCCTCACCCTAACCCTCTCCCAAAGGGAGAGGGGACCCGATCAAGTGAGTCTGAAAATCCGGTGATCCACATTGGATTAGGGGACGATTGCCATTCTTCTTACGCATTACTTCCCGAAGCAGCACAGCCTGATCACGACGCCGATCAGCTCCCTCTCCTGGGGGAGAGGGTTGGGGTGAGGGGGGCCGGAGATCACTCCATGCGGACGAAATTCACCAGCCTGGGCTGAGCAATGCGCTGATAATCCCCTGTGTTAAGGATCAGCGAACGCTCCAGCGTACCAGCATTAAAGGCCAGCTCGTCAAAGCGCTCAAACAGCAGCGGGTCGGCCACCAGCAGCAAGTCCGGGTGGAAGCTGAACGGCGGGATCGCGCCAAATACGCAGTCGGTCAGTTGGTCGACTTCAACAGGGCTGGCCAGTGAGGCGCGAGTACCGCCAACACCCTGTGCCAACGCGCCGAGATCGGCCTGCTGGTCGGCGGGCAGGATGGCCAGTACGTGCTGCTTGATGCCGTTGCCCTTGACATGACACACCAACGCTTTCGCCCCTTGCCCCAACTGGGTACCGCGTATCTTGGCGACTTCTTCGGATTTCCCTGCTGTAGGGTGATCAACCACGCGATAGCGCGCCTGCTGTTGGTCAAGAAGGGAAGTTAAACGGCTAAAGGTTGCGGTAGACACGCCATGTTCTCCTGAGTTGTGATTTTCCTGCCCCCTATCATAACGCGTTGTGACGGCGAAGGGTTCAGCCAATTTATTGATTAAACCGCGGGCTATTTTTTTGTTTTGACGGATAATACGAAATTATGAAACGGGATTTTAATTTTTTGAAAGGAAAGGGGCGTGAAGACTAACCTGTCGTTGTTTACCCAGCCGAAGTTCGTCTGGCTATGTGCGGCTTTCTGCTGTTTGCTGTGGGGCAGTGCCTATCCGGCCATTAAAAATGGCTATGAAATCTTCCAGATCGCCACCGACGATCTGCCCGGCAAGATCGTGTTTGCCGGTTACCGCTTTGTGATTGCCGGGGTCTTATTGCTGCTGTTTGCCATCTCGCAGGGTAAACCCATCGGTCGTTTGTCACGGCGCCAGTATTCACATTTGGTGGTGTTAGGGAGCACGCAAACGGCGCTGCAATACGTGTTCTTCTATATCGGTCTGGCCTACACCACCGGGGTTAAAGGGTCAATCATGAACGCGACCGGCACCTTCTTTAGCGTGTTGCTGGCGCATTTCATTTATAACAACGATCGTCTTAGCATGAATAAAATCGTCGGCTGCGTGGTGGGGTTTGCCGGGGTGATGGTGGTGAACTTCAACAGTCAACTGATGGACTTCAGCTTTAGCTGGCTGGGGGACGGTTTTGTGGTGATCGCCGCGTTTATCCTTTCGGCCGCTACGCTGTATGGCAAGCGCATTTCGCAGACCGTCGATCCAACCATCATGACCGGCTGGCAACTGGCCATCGGCGGCGTGATGCTGACGGTAGGGGGATATCTGGCGGGGGGCAGGTTAGAGTTCCACGGCTGGGCATCGGTGGCGATCCTGAGCTACCTGGCGCTGCTGTCCTCGGTCGCTTTTGCGCTCTGGAGCCTGCTGCTGAAATATAATCGCGTGGGCATGATTGCGCCGTTCAACTTCCTGATCCCGGTTTCCGGCGCGGTGCTGTCGGCCATTTTCTTACAGGAAAGCATCATGGAATGGCGTTATGCCGTGGCGCTGGTGCTGGTGTGCTTTGGTATCTGGCGGGTCAACGTGGTGCGCAAAGAGGCATCGTAGGGGCGCCCGCATGCGAGTCAGATTCCATATAAATACTGTCATAATGTGAGTGGGCGAATGCCTGTGGTAGGTTTTTTTATGTTAAGTCCAGGATGACCAACATGAAAAAAACCACTCCTACACTGCACGATGCGGTATTTAAACAGTTTCTGAC
>NZ_JBKJYW010000453.1:0-6349 GCF_046715635.1 Serratia sp. (in: enterobacteria)
GGTTAATGCTCTACTCGGTAGCGAGACGCTGGCCGGATAACTCAAATTGATATGTTCCATAACATCCTCTTGATTGATTATTCAGCGAGCCGTAGCCCGATCGAGGAAGAGTGCCGCAGCCAGTAAATCGGCCGCGCCGCCTGGCGAAGCATTGCTGGCTAATAGCCGTTGCTCCAGTTTTGCCAGCGCCGCCCGCCCTGCGGGATGCTGATATCCACCGGCATGCAGAACCTCTGCAGCGCCCAATTGCATCGCCTGTAGCGCTGGCAAACCGCCGCGCGACAACACGCAGGTATCGCTCAGGGTGGTCATCACCGCCATCAGCGCATCTATCTGTGCGGCTTGCTCACTGGCCCCCTGACTGCGGCTGCGCCACAACTGCGGCAGCGCCCGTCGCATCACATGGGGAAAGCCTTGTTGGGCTTCCTCACGCGCACCTGGAACCTGATAACGCTGCGTGGCTCGCAGACCCTTGCTGAACAGTTTTGGACTGGCATGATCGGGTAACTGCGCCAATTGCGCAGCCAACTGGCAGCTATTGCGCGGGGTAGCGTTACCTGCTTGCATTGCCACCGCCGTCACCAGCAGGCCCAGCGCCCAGATCGCTCCACGGTGAGTATTAACCCCGGCGGTAGCGGCCATCATCAAGCGTTCGCCTTCGCGGCCAATCCGGCCAACTTCCTGGCGTAATGCACTGTCTGCCGGGCGTTGCCAGCCAGCAATCGCCAATGCCTGGAAGACCGGGGTAAGGCTATTGGCAGAACGCTCCATCAGCGCCAATGACAGATCCTGATGCGCTCCTGAACCCCGAGCATCCACCAGCCCTGGCTTCGGGCTGAGGCGTGCCTCATCCAACAGCGCCTGCGTAGCCCATTCGGCTAACTGCACAGCCGCTACATCCGCCTCGCATACGCTAAAACAGGGGGAAAGTTTCATTACCAGCTCCGGAATTTCGCTGGCGGGTTATACAGGCCGTCGGACCACTCGACCAGATCCGCTACGCTGCCTGCAGCCAGCAAAGAACGCGAAGCATCGGTGCGGCGAATGTCGAGATCTTCCGGGAACACCACTTTGCCTTCGCGGCGCAGCTCGGCCACGCGTTTAGCGTCCACACCCAGCCCGATATCGGTGATACCGGCCACCGCAGCCACCATGGCGCGGCGCTCTTCCAGCGAGCGCGCACGATACAGATAAGCGATGCCCTCTTCGGTCAGCACGTGGGTCACGTCATCGCCATAAATCATCACCGGTGCCAGCGGCATGCCAGACTCTTGCGCCACATCGACGGCATCGAGTTTTTCTACGAAGGTCGGTTTGGCACCCGCCTGGAAGGTTTCCACCATCTGCACCACCAGCTTGCGGCCGCGGGCCAACGGATCCGGCTCTTCGATCATATCTAACCAGGCAGGAGTAGCGTGGCGACGACCGTGTGGATCGTGCCCCATGTTCGGTGCTCCGCCAAAACCGGAGAGGCGGCCACGTGTCACGGTAGAAGAGTGGGCCATACCGTCGATCTGCAAGGTGGAGCCGATAAACATATCTACGGCGTACTGACCGGCCATCTGGCAGAACGCGCGGTTGGAGCGCATGGAACCATCGCTACCGGTAAAGAAAATATCTGGGCGGGCGGCGATATAGTTCTCCATCCCCAGTTCACCACCAAAGCAGTGCACAGTTTCCACCCAGCCACTTTCAATCGCCGGGATTAGGGTCGGATGCGGGTTCAGGGTCCAGTGTTTACAGATTTTACCCTTCAGCCCCAGTTGCTCGCCGTAGGTAGGTAACAGCAGTTCAATGGCGGCGGTGTTAAAGCCGATACCGTGGTTCAGCGATTGCACCTGATGTTTGGCGTAAATGCCTTTGATCGCCATCATCCCCATCAACACATGCACGGGTTTGATCAGGCGCGGATCGCGGGTAAACAGCGGTTCAATAAAGAACGGCTTGTCTGCCACCACCACAAAATCAATCCATGAACCGGGGATATCAACTCTTGGCAGGTCCGTTTCATCATCAACCAGTTCGTTGACCTGAGCGATGACGATGCCGTCTTTAAACGCGGTGGCCTCAACCAGCGCCGGGGTATCTTCGGTACTTGGCCCGGTGTACAGATTGCCATGACGATCGGCCTTGAACCCGGCCACTAGCGCCACGTTCGGCACCAGATCCACATACAGGCGGGAATAGAGTTCGATATAGGTGTGGATGGCACCGATTTCGAGCTGCCCATCCTCCAGCAGTTGGGAAATGCGCAGGCTCTGGGTACCAGAGAAGGCAAAATCGAGCTTGCGTGCGATGCCTTTCTCAAAAATATCCAGATGCTCGGCGCGGCCAACGCTTGGCATGATCATATGCAGATCGTGGACTTTGGCGGGGTTGACCTCGGCGAGCATGCGGGAGAGAAAATCGGCCTGTTTCTGGTTATTGCCTTCCAGCACCACCCGATCGCCAGAAACCAGCAGTTTTTCCAGCACGCTGGTCAGATCGGCGGTAGGGATCACTTTGCCCTGCGACTGCCCTTGCACACTCGCGATACGGCGTTTTTTTTCCTGCCGCCGGGTATCCCAAACGCGCGTGGGGCTTTGATGAAGCGACATACCTCAACCTCCTGGGTTTACTTGGTTCTGTTCAGTTCGTTTAGAGTAAGAGTCTAGGAGAGCGCCATCAATCAAGTCGGGGGACAGTTTGTTAGCCTGAGAGTAATGATTTCATCAAATCAATACTAATCAATCAGTTATTATCAATAAAAGCGGGGAGCGATCACACAAAAACGGGGAACCCAAAGGCTCCCCGTGATGATGCTAACTCAGTACCGAATTACACCGCGGTTTGGAAAATCACACCGTCGGCTTTTTCCGTGTACTGGGTCAGTTGGTCGAAGTTCAGGTAACGGTAGGTATCCGCCGCCGTCTTGTCGACCTGTGCCATATAGGTCTGATACTCATCAGGCGTTGGCAGACGGCCCAGCAGTGATGCCACCGCAGCCAGCTCAGCGGAAGCCAGATAAACGTTGGCACCGGTACCCAGACGGTTCGGGAAGTTACGGGTCGAGGTGGAAACCACGGTCGCACCATCCGCCACGCGTGCCTGGTTACCCATACACAGTGAACAGCCAGGGATCTCGATACGCGCACCGCTCTTGCCAAAGACGCTGTAGTAGCCTTCTTCAGTCAGTTGAGCTGCGTCCATCTTGGTTGGCGGAGCCACCCACAGACGAGTTGGCAGTTGGCCTTTATGCTGATCCAACAGTTTACCCGCCGCACGGAAGTGGCCGATGTTGGTCATGCAGGAACCGATAAACACTTCATCGATCTTGCTGTTGGCCACGTCGGACAACAGGCGCGCGTCGTCCGGATCGTTCGGCGCACACAGGATAGGTTGCTTGATATCGGCCAGATCGATTTCGATCACTGCGGCATATTCCGCATCCGCATCGCCTTCCAGCAACTGCGGATCCGCCAGCCATTTTTCCATCCCCTGAATACGGCGCTCCAGGGTACGGCGATCGCCATAACCTTCGGAGATCATCCACTTCAGTAGCACGATGTTAGAGCTCAGATATTCGGCGATCGGTGCCTTATCCAGCTTGATGGTACAACCGGCGGCGGAACGCTCTGCCGAGGCATCGGTCAGCTCAAACGCCTGCTCAACCTTCAGTTCCGGCAGACCTTCGATCTCCAGAATGCGGCCAGAGAAGATGTTCTTCTTGCCCTTCTTCTCTACGGTCAACAGGCCCTGCTGGATCGCGTAGTAAGGGATAGCATGCACCAGATCACGCAAGGTGATACCAGGCTGCATTTTGCCTTTGAAGCGCACCAGCACCGACTCAGGCATATCCAGCGGCATCACACCGGTCGCGGCAGCAAAGGCCACCAGACCAGAACCGGCAGGGAAGGAAATGCCGATCGGGAAGCGGGTGTGGGAGTCGCCACCGGTCCCGACGGTATCCGGCAGTAACATGCGGTTCAGCCAGGAGTGGATCACACCATCACCCGGGCGCAGCGAAACGCCGCCACGGTTCATGATGAAGTCTGGCAGCGTATGGTGAGTCGTGACGTCTACCGGTTTCGGGTACGCGGCAGTGTGACAGAACGACTGCATCACCAGATCGGCAGAGAAGCCCAGGCAAGCCAGATCTTTCAGCTCGTCACGGGTCATCGGGCCGGTGGTATCCTGTGAACCAACCGAGGTCATCTTAGGTTCGCAGTATTCGCCAGGGCGAACACCAGCAACGCCACAGGCGCGGCCAACCATTTTCTGCGCCAGCGAGAAGCCCTTGCTGCTAGCCGCTACCGGCTTGGCAATGCGGAACACTTCGCTGTGCGGCAGGCCCAGCGCTTCACGCGCCTTGGTGGTCAAGCCACGGCCGATAATCAGTGGGATACGGCCACCGGCACGCACCTCATCCAGCAGCACATCAGTTTTCAGCTCGAAGCTGGCAACCAGTTCACCGGTTTCATGGTTACGCACTTCGCCTTTATACGGGAAGATGTCGATCACATCGCCCATGTTCAGGTTGGAGACGTCCACTTCGATCGGCAACGCACCAGCATCTTCCATAGTGTTAAAGAAGATTGGCGCAATCTTGCCGCCCAGCACCACACCGCCGCCACGCTTGTTCGGCACGTAGGGGATGTCGTCACCCATAAACCACAGCACCGAGTTGGTGGCAGATTTACGGGAAGAACCGGTACCGACCACGTCACCGACGTAGGCCAGCGGGAAACCTTTCTTGTTCAGCTCTTCAATCTGCTTGATCGGGCCAACGCTACCCGGTTGATCCGGGAAAATACCTTCACGTTCGCTCTTGAGCATAGCCAGCGCATGCAGTGGGATATCTGGACGTGACCAGGCATCCGGAGCGGGTGACAGATCGTCGGTGTTGGTTTCGCCAGTCACTTTGAACACGGTCACGGTGATCTTTTCCGCCAACGGTGAGCGAGACAGATACCATTCGGCATCGGCCCAGGACTGCATGATCTGCTTGGCGTGTGGGTTACCGGCTTTGGCTTTCTCTTCTACGTCGTAGAAGTTATCAAACATCAGCAGCGTATGGGAAAGCGCCTTGGCAGCAATCGGTGCCAGCTTTTCGTTATCCAACGCATCGATCAGCGGATGAATGTTGTAACCGCCCTGCATGGTGCCTAGCAGTTCAATGGCTTTTTCGGGGGTAACCAGGGGGGAAGTGGCTTCGCCTTTGGCAACGGCTGCCAGAAAACCTGCTTTGACATAGGCGGCTTCGTCGACGCCCGGTGGTACACGGTTAATCAGCAGGTCTAACAGAAATTCTTCTTCGCCTTTTGGCGGATTTTTTAATGATTCAACCAGCGCTGCCATTTGTGTCGCATCTAATGGCTTAGGGACGATGCCCTCTGCAGCACGCTCGGCCACGTGCTTACGGTATTCTTCTAGCACGACTTTCTCCTCGCTCTCATTGTCATTTATTGTGCCTGGCGTTTTATATTCAAACCGGGTTTAGCGCACGGCGATATTTGACGGGGCACTGCTGTCGATATCCTGGACTGTAAGTAAGGTACAGTGCCCGGTTCCGCCCAGCCAGCATATCAGGATTTGAATCGGTTGTTAATTCGTTCACATAAAAGCAACATTAAATCTTTGCTGAATCGTTGACCGCAGCGTAATCGGCTGCAAAGCAGGCGGGACGGGCTCGGGTTCGTTACGGCACAACAGCAATCTCAGCCCAATGAGCACAACATAACGTCCATACTTTTACAATGGTTATCGATAGGGTTGGGAGAAATTGGCGGGCGTTGGGCACAAAAAAACCGCCATAAAGACGGTTCTTTTGTATCCGCGCGGTGTTAGCAGGCACCGAATGAATTTTTTACATCGTTAAAGAACGATACAAGCACTACCAAGTTCCAGCATTGTGCGTAAAGATGGTTAAAAAATCAACCGATTTGATGCAAAAAAACGCTGTTTTATGTACTCTGATTTTGGGTCTGTTCTGCCGGTTTAGCAGCCGGTCATCGGGCTTGAGAACAGTGCTGCAACTACTGCGATACAAGCATTACCAAGTGCTTGTTCCACCGGGGCTTTCCCGGTGAAGTCGCGGTGGTCGTGGTTCCACAAGGAACGCGCAATGAAAGGGAGATCACTCATTATCCTGCTCATTGTACTGGGATAGGTGTTTGTAGTCAGTAAAGGTGGCTTGTCAGTTTCCGGCAACCAACTGATCTTCAACGTCGTATTCCAGAACATGTAAGCTACTGGCCGCTCTTTGAGCGGCCTTTTATTGGCATTTAATCCAAAATAAAAACGGCCCCTTTACAGGAGCCGTTGATCAACCTTACCAACCGCAGAAATTACTTCTTCTTGGCTTTCGGGT
>NZ_JBKJYW010000454.1:0-8965 GCF_046715635.1 Serratia sp. (in: enterobacteria)
CGCCGCAGAGCTGTTTGCTCAGCCAGACATCGACGGCGCGCTGGTTGGCGGCGCATCACTGAAAGCTGACGCTTTCGCCGTGATCGTCAAAGCCGCTGCCCTGGCGAAAAAAGCCTGATTTTATCCGGCCTGAAATAACAAAACCCCGGCATGCCGGGGTTTTTTATGGCTAAAATTTGGCGATCAGCGCTTGCTGATTTCGTCAAAGATCCCGCCGGTGGCAAAGTGCAACTTCTGCGCTTCAGTCCAGCCGCCAAAGGTATCATCCACGGTGAACAGCTTCAGTTTTGGGAACTGCTCGGCAAATTTGGCCGCTATGGCTGGGTCACGTGGGCGGTAGTAGTTCTTGGCCGCAATGGTCTGGCCTTCCGGTGAATACAGATGCTTCAGGTAAGCCGTAGCCACATCACGGGTGCCGCGTTTATCAACCACCTTATCCACCACCGATACCGTCGGTTCGGCCAGGATGGATTCGCTCGGGGTGATGATTTCGAACTTGTCTTTGCCCAGCTCTTTCTCTGCCAGCAAGGCTTCGTTTTCCCAGGCGATCAGTACGTCACCGATGCCGCGTTCAACGAAGGTATTGGTTGCGCCACGTGCGCCGGAATCCAACACTTCCACATTACGGTACAGCTCTTTGACGAACTCCTGAGCCTTGGCTTTATCGCCACCGTTCTGGTGCAGGGCGTAACCCCAGGCAGCCAGATAGTTCCAACGGGCACCGCCAGAGGTTTTCGGGTTCGGGGTAATAACCGACACGCCGGGTTTCACCAGGTCAGCCCAATCATGGATCTGTTTTGGGTTACCCTTACGCACCAGGAAAACAATGGTCGAGGTATAAGGTGCCGAGTTGTCTGGTAGGCGCTTGATCCACGCTTTATCAATACGACCACGTTCGGCAATAGCGTCCACGTCGTAAGCCAGCGCCAGCGTGACCACATCCGCTTCGATACCGTTAATCACCGAGGTCGCCTGCTTGCCGGAACCGCCGTGTGACTGACGCACGGTCACCCGATCGCCGGTCTGCTGCTGCCAAAACTTACCAAACGCCGTGTTATATTCCTGGTAGAACTCACGCGTTGGATCGTATGAGACGTTCAGCAGTTGAATATCTTTTGCTATGGCACCCGATGCCAACAGCAGTAAAGTCAGACCCACACCCCATTTTTGCATTGCCGTTCCCCCAGAAAATGACGCAACCTCAAACGGTTGATTTAGCATCAAAGCCTGCCAGAAACTTCCCTCACAATTAAAGAATAAAAAATGTGGTACTAGACCATTCTGGAATATAGCGATATCAGACAACAAAAAGCCCCCAAAACGGGGGCTCCAGATTGATGACCAAGTAGCAATGCTGCTGAATTTGTAGAGACGAACATGTTCGACCGTAGGGGTGCCGCATGCTGCGCCCGTTTAACAGCATCAGGGCCGGAGTTAGTACAGCTCTTTCGCCGTTTCCAGCCAGTCACCTTTGAACGGACGCTTCATGTTTTCGATCGCGTCAACGATGTCGTGGTGCACCATCTTCTCGTTCTGGATGCCTACACAACGGCCACCATAACCTTGCAGCAGCAGGTCGATGGAGTACGCGCCCATGCGGGAAGCCAGAATACGGTCATACGCTACAGGTGAACCACCACGTTGAATGTGACCCAATACGGTTGCACGGGTTTCACGCTTGGTTTCCTGCTCGATATGGCGCGCCAGCTCGTCGATGTCACAGATATGCTCGGTGATCGCCACGATGGCGTGCTTTTTGCCTTTGGCAATACCGGCTTTGATTTCGTTAACCAGATCGTCACGGCTGAATTCGATTTCCGGCAGGACGATAAACTCACAACCACCGGCAATGGCCGCTGCCATGGTCAGGTCGCCACAGTAACGCCCCATCACTTCCACGATGGAAATACGTTGGTGTGATGAGGAGGTATCACGCAGGCGGTCAATCGCTTCAACCACGGTTTCCAGCGCGGTGAAGAAACCGATGGTGTAGTCAGTACCCGCAACGTCATTATCGATAGTGCCAGGCAGACCGATACAAGGGAATCCTTCTTCGGTCAGGCGCTTCGCCCCCATATAGGAGCCGTCACCGCCGATCACCACCAGCGCATCAATGCCGCGGTTTTTCAGGTTTTCAATCGCCTTGGCGCGCACGCTGTCATCCCTGAACTCTGGAAAACGCGCAGAACCCAGGAAGGTGCCGCCGCGGTTGATCATGTCAGACACGCTATAACGGTCTAATTGCTCCATGCGATCTTCGTACAAACCAAGGTAGCCATCATAAATACCAAATACTTCCAGACCTTCTGTGAGCGCAGCACGCACAACGCCACGAATGGCAGCGTTCATACCTGGGGCGTCACCGCCACTCGTCAGTACACCGATTTTCTTGATCATGACTACCTCTGAACTGTAGATGCAATTTCTTAAGAATTCTGTATTCGCCGATTACCCTGGTATCTCTCCAACGGCGGAAAACCAGCTTTACGGCTTTTATTGCTGGATATTATAACAAAAACACCCAGCTGAATTGATTCAGGTCACGCAACATCAAGGAAAAAACTTCACATGGCACGGCGTGCTAACACCGCCATTTCTCAATCCACCCAACATTGACCTATGTCAGTTGATTATAGTTCCCAATGGCCCTGTCGGCCTTGAGGAACAACAGAACAGGGATCCTGGTGAATAATCACATCGGCCCCTGGGAAACGATGCAACAATGCCTGCTCCACTTGTTCCGCCAGAATATGCGCCTGCATCAACGGCAGGGTATCTTCCATTTCCAGATGCAACTGGATAAACCGCGTTGGCCCTGACTGGCGCGTACGCAGATCGTGCGCGCCTTTCACTCCCGGCCAAGACGATACCACATCGATAATTGCCTGACGCTCTTCATCCGGCAAGGCTCGATCCAGCAGGGATTGTACCGCCTCATAACCCATACGCAGCGCGCTATAGAGAATATAAACCCCAATGCCCAAGGCAAACAGCGCGTCCGCACGGTGAAATCCGTACCAGCTTAGCCCAAGTGCTATCAAAATAGCACCATTCATCATTACATCTGACTGATAATGCAGCATATCGGCACGCACTGCCTGGCTGCGCGTTTTTCTTACTACCCAACGTTGATAGGTCACCAGGATGAGAGTGCTAATCAACGCAATGATAGTCACTGCCATCCCAATACCCGGGGCATTCAGGGGCTGCGGGGAATACAGATGCTGGAAGCCGGTCAAGAACAGGAACAGGGCAGAACCGGAGATAAACATGCTTTGCGCCAGTGCCGCCAGCGACTCGGCCTTGCCATGGCCAAAGGTGTGCTCTTCATCAGCCGGCTGCAACGAGTAGCGCACCACCAACAGGTTGGTTAACGATGCGGCAATATCCACCAACGAGTCCACCAATGCCGCCAACAGGCTGACCGAGCCGGTGAGATACCAGGCAACGATCTTGATCAACAGTAGCACGGAGGCCATTCCGGTGGCGGCTAAAGCAGCGGACTGCACCAGCCGCGCGTATTGCTGTTCCATAAAAAACCCCAACCAAAGTTTATGGGCTTCAGTATAACGGAATGCGGGGTAAAAAAAGTCCCGCCATCATTGCGGGATGCTTGTCAGTAAAGCAAAAAAATCTGGCAAAACGTGCAGTAATGTCGCTCTCCCCAGATAAGTATTCATAAGGTATCCGGGTTTGAAGGCGTCCACATAGTGTCCACACTCAACCGTTTTTGAAAAACCGAAACCTTTCAGAATAAAATTAATCCATTGTTTTTTAAGTAAATTAATTTTATCGAAATGAAAAAAAACCCCCTCATCATGAGGGGGAAGACAGGGATGGTGTCTATGGCAAGGAAAAACAGGGGATTACTCAGTCATACTCAACTTCTGGGCAGAAGTTTGCTGCAAACCAGAAATCTGTTGCTTCATCTGCTGCACACGCTGCTGATGCTTCTGGTCTAAAACACTTTTTTGCTCTGGCGTCAGCAGGTTATACATTTGGTTGCGTACCCGGGCCATTTCGACCTGGCGCTTAACCTGTTCCTGAGCCATCTTTTCCGCCTGAGCCTGCACGGCGGCTTCATCAAATTTATCTGCGGTGACCAGCTTATGCATGGTTTCCACTTCATCTACATTAACACCAGGCAAATCGTAGCGTGCCTGGCGCATCAAATCGCGCATTTGCTGGCGTTGCTGCTCGGTCAAGCGGACGCCGTCGAACATGTGATTCTGGCCAAGTGCTCTCAACAGTGCATCATTAGCAGGAGGTTGGACAGTTTCCGGTGTAGTATCAGCAGCAAAGGCAGCGGTAGAACCTAATGCCAATATTGATGCCATAACTACTGCGGTCACCTTAACCATTTTTACTCCTCGAGCTTTCTCACTTTGCGAATCAACGAGGAGCAGTGTATCGCTGCACCTGCAAACATGCGTCAGTGCATGTAAAACTACGTAAAGTCATGGAATGGCAACAGTTGATGACGTATTTTGCGTCAGGAGGTAAATCACATATGAATAAAATTCTGTTAGTTGACGACGACCGCGAGCTCACCTCGCTGCTGAAAGAACTGCTTGAAATGGAAGGCTTTAACATCGTTGTGGCCCACGACGGTGAACAGGCGTTGTCGTTACTGGACAGCTCCATCGATCTGCTGTTGCTCGATATCATGATGCCGAAGAAGAACGGTATCGATACGCTGAAAGAATTGCGTCAGCACCACCAGACGCCGGTGATCATGTTGACCGCTCGCGGCAGCGAATTGGACCGGGTACTTGGCCTGGAACTGGGCGCGGATGACTATCTGGCAAAACCCTTTAACGATCGCGAACTGATTGCGCGCATCCGGGCCATTCTGCGCCGTTCCAACTGGAGCGAACAGCAGCAGAATGTCGATACCAGCGCACCTACGCTGGACGTTGACGGCCTGCAGCTGAACCCTGGCCGCCAGGAAGCCAGCTTCGATGGGCAGGTGCTGGATCTGACGGGCACTGAATTTACCCTGTTATATCTGCTGGCACAGCATCTCGGCCAGGTAGTTTCCCGTGAGCTCCTCAGCCAGGAAGTGCTGGGCAAACGCCTGACGCCGTTCGATCGCGCCATTGATATGCATATCTCCAACCTGCGCCGTAAACTGCCAGACCGCAAAGACGGGCATCCTTGGTTCAAAACCCTGCGCGGACGGGGCTATTTGATGGTGTCTGCAGCATGATCAACAGCTTGACGGCACGCATCTTCGCCATTTTCTGGTTCACATTGGCCCTGGTGCTGATGTTGGTGTTGATGGTGCCCAAACTCGACTCCCGCCAAATGACCACGCTGCTGGAAAGCGAGCAGCGGCAGGGGTTGATGCTGGAACAGCACGTCGAGGCCGAACTGCAAAACGATCCGGCCAACGACCTGATGTGGTGGCGACGCCTGTTCCGCGCCATCGAAAAATGGGCACCGCCGGGCCAGCGCCTGCTTTTGGTAACCAGTGAAGGGCGAGTGATCGGCGCACAGCGCAACGAAATGCAGATTGTGCGCAACTTTATCGGCCAGTCGGACAACTCCGATCAACCGCAAAAGAAAAAATATGGCCGCGTAGAGCTGGTTGGCCCGTTCTCGGTGCGTGATGGTGAAGACAACTATCAGTTGTACCTGATCCGTCCAGCCAACAGCTCGCAGTCCGATTTTATCAACCTGATGTTCGACCGCCCGCTGCTGCTGCTGATCGTCACCATGCTGATCAGCGCCCCGCTGTTGCTGTGGCTGGCCTGGAGCTTGGCCAAACCGGCACGTAAGTTAAAAAACGCCGCTGATGACGTAGCACGTGGCAACCTTAAGCAACACCCTGAACTGGAGGCTGGCCCGCAGGAATTCCTCGCCACCGGGGCCAGTTTCAACCAGATGATCAGCGCGCTCGAAAGGATGATGACGGCTCAGCAACGGCTGATCTCCGATATCTCCCACGAATTACGCACCCCGTTGACACGCCTGCAGTTAGCGACCGCTCTGATGCGCCGCCGCCACGGTGAAGGCCATGAACTGGCGCGTATCGAAACCGAAGCCCAACGGCTGGATTCGATGATTAACGATCTGCTGTTGCTATCCCGTGGCCAACAGAAAAGCGAGCTGGTGCGCGAACTGCTGAAAACCAACGATCTGTGGGCCGACGTGCTGGACAACGCCAGTTTCGAAGCCGAACAGATGGGCAAACAGCTGGAGGTCACCTCCCCTCCTGGCCCATGGACGATTTACGGCAACGCAGGCGCCCTGGACAGCGCACTGGAGAATATTGTGCGTAATGCCCTGCGTTACTCCAATACGCGCATTGCGGTGGCATTCAGCGCCGATAATCAGGGGATCACCATCGTGGTGGATGATGACGGCCCAGGCGTCAGCCCGGAAGATCGGGAACAGATTTTCCGGCCGTTCTATCGCACCGATGAAGCTCGCGATCGCCAATCCGGCGGCACCGGGCTGGGTTTGGCCATCGTTGAGTCCGCCGTCAATCAGCATCGCGGCTGGGTGAAAGCGGAAGACAGCCCGCTGGGTGGCCTGCGTTTAGTGTTGTGGTTACCGCTGCATCAGCGTTAATCGCCAGCACCCAAAGATTTTGCTATTCTGCGCCCCTCGTCATGAGGGGCTTTTTACATGCTGAATATCGTTTTATTTGAACCTGAAATTCCACCGAACACCGGCAACATCATTCGCCTGTGCGCCAACACCGGTTTCCAACTGCATCTGATCGAACCTATGGGCTTCCCGTGGGATGACAAACGCCTGCGCCGTGCCGGGTTGGATTATCATGAATTTGCCTGCATCAAGCGCCATGCCGACTATGCCGCCTTCCTCGCCAGCGAAAATCCACAACGGCTGTTTGCCCTCACCACCAAAGGCACACCAGCACACAGCGCAGTCAGCTATCAGGCTGGGGACTATCTGCTGTTTGGCCCGGAAACCCGTGGCCTGCCTGCCAGCATTCTGGACGCGTTGCCCGCACAGCAGAAGATCCGTATTCCTATGCAGGCCCAAAGCCGCAGCATGAACCTGTCCAACGCCGTCTCGGTGGTGGTTTATGAAGCCTGGCGTCAACTGGGTTATGCGGGCGCGCAGCTCAAAGAATAACCCACATTGGGCGATCGCCTGCCAGCCAGACATCGCCCGATCGCCGCCCTGCCAAATTTGTGATCGTCAACACCCGCACCCGCTGAATTTTGCCATGCTCCCCCTTCCTCCGGCAGCCAATCGAAGGTTCCTTCCCTGGCGTCTCTTTAGACTCCCTGTTCATCCGTGGTCTCTGCGTTCTACGTCACCACGCCAACAACAACAAGGATAACAAGATGAACAACGCCATTCTGCTAGGGATACTCTGGCACCTGGTCGGAGCGGCCAGCGCGGCCTGCTTCTACGCGCCATTCAAACAGGTCAAAAACTGGTCTTGGGAAACCATGTGGTCGATCGGCGGCTTCGTTTCCTGGCTGATCCTGCCTTGGGCCATCAGCTATATGCTACTGCCCGATTTTTGGCAGTATTACGGCTCATTCAGCGCCGCCACCCTGCTACCGGTGTTCCTGTTTGGTGCCATGTGGGGGATCGGTAATATCAACTATGGCCTGACCATGCGCTATCTCGGCATGTCGATGGGGATTGGTATCGCCATCGGCATCACGTTGATCATTGGCACACTGATGACACCGCTGTTGCAGGGCCGCTTTGAACTACTGTTCGGCACTGCCGGTGGCCGCCTGTCGCTGGTTGGGGTGTTTGTGGCGCTGGTCGGCGTGGTGATCGTCAGCTATGCGGGCCTGCTGAAAGAGCGAGCCATGGGCATCCGCGCCGAGGAGTTCAACCTCAAGAAAGGGCTGACGTTGGCGGTGATGTGCGGCATTTTCTCCGCTGGCATGTCCTTCGCCATGGACGCGGCCAAACCGATGCATGAAGCCGCCGGAGCACTGGGCATCGATCCATTGTACGTTGCCCTGCCGAGCTATGTGGTGATTATGGGCGGCGGTGCGCTGATCAACCTGGGCTACTGCCTGATCCGCCTGGCTACCCTGAAGAATATCTCGGTGAAAGCCGATTTCTCACTGCCGAAAAAACTGCTGCTCGCCAACGTACTGCTCTCAATGCTGGGCGGTCTGATGTGGTATCTGCAATTCTTCTTCTACGCCTGGGGCCACGCCAAGATCCCGGCACAATACGACTACATGAGCTGGATGCTGCACATGAGCTTCTACGTACTGTGCGGTGGTATCGTCGGGCTGCTGCTGAAAGAGTGGAAATGCGGGACCAGAAAGCCGGTGGCGGTACTGTCCCTCGGTTGTCTGGTGATCATCCTGGCGGCCAACATTGTTGGCCTTGGCATGGCAGCCTGAGGACGAGCTAGCCAATAAACCGCTGGCGATACTCGCGCGGGGTCATTCCGGCCTCGCGTGTGAACACCACTGAAAAGTAGTTACTGTCCTCAAATCCGCATCGGGCGGCAATATCGCTGATGCGGTATTCGCTACGGCGTAGCAGACGCTTGGCCTGGCATAAACGGAGCTGGCGCAGATAGTGATTGATAGTCATACCGGTTTGCTGGCGGAACAACAGCTTCAGCGCCCGTTCGGTCAGTTGATGCCGTTGGCAGAATGCGGGCAGATCAAAGTCGCCATCGATGCCGCTTTGCAACGCTGCCATCAACAAGTCCAGCTGTTCCCCGTCCGGCAACATATGTACGCAGTCCACCGCATAGCGATAGCGTTTGAGCACGATCGCCAACTGCAACAGCAAGGCTTCAGTCAACTGGATCGATAACGAATCGGTTTTACGGCTCTCCTGTGAAAGCTGGGCGATAATCGGCCGGGCCTGCGTCATGCCTTGGGTAGAGAGCCGCCAGTAGCGCTCGCTGGAGGTATCAAACGGCGGCAGCAGGCTTTCCCACTGGGCATTCAACCGCAGGCGCTCCGGGCAATAGATAATATTATCCAGCACCAGATCG
>NZ_JBKJYW010000455.1:0-20902 GCF_046715635.1 Serratia sp. (in: enterobacteria)
GGGTATCTTCTACGGTGTCATGCAACCAGGCCGCAGCCAGCATCTCTTCGCTGTGCGGCACGCTGCTGACAATCTCCATCACTGCCTGTGGATGCACAATATACGGGTCGTTAGTGTATTTGCGGCGTTGGTCGATCGCCCCATGTGCCTTGGTGGCATAGCGGCGGGCACGTTCGGCCAATGTGTCAGTCATCTTTTCGGTTTCTCAGTGGCATATATAGGTAAAAATGTAACATACCGCGCTTAAAAGCAAGTTGTGCGAGTTTGAGCACCATACCGCAAAGGCGACTGTTCAATGTGGCCTACACTGAGTCGAGTGCATTAATACTCATCACCAACCCGAAAAGGAACGTGCTATGTCTATTCAGAAAGTGCTTTACCGTGCCCATGCCAAGGCAACCGGTGGCCGTGATGGTCGTGCAACCTCATCCGACGGCGTGTTGGATGTGAAATTAGGTGTACCGAAAGAGATGGGCGGGGCAGGGGGGGAAGTCTCCAACCCAGAACAACTGTTTGCCGCAGGTTATTCTGCCTGCTTCCTGGGGGCACTGAAGTCTGTCGCCGCGAAAGAAAAAGTGAAAATCCCTGCTGAAGCCTCCATCGAGGGCACCGTCGGTATCGGTGAGATCCCCAACGGTTTTGGCATTGAGGTTCAGCTGGATATCAGCCTGCCGGGCGTTGAGCGTAGCGTTGCGGAAGATTTGGTGAAGAAAGCCCATGTGGTCTGCCCCTATTCCAATGCCACGCGCGGCAATATCGATGTAACTCTTAACATTAAATAATGTTTCCTGCCAAAAACCGGTGAAAGTGGGGGAGGTAATGCTCCTCCATTCGCTGGCCCCGCCTGCGTAAACCTCAGCACAAAAGTGGCAAAAAGTGCCTGTTTGGTACGATTTTTCTTGATTCTGTTCGGCAGAATAGTGCTTATTGCCCATCGGCTGAACCTGAGGGCAGATCGACTGTCTGATGGTTTTCAGAACTTGAAGCTCGGAGCCACTGCGTTACATGAACAGAGTTAAATCGCTATCACAGCAGAATTTATCGTTATTGTTAGCGATCTATATCGGCATCTTTTTAAACCTTTCCGTTTTCTATCGTCGCTTTGATTCCTTTGCACACGGCATTCAGGGGATCAAGGTTGTTTCTGCGCTGACGGAAGTCATCGCCATTGTCCTGTTCACCTTCTTTATCATGCGGTTGGTATCCCTGGGGGGCCGGCTGTTCTACCGCATCGTTGCCTCTTTGCTGGTACTGATCTCCGTTGCTGCCAGTTACTACATGACGTTCTTCAACGTGGTGATTGGCTATGGGATTATCGTTTCGGTAATGACTACCGATATCGATCTTTCCAAAGAGGTGATTGGGCTGAATTTTGTGCTGTGGATGATTGTGGTCAGTGCTTTGCCGCTGCTGTGCATCTGGAGCAATAACCTGCGTGACACCCTGATCGAACAAATAAAAACGCCAGGGCAGCGGATTAAGCCACTGCTGATCATGTTGGCGGTGGTGGCACTGGTGTGGCTGCCGTTGCGTACCCTGGATAAAGAGCAAAGCGCCCAGGAAAAGATCACCAATATCGATCTGCCAAGTTACGGTGGCGTGGTTGCACACTCATATCTGCCTTCCAACTGGCTCTCGGCGCTGGGGCTGTTTGCCTACACCCGTTATGATGAAAGCTCGGATGCAGCCAACATGTTCGACCCGAGCAAGAACTTTACCTATGTTGCCCCAGAAGGCATCGATGACACTTACGTGGTGTTTATCATCGGTGAAACCACCCGCTGGGATCATATGGGTATCCTGGGCTATGAGCGTGATACCACGCCTAAGCTGTCGCAGGAGAAAAACCTGGTGGCATTCCGTGGGGAATCTTGTGACACCTCTACCAAGCTTTCGTTACGTTGTATGTTCGTGCGCGAGCATGGCACCTCGGATAACCCGCAGCGAACCCTGAAAGAGCAGAATATCTTCGCCGTACTGAAAGAGTTGGGCTTCACCTCTGAGTTGTTCGCAATGCAGAGCGAGGTGTGGTTCTACAATAATACCGATGTGGATAACTACTCATTCCGTGAAATGATCGCCTCAGAGAAGCGTAACGACGGCAAATCGGTGGACGATATGCTGTTGGTGGATGAGATGAAAGAGTCGCTGGCCCGCTATCCGAACGGCAAACATCTGGTGATCCTGCATACCAAAGGATCGCATTACCTCTATTCGCAGCGCTATCCACGCAGCTTTGCTCGTTATCAGCCAGAATGCATGGGCGTTGATGAGTTCTGTTCCAAGGAGCGTTTGATTAACGCTTATGACAACTCGGTGCTGTACACCGATACCTTTATCGACAGCGTGATCGATCAGGTACGCGATAAGAAGGCTATCGTGTTTTACGCGGCCGATCATGGCGAATCCATAGGTGAGAACTCGCATCTGCATGGTACGCCGCGTGAGATGGCTCCGCCGGAGCAGTTCCGTGTGCCGATGATCGTCTGGGCTTCCGATAAATTCCTCGAAGATCCGCAGCATCTGAGTGCATTTGAGCAGTTACAGGCTCAACAGCGTGTGGGCGAACCGCACCGCCACGTAGAACTGTTTGACTCTATTCTCGGCTGCCTGGGTTACACCTCGCCAGACGGTGGTATTGTCGAGAGTAATAACTGGTGTCGCCTTTCGCAGAGCAAAGCGGACGCCAAGGAGTTGTAAGCCGAGTCAGAAAGGCCGTATCCGCTCAGATACTGGCCTTTCTGGTGTTTTTAGCGCCACTTGGTATGCGGCGAAGAAAAAGAGATTGACGCGTATACGGCTCGGAAGTAAGATGCGCCCCGCATCGGCGAGTAGCGCAGCTTGGTAGCGCAACTGGTTTGGGACCAGTGGGTCGGAGGTTCGAATCCTCTCTCGCCGACCACATTCAAGAAAGCCCGCTTTTTTAAGCGGGCTTTTTTACGTCTGGAGTTTATGAGGATGAGCAACCTCCGCGGAGGTCGACAAATCTGTCGGGAACAGATTTGCATATCGCGCCAGCGATACCCCGAAGGGGCGAGTATCATGGACGATACGAGTGAATCCTCTCACGCCGACCAATTTCAAAAAAACCTGCTTTTTTAAGCAGGTTTTTTTACGTCTGGAGTTTATGAGGATGAGAGCGGGCGCAGCATGCAGCGCCCCTAAATGGTGAGCCGGGGGAGATTTGTCAGGAGTTTTGTTTTTTTAGGCTGCCTTGCCAATGACAAAATCGAAATGGATTTGGTCGTAGGGGAATATCACCCCAGCGGTGCCCTTATCAACGATGCCGCAAGCCAATAACGCCTGAAGATCCGTATGCACGGCTTTCACATCCCGCTCAACGCGGCGAGCAACTTCCCTGATTGAAAGCTCCCCGGCCCCGGTCATGCTGTGCAAAATATGCATTTTTTTGGGCGAGAGCGTCTTCCATAACGAATCCCAATCCAAAAAGGTAATGTAATTCCCTTGGTGCCGTTCGTTGCCCTCTAGAGCGGCTTCCATACAGCGTTGCGCTTCCTCGAGAGAAGCGACTCGGATGGTGACTGTATTCATCTTTCGTCTCCTCTTAGCTGTGCAACCTCATCGAAGAAACTGCGTATCAGCGCTTTTGGGCTGGTGAAATTGATTGGCTGTTGTTTTTCATCCAAATGTTTATGATCGCCTTTGCCTGCCTCGTTGTCATAGCGTAAGCGGCAGATGCCGTCTTTCACATAGGCGAATCGGTACTTATAGTGATGAGCACTGGCTCTGACTGCGGGTTCGACAAACCAAATAACCATTTGTACAAACTCGGTGTCCGTCAGCGCGATCCTGTCCTGAAAGATGAGTTGAGAAGGCAATTCCATCTCCCTCCTGTTGTTCAAAATAACAACACGCCCAGGTGTTGTCAACGATGACAACACCTGCCCGCATGGCAAATAATGTCTACCTCTAGCTAGGCATCAAGAGTGTGAGGGGAAGTAGAGTCTGGCAAGGGGGCTCTTTTGATGGTTGCGGGTCAACTCGCAAAAAAGTGGGGGCCAGTGATGAGAAAATATAGTGGAAGGTTAATTTGGCAAAATCCGATGTAATTCCTCCCTTGCCGTAAAACCTTGTTGTATGTCGGTTACCTATGCCGCTTTACCAATGACAAAATCGAAATGTATCTCATCGTAGTTAAATACAATTTTCGATCCTGCTTTCTCCAGTACTTCTGCATTTAGTAACGCCTGCACATCGGTATGTACGGCTTTAAAGTCGCGGTTCAGTCGGCGGGATAGTTCACGGATAGACATGGGCGCGGCCCCGGTCATGCAGTGAATAATCCCCAGCCGATTAGCATTTAGCAGAACATAGGTCAGCGTTTCAATATCTGGAAAGGTCAGCGTGCTGCCCATATCTGTGCCACTCCGCGCCTTTGCAAAATCCTGCTTAAGGGCGCAGATAGCTTGCTGTGGCGGCGTGATATTGATGATTAAGGTGCGCATGGCTTCCTCCTGAGCAGGTCGACTTCAGCGATAAAACTATCGACCAGACTATTTACGTTGATGAATTTGATAGCCGCTTGCGTTGAGCCTAAAGGCTTATGGTCACCTTTGCCTGCTTCATTGTCATATCGCAGCAGGCACTCACCCTTCACCACATAGGCCAGACGGTACTTGTCGCTATGGTCACTCCCTTTTACGGATGGCTGCACTTGCCATACCACCAAACTCAACAGACTGTCGGCATCAAGCCAAATACGCCGTTTCATCATCAGAGTTGCAGGCATATTACGTTCCTTGTTGATGTTCACGCCACCATCAGATCCTGGTTGATGTCAATGACGACATCAAGACAACCTGACAGGCCATTTGCTTTCACTTTATGGCCCAAATTTGAATGTCATTTGGTGCTTATGAAAGGCAGTTAATGAACATCTGGGAACCGTTTCGCAAAAGCCTTCCAGGCCGAAGGGGCATACTCCATCTAATTGGGAGCAACCCAGCGAAATGGTGAGAAATCCCCCGCGTACAACCCCTCAATCCAGCTCCCTCTTTCGGGGTGTGCCCCAGCATTTCCTCCTGTCTTTTACCGGGATCACAAAAATAACCGCTCAGATATTCATCATTCAGCAATAATCTTTTTTGGTTTTTTATTGGAGGTTAATGCTGGATAGAACCAGATAGCCGGTTCATGACGCTAAGATTGATCGCATAGCACAAGTTTTAATGCTGTAAATGTTGCCGAAAGGTTTTTTTTATGTTTGCTTGCTGTTTCTCACAGTCTATGTAAATCCCTACTGGTTATATTGACGGCACCCTAAACAGTTGGCAATTTGGTACCCTCAGGGATAAGAGCGAGAGGCGCATGAGTGAATTCCACACGCTCGCATGCCCTGCTGTGATGCGTTCCATCCGGCATTCTCGCGCTTTTATTCCTCCTGCCTTCGGGCACTGACCGCACAGGCCGCGTAACAAAAAATATTAGGCTCTGGCGGTAATACACACACACCACATCACATACGGAGCACTAGCGATGACAAGTTCCTTGGGCAAATCAGGGATTCTGAAATTCGGTATCGGCCTGATTGCGCTGACCGTTGCGGCCAGCGTGCAGGCAAAGACGCTGGTTTACTGTTCTGAAGGTTCTCCTGAAGGGTTCAACCCGCAGTTGTTCACCTCCGGCACCACCTATGATGCCAGCTCAGTACCCATCTATAACCGTCTGGTTGAGTTCAAACTGGGCACCACCGAACTGGAACCCGGCCTGGCAGAGAAGTGGGACGTCAGCGAAGACGGTAAAACCTATACCTTCCACCTGCGCAAAGGCGTGAAGTGGCAGGACAGCAAAGATTTCAAACCTACCCGTGATTTCAATGCCGACGACGTGGTGTACTCCTTCATGCGTCAGCTCGATGCAAACCACCCTTACCACAAGGTTTCTGGCGGCAGCTATGAATACTTCCAGGGTATGGGCATGCAGGATCTGATCAGCAAAGTCGAGAAAGTGGACGACAACACCGTTCGCTTTACGCTGACCCGTCCAGAAGCGCCATTCCTGGCTGACCTGGGCATGGACTTCGCTTCCATCCTGTCTGCAGAATATGCCGACAAGATGATGAAAGCCGGTACGCCAGAGAAGGTGGACCTGAACCCAGTGGGTACCGGGCCGTTCCAACTGCTGCAGTACCAGAAAGACTCCAAAATCCTCTACAAGGCCTTTGACGGCTTCTGGGGTACCAAGCCGAAGATCGATCGCCTGGTGTTCTCCATCACGCCAGACGCCTCTGTGCGTTACGCTAAACTGCAGAAAAACGAGTGCCAGGTCATGCCGTACCCGAACCCGGCAGACATCGCTCGTATGAAGCAGGACAAAACCATCAACCTGATGGAACAGCCTGGCCTGAACGTTGGCTACCTATCGTTCAACACCGAGAAGAAGCCGCTGGATAACGTGAAGGTGCGTCAGGCACTGACCATGGCGGTGAACAAGCAGGCTATCGTGGATGCGGTGTATCAGGGGGCGGGTCAACCTGCCAAGAACCTGATCCCACCAACCATGTGGGGCTATAACGACGAGGTCAAAGACTACGCTTACGATCCGGTCAAGGCCAAAGAACTGCTGAAAGAAGCAGGCATGCCAGATGGCTTCTCCATCGATCTGTGGGCCATGCCGGTACAACGTCCGTACAACCCGAACGCACGTCGTATGGCTGAGATGATCCAGTCCGACTGGGCGAAGATTGGCGTCAATGCCAAGATCGTCACCTACGAGTGGGGCGAGTACCTCAAGCGTGCCAAAGACGGTGAGCATCAGACGGTGATGATGGGCTGGACCGGTGACAATGGGGATCCAGACAACTTCTTCGCCACGCTGTTCAGCTGTGCGGCCGCGAAAGATGGTTCCAACTATTCCCGTTGGTGCTACAAGCCGTTTGAAGATCTGATCCAACCGGCCCGTTCTGAAGCGAACCACGACAAACGCGTAGAACTCTACAAGCAGGCTCAGGTAGTGATGCACGATCAGGCTCCGGCACTGATTGTTGCCCACTCCACCGTTTACGAGCCAGTGCGTAAAGAAGTGAAAGGCTATGTGGTCGATCCGCTTGGTAAGCATCACTTTGAGAACGTTTCTCTGGACTAAGCCTACCAAGGCTGGTTGAAGGACTGGGATACTTAATCTGCAGGGGCGCAATACGTTGCGCCCCTGCATTCCCGTCTCCAGAAGAATGTCGTGAAGCGTGTGAGTTTTAATAAGCCTGGCGGACGATGAGCTGCCGGGCACTTTATACAGAGAGTTCGGGATATGTTGCAGTTCATACTCCGACGTTTGGGGTTAGTTATCCCAACGTTTATCGGCATAACGTTGCTGACTTTTGCATTCGTCCATATGATCCCCGGCGATCCGGTGACCATTATGGCCGGGGAACGCGGGATCTCCGCAGAGCGCCATGCACAACTCATGGCAGAGATGGGGCTGGATAAACCGCTCTATCAACAATACTTCACTTACGTCACCAACGTGCTGCATGGCGATTTGGGGACGTCCCTCAAGAGCCGTATCTCCGTGTGGGAAGAGTTTGTGCCGCGCTTTAAGGCCACCCTGGAACTGGGCCTGTGCGCGATGCTCTTCGCGGTGATTGTCGGTATCCCGGTAGGGGTGCTGGCGGCCGTCAAGCGGGGTTCGGTGTTTGACCATACCGCCGTAGGTATCTCCCTGACCGGTTATTCCATGCCGATCTTTTGGTGGGGCATGATGCTGATCATGCTGGTTTCGGTACAGCTCAACCTCACGCCCGTATCGGGGCGAATAAGCGATACGGTATTCCTGGATGACAGCCTGCCGCTGACCGGCTTTATGCTGATCGACACCCTGATCTGGGGTGAGCCGGGTGAGTTCATCGACGCCGTGATGCATATGATCCTGCCCGCTATCGTGTTGGGTACCATCCCGCTGGCGGTTATCGTGCGTATGACCCGTTCCTCCATGCTGGAAGTGCTGGGTGAAGACTATATCCGTACCGCGCGCGCCAAGGGTGTGAGCCGTATGCGGGTGATCGTGGTGCACGCATTGCGTAACGCCTTGCTGCCGGTGGTGACGGTGATCGGCCTACAGGTTGGCACCATGCTGGCCGGGGCGATCCTGACCGAAACCATCTTCTCCTGGCCGGGTCTGGGCCGGTGGCTGATGGATGCGTTGCAACGCCGTGATTATCCGGTTGTTCAGGGCGGCGTATTGCTGGTCGCCTGTATGATTATTCTGGTTAACCTGCTGGTAGACGTGCTCTACGGCGTGGTCAACCCGCGTATTCGCCACAAGAAATAAGGGGCGCTCTGATGTCTCAAATTACCGAGTCTGTAGTGAAAGGTGCGCCGAAGCCAATGACCCCGTTCCAGGAGTTTTGGCACTATTTCAAGCGCAACAAAGGGGCCGTCGTTGGCCTGGTTTATATCGTTATCATGCTGGTGGTCGCCGTGGGTGCCGGGTTCCTGGCTCCACATGCGCCTGCCGAACAGTTCCGTGATGCCTTGCTGCGGCCACCGGTCTGGCAAGAAGGCGGCAGTTGGCACTATCTGCTGGGTACCGATGACGTGGGCCGCGATGTGCTGTCGCGCCTGATGTACGGTGCCAGGCTCTCGCTGTTGGTCGGCTGCCTGGTGGTGGTACTTTCGCTGGTGATGGGCGTGGTATTCGGCCTGTTGGCCGGTTATTTCGGTGGTGTAGTAGATGCCATCATCATGCGCGTGGTCGATATCATGCTGGCACTGCCAAGCCTGCTGTTGGCGTTGGTGCTGGTGGCGGTGTTTGGGCCCTCGATCGTTAACGCCTCGCTGGCGCTGACTTTCGTTGCTTTGCCGCACTACGTCCGCTTGACCCGCGCTGCGGTGCTGGTGGAAGTGAACCGCGATTACGTGACGGCTTCCCGCGTGGCGGGGGCTGGGGCGGTGCGTCAGATGTTCGTCAATATCCTGCCAAACTGCCTGGCACCGCTGATCGTGCAGGCTTCTCTCGGTTTCTCGAACGCCATTCTGGATATGGCCGCTCTCGGCTTCCTGGGTATGGGTGCGCAACCGCCAACGCCGGAGTGGGGCACCATGCTCTCCGACGTACTGCAGTTCGCGCAAAGTGCCTGGTGGGTTGTGACCTTCCCAGGGGTGGCCATTCTGCTGACGGTTTTGGCCTTTAACCTGATGGGGGACGGCTTGCGTGATGCTCTCGACCCCAAACTCAAGCAGTAACAGAGGAAGAGAGAATGGCGTTATTAAATGTAGACAAGCTTTCGGTGCACTTCGGTGACGAAGGTGCGCCGTTCCGCGCGGTAGACCGAATCAGCTACAGCGTAGAACAGGGGCAGGTGGTTGGCATCGTCGGTGAATCCGGCTCCGGTAAATCCGTCAGTTCGCTGGCGATCATGGGGTTGATCGATTTCCCTGGCAAGGTGATGGCCGACAAGCTGGAGTTCAACGGCCAGGACCTGCGGAAAATCTCGGAAAAAGAGCGCCGCCAACTGGTGGGCTCCGAAGTGGCGATGATTTTCCAGGACCCGATGACCAGCCTGAACCCGTGCTATACCGTGGGTTTCCAGATTATGGAAGCGCTGAAGGTGCATCAGGGCGGTAACCGCCGCACTCGTCGCCAACGTGCTATCGATCTGCTCAATCAGGTAGGCATTCCCGATCCGGCCTCGCGGCTGGACGTTTACCCTCATCAGCTTTCCGGCGGGATGAGCCAGCGTGTGATGATCGCCATGGCGATCGCCTGCCGGCCCAAGCTGCTGATTGCGGATGAACCGACGACCGCGCTCGACGTGACCATTCAGGCCCAGATCATTGAGCTGCTGCTCGAGTTGCAACAGCGCGAAAACATGGCGTTGCTGCTGATCACCCACGATCTGGCGTTGGTGGCGGAAGCGGCACACCACATCATCGTGATGTATGCCGGGCAGGTAGTGGAATCCGGCAAGGCGGTAGAAATTTTCCGTTCGCCGCGCCACCCGTACACCCAGGCGCTGCTGCGTGCGTTGCCGGAGTTTGCTACCGACAAGGCGCGTTTGGCCTCGCTGCCTGGCGTGGTGCCGGGCAAGTACGATCGGCCAGAAGGCTGCTTGCTGAACCCGCGTTGCCCGTATGCTACCCAACACTGCCGTGAAGAAGAGCCGGAACTGCGCAGCATTCCCGGCCGTCAGGTTAAATGTCACACACCGCTGGATGATGCGGGGAGGCCGACCGTATGAGCCAGAACCACCCTTTATTGCAGGCCATTGACCTGAAAAAACACTACCCCGTCAAGAAGGGGATGTTTGCCCCGGAACGGCTGGTGAAAGCGCTCGACGGGGTTTCCTTTACCCTTGAACGCGGTAAAACCCTGGCGGTGGTCGGGGAGTCTGGCTGTGGCAAATCCACGCTGGGCCGCCTGCTGACCATGATCGAAGTGCCTACCGGTGGTGAACTGTACTATCAGGGGCAAGACCTGCTTAAGCCGGACGTTACGGCAGAGAAGCTGCGCCGTCAGAAGATCCAGATCGTGTTCCAGAATCCTTACGGATCGCTTAACCCTCGTAAGAAGGTAGGGCAGATCCTCGAGGAGCCGCTGCAGATCAACACTTCGCTGAGCCGCGCCGAACGGCGTGAGAAAGCGTTGGAGATGATGGCGAAGGTCGGCCTGAAAACCGAACATTACGACCGTTACCCGCATATGTTCTCCGGCGGCCAGCGGCAACGTATCGCCATTGCGCGCGGGCTGATGCTTAACCCGGACGTGGTGATTGCCGATGAACCGGTCTCTGCGCTGGACGTGTCAGTGCGTGCGCAGGTGCTGAACCTGATGATGGATCTGCAACAGGATCTGGGGTTGTCTTACGTGTTCATCTCCCACGACCTGTCGGTGGTGGAGCACATTGCCGATGAAGTGATGGTGATGTACCTGGGCCGTTGCGTGGAGAAGGGCAGTAAAGACGCCATTTTCAACAATCCGCGCCATCCGTACACTCAGGCACTGCTGTCCGCTACACCGCGCCTGAACCCGGATATGCGCCGGGAGCGCATCAAGCTGACCGGTGAACTGCCAAGCCCGATGAACCCACCGCCGGGTTGTGCGTTCAACGCCCGCTGCCGCCGTGCCTTTGGCACCTGCACCCAGCTGCAACCGCAGCTCAAGCAGTATGGCGACCAGATGGTGGCCTGCTTTGCCGTTGACCAGGACGAAGCTGCCGGGTCTTGAGGCTACTAACCGGGCTCGCAACGTAGATACTCTGCATGCTGTGCCCGGTTACCTCAGCAACATTGCCACTTTATCTACAATCAGACGCCGGTAGCGATACCGGCGTTTTTTATGAGTGCGGTTCAGAAACTTACTAGGCGCGAAGTGGTGTTAAGCGCACACCGGCAGCACGGGTAATTTCGGTCAGTGTTTTGATAGTCGGATTACCTTCAGCAGACAACGCCCGGTAAATGTTTTGGCGGGCAAGGCCTGAGCGTTTAGAGATTTCGCCAACGCCACCACGGGCTTCAATAACCCGGCGTAGTGCGGTAAGAAATGCAGGTACGCCGCCTTCTTCATAGATGTCTTCTAACGCAGTTTGTAAATAGATTTCTGCGTAGGCAGGATCGGCGCGCAACTCCGCTATGAGCTGTGCTTCACGTTCTACAGCTGGCGGGAATTCCTGAGCGACCGCCATTGAGGCTGTCTCTGTTTTGTTAGTCGCAGTCATTTTTCGATCTCGCTTTGTAGTCCTGTAAATAGCCGACGGCCTTGTCTAAATCACCATCTTGGGATTTTTTAGTACCACCGATCAACAGCAGGATTATCTCGCCAGCTTCTACCGAGTAATAAACACGGTACCCAGGACCATAATTAATACGCATTTCCCATACGCCGTCCCGTTCGAACTTATGATCGCCGAAGTTTCCAGACTCCGCTCGGTCAACGCTGTTATCTACTTTGGAAACGGCACGCGGGTCCTTCTTTTTGAGTTTTTGCCGCCATTCATTGAATGGTTGCCTCCCGTTCTTATCCTGGTAGTACTTAGATTGATACATCCTTTCCCCCTCATTCCCTGAAGTGGATGTAAATGTAACTTATAAGTTACATTGATGCAATATTCATTTGCCATTTAGAATGTCAGACCAGTCCATCTAACAGAGTCACCTGGTAGTGTCAGGGGTTATAGCAGATTCTCGACGGTGTTAGCCCGGTGAGGGAATGTCTGCGTTTTCAGCCTCTAGCCGCAAAATTCCCCCACCAGAGTTACTGAGGATAAGGCACCCAGTCGCCGCCGTTAAGGCGAATATACGCCTTACCCTGATACTGCATCACGATGGCATTGTCATTCTCAGAGATCACCGCCGTTTGCGGCAGGTTCTGGGTCAGCACGTGCCAATCGACGCTTGGTGCGCTGAACACCTTGCCATCCACCAGACGAGAAACCAGTTCGGAGAGCGCCAGATAGCTGCTCGGCGTTTTAATCTCCACCGCGCTGCCCTGATGCGGGGCCTGCATACCAACCAGTTTTATACCCACCGGCGTATGGGTAATGTTCAAGCTTGGGATATCCCGCAGGCCAGACATCTGCATCTTGTCGCCTGCTAGCGCCGCACCGTGTTCCGGCACGATCACCACCATTACCTTGCGCCCGGATTTCTGTAGCTCATCGAGGAAGGTGTTCAACTGATCGAACAACTTCTGCGCCCGGGGCTGGTAATCGGCGCTCTTGTTAACCCCAACAAAACGGTTGCCGTCATGCAGCGGGATCAGGTTGAAGAAGGTCGCGGTGCGGGCATCGCCGCCCTGTTTCTGCTGATCGAGCCAGCGGTTGAGCAGTTGCAGATCGTTATAGATCGGTTCACCGTCGAATGAGGCCAGTTCATTGCCGATCCCGGCCTGTGACATCAGCGGAGCCTGCATATCACCTTGCTCCCGCACTTCTTTCAGGAAGTTACCGAACACGCCGGAGTGATCCAGCATCAGCTGTTGTTTAAAGCCCAGCTTGGCCAGGTTATCAAACAGGTAGCACTGCTGATTGGCGGGCTGATACAGGTCGTGATGCGAAGGCTGGCCGCAGCTGGCGCGTAACAGGCGGATAGCCGCTGGGCCGCTGTAGGCGGTGGCCGAGTTGAAGTTGGTGAACATGATGTCCATCTTGGCCCACAGCGGATGGTTGCGCAGATTGACGGCATCCAGATCGGCCCAGGCCAGCGAGCAGATGTTGATGATCAGCACGTCAAACGGCTGGGCATCGGCGGGTAAGGCGGCCGGGAAGGTGGTTGCTCGGGCTTTTTCCTGCTGGTAGAACTGCTCCAGATAGGCCGTGAGGTTGGCATTGGTCGGTGGGCCATTGGCCGCAGGCAGATTGCCACCTGGTGTCGCTGCCGTGGCTGGTGCTGACGGGGTATCCGTCACCGTGGTGGTATTGGTGGCGGGCTGTATGGACACCGCCGGGCCAGTAACATTGACCACGTTCAACCACACCAACACCGCTACGGTAAACACCGTGATGCGGATCCATTGGGACAGGAACAGATAGGCAATCAACAGCACGAAGCCAGCGCCAATCATCTGCCAGTTGATAAAGCGGTTGGTCAGCTCCAGCAGGTAATCCGTGCTGAAACCGGTGAGCTGTGAGCCTTGGCTAAGGATACTGTTAATCCCCGGCAGCCAGGTGTCGTGGTAGAACAAACCGATACCGATAGGGATGGCGATCAGGTGGCGCCAGCGGTGCAGCCGTGGCAACGGGATCGGCATAAGCAGAAACGCCATAAACACCAGGTTGGGCAGCGCATGGAAGTTCAGATAGCCGAACCACAGCAGGCCGAACTTGGCCAGGAAATAGAAGTTCCAGCCGCCAAGACCGCGCCAGTAACGCCATAAGTTATTGCCAGGTTGCGTTATTTTATCGTCGCTCATGGTTATTTTTTACGCTTGATTTGAGAGGTGGAACCTTCGCGCACCCATAGCCCTGCTGACTTTAAATAGCGCGGTGATAACAACAAATTCTGCCAGGAACGGTACCAGTTTGGGAAACGGCGATGCAGCAGGTATCCCATAGGGATAAACACTATTGCGCACAGGATCACCAGTTGCACGATATCGCCGAGAGCGTTCATGGCTGCTCCTCCTGCCCTAAGCTCATCAGGGTAAAGGGAATGGGTTCCCGGCGTTCGGTCAGGTGTTTCGTTTCTACAGCGGTGGTTTTGTCAGTAGCCGGTTGCAGCTTGGTCGCGGGTAGCGAAAACTCGATATGCTGCCGCAATAGCCTGATTTTATCGATAATATCCACATCCTGATGCCACACCACCCGATTAATGAACGCCTCGCTGACCGGCAGGCGGAAGATGAACCTTAGCGCGGTATCCAGATCGTTAATCCGGCAGGTAGAAAGAAACAGGAATAGCCGATCCTGCGCCACGGTCATGATGTCACCAAAACGCCGCTGATGGCACAGCGTCATCGACTGGCGGGCGCTTAACCCTGGAGCGGGGCGCAGGGCGACCATCACCCCTTTGCCATCTTCCGGTAACAGGGTATTTTCCATCAGCGATGTGACCGCCCGGCTGAAATCTTCCAGCGGCAGATAGCCTTTCAACTGCAGTGGCCGCAGCCCGGCGAGCAGGTTATCGATGTCCGCCGGGACATGGCGCGACAGCCGTTGACCCTGGATGCCTTCCAACATGGTCAAAAAATTGGAAAGCGGTGCCACGTGGGGCACGATCAGATTGGCACCGCAGGCCAACAGCAGGCGTTCATCGCTGTAGCGCAGGCTGGCGCTCATCTCGCGCACCACGATCTTCAGCCCGTCACCCCGGCTGCGGCGCAGGCTATGGATCTGATGGGCCAATTCGTCAATTTCGTCACTTTGATACAGGGCGAAGATCAGCGTGGCGGCGATGGTCAACATGCCACGCTGCATCAGCTTGGTATTGTTTTCAAACAGTTGCCAACTGGCCGAGAGCGGAGGAGCCCCCTCCAGAATGCGTTGTTCAGCCAGGCATAGGCTCTCGTCGTTGCGTTCCGGTGTAGGGGAGGGCTGGTTGCTGTCGTCCAACCCTTGCCAGCCTTCGGGGCCTTCGGTCAGGGTAAACAGCTGATTGGCATTGATGCCGTTTGCCGTGCTCCACCAGTGCACCAGATACTGGGCGCTGCCTTGCTGCCCCTGCAGGCTGGCCAGGCCGTTGAGAATACGGTGTTCGGCGGCTAGCTGCCCTTTGAGTTTATTAACGCCGCTGCCGTGGCTGAGTATCACTAACGTGCACTGCTGCTGCTGTAACCATTGGCCAAGCTGAGCGGCCCATTGGCGCAATTCATCGCTGGTAAAGGTCTGCCACAGGCTGGCGTGGGCCAACAGGATCAGTAAGCGGTTGCGGGGTTTTAACCCACGCATCAGATCGTCGGCCAGATGCAGCAGCGCCGCCTTTTTTTCTGGCAGGCTATATAAAGGAAACTTTTTAATCGCAGGGGAAAGTGGCGTGGCCAATAATGTGTCTGCCTGACTGCCGCTACAAATCAGCGCCAGTTGGGTGTTTTCTGCCTGGGCGGCGATGATCTGCCGGCAAAACAGGTTGGCATCGCTCTGGCGATCGATATTCACCCAGTAAAAGCCTGGGGACTGCATAACCGACAATTCTTGCCAAATCCGTCGGATACCTAATGAAAAAGAGTGCGCCATAGATTTATTCTACTTTCGTTGAAAGTGGTGTAGACCCACCCGATCTGGTCACATTAAAAGCGTAACGTCAGAGTTAGCATAGCAAATCTAGCCAAGAGAGGGATATTATCCGTTAAGATTCATCTTATTGGCCCAATTTTTTCCGAACGTTGCTATAGTCATTTAACATTAGCCTATTTTATAGGGCAGCAAGATGAATAATGATGCGTTGAAGGAGCTTCGGGAGCAAGCACCGGTAGAACTTCAGGACGATCTGCAGGCCTTAAGCCACGCTTTTTCGTTGCCCAAGTTAAGCTACATCGATATTTCACGTCAGGAACGGCTAGCACAAATGATGGTCCGCTGGCCGTTGTTGGCGGAGCTGGCCAACACGACGGGGAGTGTTTGAGCCATGCCGGTCATTGCATTGCAAGGGGTTCGGGGCGGTATTGGCACCACGTCAATCACCGCGGCGTTAGCCTGGGCGCTACAGCAACTGGGCGAGTCGGTACTGGCGATTGACCTGTCACCGGACAACCTGCTGCGATTACACTTCAATATGCCCTTCGAACTGAACCGGGGCTGGGCTCGTGCAGAGCTGGATGGTACCGGTTGGCAGCAGGGGGCAATGCGTTACTGCAAAAAACTCGATTTTCTGCCGTTTGGCCGGCTAAGCGCTGCCGAAAAGCTAAAAGTTCGGCAGCAAGAGAGTGATCCCCCGCAACGTTGGCATGATTTTCTGGCGCAGCTGCGAGCCTCTGGGCAACATCGCTGGATCCTGCTGGATATCCCGGCGGGTGACGATCCCCTGATTGAACAGCAGCTGGCGCTGGCCGACCAGGTTTTCCTGTTGCTTAGCCCCGATGCCAACTGCCATGCACGCCTGCATCAGCAACCGCTGCCTACGGGTTGCCATCTGCTGATTAATCACTACTCCTCAGCCAGCCCATTGCAACAAGATCTGCATCAGCTGTGGCTGCAAACGCTGGCAGGCCTGTTGCCGCTGGTGATCCATCGTGATGAAGCGCTGGCGGAAGCGATGGCGGTCAAGCAGCCGCTGGGAGAGTATCGGCCGGAAAGCCTGGCGGCCGACGAAGTGCTGACGCTGGCCAACTGGTGTCTGCTCAACCTGCAGGATGCCGAGGTATGAGCAGGGTATTGAACCTGCTGCTGGTGCCCCCTGTTCACCGGGCAGTGCAACAACGCTATCGCGCTTATCGCCGCGCGGGGGCCCCGGCGTTTACCGCTGGCCTCACGACCCTGATGGTGGCCATCGGCTGGCTGCTGCTGCGGTTTGAATCCCCTGGCTGGCAAAAGGTGCTGGCAGGCCAAAGTTATTGGTTCCCCCATATTTCCCCTCATCGTCCACGCCCGGCAGACACGTTGCGCTATTTATTGCAGGGGTTTTGGCTGCTGGTGACCCACAGCGGCCCGGCTCCGATGGGGCGTTCCTACTTTGCCGGTTGGCACCGTTTGCAACTGCGCTATGCCAACTGGTTACAGAGTTTACCGCAGCGTTTGCAGAGTGCCGGTATGGAGGAGCAGACGGTACAGCGCCTCAACCGGATGAATCACCGCGTGCGCCGGGTGCTGTTTATCGTTGCTGCCATATTGGCTGGACTGCTGGCTTTGCTGTGTATTTCCCAGCCCTTCGAACTGCCTGCCCAGTTTATTTTTGTGCTGCTGTTGTGGTGCATTGCCATGGTGGTGCGCCGCATTCCGGGGCGGTTACCCGGCCTGATGCTGATTGTGCTGTCGTTGACCGTTTCCTGCCGTTATTTATGGTGGCGCTATACCTCAACGCTGAACTGGGACGATCCGCTCAGCCTGACCTGCGGCCTGCTGTTGCTGGCGGCGGAAACCTACGCCTGGGTAGTGCTGGTGCTGGGCTACTTCCAGACCGTGTGGCCGTTGCACCGCCAGCCGGTGCCGATGCCTGCCGACAGCAACACCTGGCCGACCGTCGATCTGATGGTGCCCACTTATAATGAAGATCTGGGCGTGGTGAAACCCACCGTGTATGCGGCATTGGGCATCGACTGGCCGAAAGATAAAATCAATATCTATATTCTCGACGACGGTAACCGGCCAGAGTTTAAAGCCTTTGCCGCAGAGGTTGGGGTGAACTACATCGCCCGGCCAACTCATGAACACGCCAAAGCGGGCAATATCAACAATGCGCTGAAGCACGCTAGCGGTGATTTTGTTGCCATCTTCGACTGCGATCACGTTCCTACGCGCTCTTTCCTACAGTTGACCATGGGCTGGTTCTTTAAAGACAAGAAGCTGGCGATGTTGCAAACGCCGCACCACTTCTTCTCGCCCGATCCGTTTGAACGTAACCTGGGGCGTTTTCGCCAGACGCCGAACGAAGGCACTTTGTTCTATGGGCTGGTGCAGGACGGCAATGATATGTGGGATGCCACCTTCTTCTGCGGTTCTTGCGCCATCCTGCGCCGGACGGCGTTAGATGAGATTGGCGGTATCGCGGTGGAAACGGTCACTGAAGATGCCCATACCTCGCTGCGTCTGCACCGCCTTGGCCACACTTCGGCCTATATCCGTATTCCGCAGGCCGCCGGGCTGGCAACGGAAAGCCTGTCTGCCCATATCGGCCAGCGTATTCGTTGGGCGCGCGGCATGGTGCAGATCTTCCGGTTGGATAACCCATTACTCGGCAAAGGGCTGAAGTTTGCCCAGCGCCTGTGCTATGCCAACGCCATGCTGCACTTCCTTTCCGGTATTCCGCGCCTGATCTTCCTGACCGCGCCGCTGGCGTTTTTGTTGATGCATGCTTACATCATCTTCGCTCCTGCGTTGGCGATTGCGCTGTATGTGCTGCCCCATATGATCCACGCCAGCCTGACCAACTCACGTATTCAGGGAAAATACCGCCACTCTTTCTGGAGTGAGATCTACGAAACCGTGCTGGCCTGGTATATCGCTCGGCCAACGACCGTAGCCTTGTTTAACCCGCATAAAGGCAAGTTCAACGTCACCGCTAAAGGCGGGCTGGTCACGCAAGAACACGTCGATTGGGTGATCACCCGGCCTTACCTCCTGCTGGTGATACTCAACCTGGCCGGTCTGGGATTTGGCGTGTGGCGCTTTTTCTACGGCCCGACGGACGAGATGATGACGGTGGTCATCAGCCTGATTTGGGTGATCTACAACATGACCATCCTCGGTGGAGCGGTGGCCGTGGCGGTGGAGGCCAGGCAGGTTCGGCAGTCACATCGCGTGGAGATCGCCATGCCGGCGGCGGTAGCCCGAGCCGACGGACATCTGTTTCCCTGTACGCTGCGTGATTACTCCGACAGTGGAGTAGGTATCGAAATGCGTGTGCCGGATCAATTACAGGAACATGACCAGATTTCACTGCTGCTGAAACGCGGCCAGCAGGAATTCAGCTTCCCTTGCGTGGTGACACGTGCCCATGGCCGCTCGGTGGGGATCCGCATGGTCGAACTCTCGACCCGCCAACATATCGAGTTTATTCAATGCACCTTTGCCCGGGCTGATACCTGGGCACTGTGGCAAGACGGATTCCCGGAAGACCGGCCGATGGACAGCCTGCGGGACGTACTGATGCTAGGTTTTCATGGCTACCTGCGCATGGCGGACTATGCGCCGCCAACGATGCGCAAGATCCTGGTCGGCCTGACCTCGCTGGCAACCTGGATCCTGTCATTTATTCCGCATGGCGTAGGAAGAGACCGCGCTCCTACGGCCTCAGAGACTGTGGCATAGGCTATGTATCGTAACTGCCCGTTCGCAAGCCCTGCGACCCGGCCCCAACATTGATGATGATACGATGACGAGAAAAATAAACTGGTTTACTGCGTTGGCATTAGGCATCAGTACCTTGTCTCAGGCGGAAACGGCCCCCACACCAGCGGCTGGTGCGACCCCGTCTGCGAACACCGTGGCCGAAGCTCCGGTCACCGTACCTATGGGAGTGGCGGCACCGCTTGCGCCCGATGCGCCGGTGCGTGATGTAAAACTGCCGTTTACCGAGGTGGCACCACCGCCGGGCACCTTTATCCTGCGTGGCACCCGCCCAGAAGGGCAGATTGAGTTTGGTGTGCGCAGTGACGAAGTGGTTTCACAGGCACTGCTGGACCTGGAGTTTTCCCCTTCACCGTCGCTGATCCCGGTGGAGTCACACGTCAAGATCTACCTCAACGATGAGTTGATGGGGGTCACCACCATCACCAAAGAGCAGTTGGGTAAGCCTAATCGCGTCCAGTTGCCGATAGATCCGCGCTATATCACCGATTTTAACCGCATTCGCCTGGTGTTTGTCGGCCATTACCAGAATATCTGTGAGAACCCGGCCAACAGCACGCTGTGGCTGGACGTCAGCAAATCCAGCTCGCTGAGTTTGCGTTACCAGACGCTGCCGGTGAAAAATGAGCTTTCTCACTTCCCGGAACCCTTCTTCGACAGCCGCGACAATCGGCCATTAACGTTGCCGATGGTGTTTGCCGGGCAGCCGGATCTGGAACAACAACGGGCGGCGGGGATCCTGGCCTCTTGGTTCGGCACCCAGGCGCAGTGGCGCGGTCAGTCCTTCCCGACGCTGTTTAACCGTTTGCCGAGCCAGCACGCCATCGTGTTTGCCACTAATTCACAGCGCCCGGATTTCCTGAAGGATTACCCGGCAGTCAACGGGCCGACGGTGGAGATGATCAGCCACCCGGATAACCCTTATGTGAAGCTGCTGCTGGTGCAGGGTCGTGATGATAACGACCTGATCACGGCGGTGAAGGGCATCGCGCAGGGCAATATTCTGTTCCGTGGCCAGAATCTGAGCGTGGATAAGGTTGAGCAGTTGGCAGCCCGCCAGCCGTACGATGCGCCAAACTGGGTGCGTACCGATCGGGCGATGAAGTTCAGCGAGCTGCAGCAATATGCCGAACAGTTGCAGACTAACGGCGTCGAACCTGGGCCGATTTCACTGTCGATGAATCTGCCGCCGGATCTGTTCCTGATCCACAGCACCGGCATCGATATGCAGCTGAAATACCGCTACACCTCGCCGCGTATTGAGGATGGTTCCCGCCTGAGCATCAGCCTGAACAATCAGTTTGTGCAGTCCTATGCTCTGGTGCCGGAGAATGAGAAGGGGGCTCAACTGTTGCGCTTGCCGCTGGCTCAGGGGCTGCTCGACTCCGACAAGTCGGTCAACATCCCGGCGCTGAAGCTGGGGGCGACCAACCAACTGCGTTTTGACTTTGATTACACCACGCTGTTGGCCAGCGGTGCTGAAGGGCGCTGCGAAACCTATTCTTTGGTGCC
>NZ_JBKJYW010000456.1:0-10176 GCF_046715635.1 Serratia sp. (in: enterobacteria)
CGACCCACTTCCGGGTTCGCGCCTGCACCCAGACCTTTGGTAATACCGCTACCAATCTGGATGGTTTGGCCAACTGCCGTTTTACGCAGCGCCTGAGCGTCTGTATTCACGGCGAAGAATTCAACACCTTCGATGCGCTCGCGCACCATGTGTTCAACGGCGTTGCCACCGCCACCGCCGACGCCGATGACTTTAATCACCGCGTCATTGGTTAGTTCCATTGGTTCAAACATAGTTTCTCTCCGTTTTGTGCCTGTCGCTGCGAGATCATAAAAAGATTACTCAGCATGATCTCTTTGTCTAAACATTAAAACTCTTTTCTCAGCCAGCTATTGATGCGTTTAAACCAATTGCCCACCGAGGCGCGTTTTTCTACTTCTGCCTCACCGCTCAGGTGAGACTCTTTTCCATAGTGCAGTAGCCCGACCGCTGTAGAATAGTAAGGCTCTTGCGCGTAATCCGTCAGACCCGTGATGTTCAAGGGTTGGCCGATGCGTACCTGGGTATGGAATACCCGTTGCGCACAGGCTGCCAGGCCATCAATCTGGGCGGCACCGCCGGTCAGCACAATACCCGCTGCCAGATGATGCTTCACCCCTTGCTGACGCAGTTGCTCCTGCAATTGCAATATTTCATCGTTAACCAGATTCAACAGTTCGGTGTAGCGCGGCTCAATCACTTCAGCCAATGTCTGTCTTTGCAGACTCCGAGGAGGCCTTCCCCCCACGCTAGGAACCTCAACACTTTCATCCTTGCTAACAATCGACCCAAGTGCACAACCGTGTCGAACTTTAATCGCTTCCGCGTCGGTCGGCGGCGTGCCGAAGGCGTAGGCGATATCGCTGGTGACCACGTTCCCGGCGTAAGGGATCACTTTGGTGTGGCGCAGAGCACCGCCGGTATACACCGCCATATCCATGGTGCCCCCGCCGATATCTACCACACAGACGCCGAGCTCGCGCTCATCTTCGGTCAGCACCGCATAGCTGGCGGCCAGACCGGCGAAAATCAGTTGGTCAACTTTCAGACCACAACGTTCCACTGCTTTGACAATGTTCTTGGCCATATCGTTATGGCAGGTGATCAGGTGCACCTTGGCCTGCATACGCACGCCGGATAACCCAACCGGGTTTTTAATGCCTTCCTGATAGTCGATGGCATATTCCTGAGGGATGACGTGCAGGATGCGGTGTTCGTCACGGACACGTACCGACTTGGCGGTATGCACCACGTTCTCCACGTCTTCCTGCGTCACTTCCTCTTCGGAGATCGGCACCATCCCGATCTCGTTCTGGCAGCTGATATGCTTACCCGACAAGGCCAGGTAAACCGAAGAAATCTGACAATCCGCCATCAGTTCGGCCTGATCGATAGCACGCTGTACGCACTTGACTACCGATTCCAGATCGTTAACACCACCCTTATCCATACCGCGAGACGGGCAACTGCCCACCCCGATAATGTTGACCATGCCATCGGGCAAAACTTCCCCCACCAATGCGGAGACTTTTGCGGTACCGATCTCCAGTCCAACTACCAGTTTTCTGTCCGTCGACTTGATCATTGTTGTTTTGCCTGTGCCTGATTCTGTTGCTGATTACTGTTTGGCCGATCGCCTACGGCTGCCTGCGGGTCGATAAACGCCGGAGCCCAGCCGACTGAGGCACCGGAGTCATAGCGTAAATCGACATAGCTGACGCGCTTGTTTTCCACCTGCGCCTGCTGCAACAGCACCGGATAAAGCCCGATGAAGCGTTGCAGGCGACCCATGCGATCGTCACGTCCCAGTTCCAGCCGAACATCGTTATCCAAAGCCAACTGCCACGAATGGCGGGCCGTCATGGACGCCATCTTTAGCTGATACTTGCTGGCTGCCAGCACGTCGTTCATCGCGCGGTAACCTTCCAGAACATCCTGTTCGCTGCCTTCCGGGCCATAGAGCATCGGTAATGTCTGATTGCCCAAACGCTGCGCCGGAATGTTGAACGATTTGCCCTCGGCATCAACCATGTGCAAATCATTCCAATGCGCCACCGGGACATACTCCACCAGGTGGATTTTCAGCTCATCCGGCCACTGTTTACGTACGCTGGCCTGCTTGACCCATGGCAGACGCTCGATCTGCTGCTGGATGATGTCCACATCCTGCGTCATAAAGGTGCCCGGTGCTCCCAAAGCCAAGATCGCCTGGCGAACATCGTCGTTAGTGGTGAAATGGCGTTCACCGGTCAATACCAGCCTTGAGAGCGGCAGACGGCTGGCATCTTGCATCCAACCCACCACTACCCAGCCGCACCACAGGATGGTGCCTAGCACCATCAGCAGGAAAATCACCCCTGCCAGTTGGGTGCCATTGCTGCGGCGTGGGCCGTTATCCGCCTCGCGATCGCGTGCATTCAGAGCCGCTTGCGACATCTCAGTCAGCCAACGCCAGAATTCCCGCAACCAACTGCGAGAAAGTTAATCCGGACTGCCGGGCCGCCATCGGGACCAGACTGTGGCTGGTCATGCCCGGCGAGGTATTCGCCTCCAGCAGGTAGAAGCTGCCATCACTGTCTTGCATGACATCAACGCGCCCCCAGCCGCTGCAATCCAGCCCACGGTAAGCCCGCAGTGCCAGCGCCGCCATAGCGGCTTCCTGCTGTGCATCCAGGCCGCTCGGGCAAAAATACTGCGTATCGTCGGAAATATATTTGGCCTGGTAATCGTAAAACACGCCAGCGGGCTGAATACGGATGGAAGGCAGCACCTTATCGCCCAGGATCGCCACGGTGTATTCCGGGCCGCTGAGCCATTTCTCTACCAGCACATCCTCATCATGACGGAAAGCCTCTTCCAGTGCCCCTTCCAGGGCTGCGCGTTCGGTCACTTTGCTCATGCCAACGCTGGAGCCTTCGCGGCTTGGCTTCACAATCAGTGGCAACCCCAGCGCTTCAATGGCAGCCAGTTGGCTTTGCCGATCGTCGCCCAGATACTGGCGGCGGCTCAGCGCGACGTAAGGCGCCACTGGCAGCCCCATCGACTGCCACACCATTTTGCTGCGCCATTTATCCATGGTCAGCGCCGAGGCCATCACACCGCTGCCGGTATAAGGCAACTGCAAAAACTCCAGCAGGCCTTGCAATGTACCATCTTCACCGCCCCGCCCGTGCAGCGCGATGAACACTTTGGTGAACCCCTGCGCTTTCAGCTCGGTGACAGGGAAGTCACGGGTGTCGATGCCATGAGCATCAATGCCCGCCTCTCGCAACCCGGCCAGCACGGCCGCGCCAGATTGCAGTGAAACTTCACGTTCTGCGGAGGTACCACCCAGCAATACGGCGACTTTATCAGCCATGATGATCCTCCTCTTTGATCTGGGGTTGCAGTTTTAGTTCAGCCAGCCGGCGCGCGATTTTACCGACATTGCCGGCCCCTTGCACCAGCACCAGGTCGTCTCCTTGCAACAGCTGCGCCAACAGCGTTGGCACGGTATCCGCATCGGACACCAGGATCGGATCCAGTTTGCCGCGATTGCGGATGGTACGGCACAGACTGCGGCTATCAGCGCCAGGGATCGGAGCTTCGCCCGCCGGATAGACATCCAGCATCAGCAACACATCAACCTGCGACAACACGTTGGCGAAATCGTCATACAGATCGCGGGTACGCGTATAACGGTGCGGCTGGAAGATCATCACCACCCGCTTGGTTGGCCAACCGGCACGCGCGGCCTTGATAGTGGCATCCACTTCCGTTGGGTGGTGGCCATAATCGTCCACCAACATGGCGCTGCCCTGTTTTTCATTCACCGCCGCCAGCGGGAACTCACCCAGGAAATCGAAACGACGCCCCGTGCCCTGGAAACCGGCCAGCGCACGCAGAATGGCTTCGTCGGCAATGCCTTCTTCCGTCGCCACGGCAACCGCCGCCGCCGCGTTCAAGGCGTTATGGCGGCCCGGTGCATTCAGGGTCACCGTCATCAACGGCTTATCCTGGCGGCTCAGGGTAAAGTGCCCCTGTGGCCCGATTTGGCTGTAGCTCTCGATGCGCACATCCGCATCCTCGCTAAAGCCGTAAGTGGTGATATGGCGACCCACGCGCGGCAACAATTCACGCACGACCGGATCGTCAATGCACATTACCGCACGTCCATAGAACGGCAGGTTGTGCAGGAAGGTGATAAACGTCTGCTTCAAATTCTCGAAGTCGCCATGGTAGGTATCCATATGGTCGGCTTCGATGTTGGTGACAATCGCCACCATCGGTTGCAAATGCAGGAACGACGCGTCGCTCTCATCCGCTTCCGCAATCAGATAACGGCTAGAGCCCAAACGTGCGTGGGTACCCGCCGCCTTCACCAGCCCACCGTTAACAAACGTGGGGTCCAGACCGGCTTCGGCGTAAATGCTGGACACCATCGCCGTAGTCGTGGTTTTGCCGTGCGTACCGGCGATGGCAATGCCATGACGATAGCGCATCAGCTCGGCCAGCATTTCTGCCCGCTGGATCACCGGAATGCGCGCCTCGCGGGCTGCGACGATCTCCGGGTTGTCTGCCGGGATAGCGGTCGAAACCACTACCACGCTGGCATCCAGCACGTTTTCCGGGCGGTGATGGAAGTAAATCGTTGCCCCAAGCTCGCTCAACTGCTGGGTGACCGGGTTCGGCGCCAGGTCGGAACCGCTGATCTGATAACCCTCGTTGGCCAACACCTCGGCGATACCACCCATGCCGGCACCACCGATGCCAACAAAGTGGATGTGCCGGACGCGTCGCATCTCGGGCACGAAAGTACGTAGTTTCGCCAATTGTTGTGTATTCATCACTTCTCTATCTATCAGGTTCGATTTAGCTCAACAGGGGTAACCCCTACGGCCTTACAGGGCTGCACGAATAATTTCTGCCGCCACACGTTCTGTTGCATCCGGTATCGCCACCGCGCGGGCCTTTTCGGCCATCTTCAACAGCGTTGGACGATCCCAGCTTGCCAGCAGTTCCGCCACGACATCGGCAGTAAACTGCGGCTGTTCAATAATTTTGGCCGCACCGGCCTCTTCCAGAGGACGCGCGTTCCAGTATTGCTGACGATCTTTGTGCTGGAACGGTACAAAAATGGCCGGTAATCCCGCCGCCGCCACTTCACTGACGGTCAGCGCACCGGAACGGCACACCACCACGTCCGCCCAGGCATAAGCCTCTGCCATGTCATCAATAAACTCGGTCACCTTGTGCCCGGTCTGCCCTACCCTCTCGTAGTCTTGCAGTACCGTTGGCAATGCGCCCTTACCTACCTGATGCCAGAGGACTATTCTATCGCCCAGCAGCGCGGCGACTTCAGGAACTGTCTGATTCAGCACGCGCGCACCTTGGCTACCGCCGATAATCAGCACGCGAATTGGCCCTTCACGCCCGTTCAGGCGCTCGGCAGGCAGCGGCAGCGCCAACACATCGGTACGCACCGGGTTACCCACGACGTCCGCTTTGGGGAATGCCCCCGGAAACGCCTGTAACACTTTCTTGGCGATCCTTGAGAGCCAGCGGTTGGTCAAGCCCGCAATGCCGTTCTGCTCATGCAGCACCACCGGGATACCACACAGCCAGGCGGCCAAACCGCCAGGGCCGGAAACGTAACCGCCCATCCCCAGCACCACATCCGGCTGATAGCTGCGCATAATCGCTTTAGCCTGACGCACCGCCTGCCAGATTCGCACCGGTGCGGTCAACTGCGCCTTCAGCCCTTTGCCACGCAGCCCGGAGATGCGGATAAAATCAATCTCGATCCCGTGCTTTGGCACCAGATCGGCTTCCATTCGGTCTGCGGTGCCGAGCCAGCGAACCTGCCAGCCCTGCGCCATCAGATGATGCGCGACCGCCAGCCCCGGAAACACGTGCCCGCCGGTACCACCTGCCATCACCATTAAACGCTTAGCTTTACCGCTCATCCGCTACCTCTTCACAAACGCCTGCGCTTTGGTCAGGCGCGTTTCATAATCAATTCGCAGCAACAGCACAATCGCCGTTGACATAATGATCAGGCTCGAACCACCGTAACTTATCAGTGGCAAGGTCAAGCCTTTGGTTGGCAACATCCCCGCTGCCGCGCCGACGTTAACCAACGCCTGGAAACTGAACCAGACACCGATTGAACACGCCAGAAAACCGGAAAATCGCTGGTCTATCTCCAACGCCCGGCGGCCGATCGACATGGCGCGAAAAGCGACGAAGAATACCATTAACAGGGCCAAAACCACACCGATATAGCCCAGTTCTTCGCCCAAAATGGAGAAGATAAAGTCGGTGTGCGCTTCGGGTAAATACTCAAGTTTCTGTACCGAGTTGCCCAACCCTTGCCCCCAGAACTCGCCGCGGCCAAACGCCATCAGCGACTGGGTTAGCTGGTAACCACTGCCAAATGGATCGGCCCACGGGTTCCAGAACGACGTCACACGGCGCATACGGTAGGGTTCCGCTACGATCAGCAACCCCACGGCAAACACGCCCGAACCAATGATCGCCAGGAACTGCCACATCTTCGCCCCGGCCAGGAACAGCATGGCCAGCGTGGTGATAAACAGCACCACCACCGTCCCCAGATCCGGCTGGGCCAGCAGCAGTACCGCCAGTACCACCATCACGCCCATCGGCTTACAGAAGCCCCAAAAGTTGCTGCGCACTTCCTCTACCTTGCGCACCAGATAGCTCGCCAGGTAGCAAAACAGCGACAGCTTGGATAACTCAGCGGGCTGGATACGCAACGGGCCCAGTGAAATCCAACGAGAAGCCCCGTTTACCGAGCTGCCGACTACCAGCACCACCAGCAACAAGACTATCGATAACAGCAGCATGACGTTGCTATAGCGCTGCCAAATGGCCATCGGGATACGCAGCGTCACCAGCGACAGGCCGAACGCCAGGCCAAGGTAAAGTGCATCACGCTTGGCAAACAGGAACGGATCCTCTGCCAGGCGCTGGCCGATAGGCATCGAGGCCGACGTCACCATCACAAAACCAACAATCGCCAGACCGAAGGTCAGCCACAGCAGGGTACGGTCATACAGCACCATGCTGCTGGTATCGCTTTCACGCGATCCCATCACCCAGTCTTTCAGCTTGTTGGCCAGGCCGAACGTCGGCACCCGTAGTCTCATCCGCCCAGCTCCTGTGCCAGACGGGCAAACTCGTTGCCACGTACTTCAAAATTACGGAACTGATCCAGGCTGGCGCAGGCCGGTGACAACAGCACCATATCGCCGGATGTCACCTGGCGGGCAATGGCCTGCAGCGCCTGCTCCATGGTTTCTGTCTGCGTGGCGACTTCCGGACGCAGTTGCGCCAACTGTGCGCCATCACGGCCAAAGCAGTACAAGCGCACATTGTCACCTTGCAGATAGCGCGCCAGCGGTGAGAAATCCGCAGATTTACCATCACCGCCTAACAGCAGATGCAGCGTACCCTTAACCTGCAGGCCGTTCAGCGCCGCCTCGGTACTGCCGACGTTGGTGGCTTTGGAATCGTTAATCCAGCGCACACCGTTGTGTTCCCACACCAGTTGGAAGCGGTGCTCCAAGCCGGTAAAGGTCGTCAGCGCTTTCAGGCTGGACGCTCGCGGCAGCTTGACGGCATCGGCCAAGGCCAGAGCCGCCAACGCATTGGTAAAGTTATGGCGACCGGTGAGCTTCATCTCGCTGGTGTTGAGGACTTTCTCACCTCTCACCCGCAGCCAGATTTCACCCTGCTGGCGGTTGAGATGGTAATCCCCCACGTCGGCACCAAAGCTGACACAGCGCTCATCGGCACCGCGTACCGGCATGGTCAGCGCATCGTCCGCATTCACTACGCAAACATCGGCATTTTCATAGACACGCAATTTGGCAGCACGGTATTGCTGTAAGCCAAACGGATAGCGATCCATATGATCTTCGGTCACGTTCAAAATGGTGGCCGCAGCAGCATGCAGGCTGTGAGTGGTCTCCAGTTGGAAGCTAGAAAGTTCCAGCACGTACAGTTGGCACTCCTGGCGCAGCAGGCTCAGCGCTGGCAGGCCAATATTGCCGCCAACGCCCACGGCCCAACCGGCGGCCTTGGCCATTTCGCCCACCAGCGTGGTGACGGTGCTCTTGCCGTTGGAACCAGTGATCGCCACGATCGGCGCCTGGGCTTCACGGCAGAACAGCTCAACGTCACCGACAATCTCAACCCCGGCATCTGCGGCTGTACTCAACGCTGGAGTCGCCAACGCCATACCCGGGCTAGCCACAATCAAATCCGCAGACAGTAGCCATTCCTGGTTCAAGGAACCCAGATGACGTTCAACGCTCTCGGGCAATTTATCCAGGCCCGGCGGCGAAATACGGGTATCCATAACCCGCGGCGTGACGCCACGAGTCATAAAGAAATCAACGCAGGACAGGCCGGTGAGGCCCAACCCGATGATGACCACTTTTTTACCCTGATAATCCACCATAATCAGCGCACCTTCAGCGTCGCCAGGCCAATCAGCACCAGCATCAGCGAAATAATCCAGAAGCGCACGATCACCCGTGGTTCTGGCCAGCCTTTCAATTCATAGTGATGGTGTATCGGTGCCATGCGGAAAATACGTTGCCCGCGCAGCTTGAACGACCCCACCTGCAGGATCACCGACAGCGTTTCAACCACGAACACGCCGCCCATAATCAACAACAAGAATTCTTGGCGCAGCAGCACGGCGATGGTGCCCAACGCGCCGCCCAGTGCCAGTGAACCCACGTCACCCATAAACACCTGAGCCGGGTAGGTGTTAAACCATAAGAAACCTAAACCGGCCCCGACGATCGCGGTGCAGACGATGACCAACTCACCGGCATGACGCAGATACGGAATATGCAGGTAGTTGGCGAAGTTCATGTTACCGGTTGCCCAGGCCACCAGCGCAAAGCCCGCCGCCACAAACACGGTTGGCATGATCGCCAGGCCATCCAGCCCATCGGTCAGGTTGACCGCATTGCTGGTGCCAACAATCACGAAGTAGGCCAACACCACGTACAGCAAGCCCAGCTGCGGCATGATGTCCTTAAAGAACGGCACAACCAGCTCGGTGGCTGGCGTGTCTTTTCCTACGGCATACATGGCAAAGGCCACGACCAGAGCAATCACTGATTGCCAGAAATATTTCCAGCGGGCGATCAACCCCCGAGTATCTTTGCGCACCACTTTACGGTAGTCATCGACAAAGCCAACGATGCCATAACCCACCAGCACGAACAGCACGCACCACACGTAAGGGTTCGACGGATAGGCCCACATCAGCACCGAAATGGTGATGGAGGTCAGGATCATGATGCCGCCCATGGTCGGCGTGCCACGCTTGCTAAAGTGCGATTCTGGCCCATCGTTACGCACTACCTGACCAAAGGACATTTCCTGCAGGCGTTTGATCACCTTCGGCCCCATCCACAGGGAAAGGAACAGCGCGGTCAGCAGGCTGACAATGGCCCGGAACGTCAGATAGGAAAAGACGTTGAAGCCTGAGTAATATTTGACCAAATGTTCGGCCAGCCAAACTAACATGGTGCTTTCTCCTGTAACGCGCGTACTACCTGCTCCATTGCGGCACTACGTGAACCTTTGATTAACACGGTAATTACCGCATGTGCTGAGAGTAGTTCCGCTACGCGCGCGGTCACAGCTGTTTTATCCTGATAATGTTCACCGTTACCGGCGGCGGAGCTCAATACCTGGCTCAGCCCACCCACGCTGATGACTTTATCGATACCGGCCAGACGGGCAGCTTCACCCACCTGACGATGACACTCTTCGGCCTCTGCGCCCAGCTCGGCCATATCGCCAACGACCATCACGCGATAACCCGGCATTTCTGCCAGCACCTGCGCTGCTGCCGTCATGGAGCCGACGTTGGCGTTATAGCTGTCATCGAGCAACAGCTTGCCTTGCGCCAAGTCAATCGGGAACAAACGCCCAGGCACCGCCTGAAGCTGTTGTAAGCCTGCACTCACAGCGGCCAGCGTTGCGCCAACTGACATCGCCAGTGCTGCAGCCGCCAACGCATTGGCCACGTTATGGCGGCCCGGCAATGGCAACTCGATCGCCACCGTGCCGAACGGGCTGTGCAAGGTGAAGTGAGTTACGCTCCCTTTCACCTGGATATCGCTGGCAAAGAAGTCCACTGACTCTGCAGCCTGAGGAGAGAAACGC
>NZ_JBKJYW010000457.1:0-9121 GCF_046715635.1 Serratia sp. (in: enterobacteria)
CCCGCCAGCGAGATCTGCTCGGAGAGATCGGCCGCCGGAATGATCATCTGGGCCAGGCTCACCCCGTAGTTAGGGATAAACACCACCTTCAAATCATCATGCACTCGCGGATCGTTGTTGATCACCTTCGCGACGTCGTTGATCAAGCGGATGATCTGTTTGGCGGCATAGTAGGCAGAAGCCGCTTTACCCGCGAAGATCACCACGCGCGGTACGCGTTTGGCCTCGGGATCCTGCAGCAGACGGTTATAACGCGTGATCACATGCAATACGTTCAGCAGTTGCCGCTTATATTCGTGGATCCGTTTGATCTGTACGTCGAATAACGCGTCGGGGTTCACCACCACGTTGAGCTTTTTCGCGATATACGCCGCCAGCCGCTCTTTGTTCTGTCGTTTGGCAGCCTGTACGGCCTGCAAGAAGCTCGGGTAATCCGCATTCGCTTTGATTTCACCAAGCTGGCTGAGATCGGTACGCCAGTTATGGCCAATGCTGTCATCCAGCACTTTGGATAACGGCCGGTTAGCCAACCCCAGCCAGCGGCGCGGCGTTACCCCGTTGGTTTTATTGCAGAAGCGATCGGGGAATACGCGAGCAAAATCAGCAAACAGGGACTGCACCATCAGTTCAGAGTGCAGCGCTGACACGCCGTTCACCTTATGGCTGGCGACCACCGCCAACCACGCCATCCGCACCCTGCGCCCGTTGGTTTCATCGATGATGGAGACCCGTGCCAGCAATTGATTATCGCCCGGCACCACTTGCTGTACCTGCTTGAGGAAATGGTCGTTGATTTCGAAAATCAGCTGCAGGTGACGCGGCAGGATCTTGCCCAGCATATCGACCGGCCAGGTTTCCAGCGCTTCGCTCATCAAGGTGTGGTTGGTATAGGAGAACACCTTTTCCACCACTTCCCAGGCATCCAGCCAGCTGAATTTGTGCTCATCAATCAGCAGGTGCATCAGTTCCGGGATCGACAACACCGGGTGGGTATCGTTGAGGTGGATGGCAATCTTGTCCGCCAGATTGTCGAAGGTTTTGTGCATCGTCCAATGGCGGTTGAGGATGTCCTGGGTGGTGGCTGAAACCAGAAAATACTCCTGCCGCAGGCGCAGTTCACGCCCGGAATAGGTGGAGTCATCGGGATAGAGCACGCGCGAGACGTTCTCGGAGTGGTTTTTATCTTCCACGGCGGCAAAATAATCCCCCTGGTTGAACTTACCCAGGTTGATTTCATTACTGGCCTGAGCGTTCCACAAACGCAGCGTGTTGGTGGCATCGGTATCAAAGCCCGGGATCACCTGATCGTAGGCAATGGCGATAATCTCTTCGGTTTCCACCCAGCGGGCCTTCGCCCCTTCCTGCTGAACGCGGCCACCAAAACGCACTTTATAGCGGGTATTGTGGCGCGGGAATTCCCACGGGTTGCCGTATTCCAGCCAATAATCCGGCGACTCCATCTGTTGGCCATCGACGATATTCTGCTTGAACATGCCATATTCATAGCGGATACCGTAACCCCGACCGGGCAGCGCCAGCGTGGCCAACGAGTCCAGGAAGCAGGCAGCCAAACGCCCCAAGCCGCCATTGCCCAAGCCAGGATCGTTCTCTTCCTCAAGCAGTTCACTCAGGTTCAGACCCATCTCATCGAGTGCGTCCTCAATATCCTGGTAAATCCCCATCGATAACAGCGCATTCGACAGCGTACGGCCAAGCAGAAACTCCATCGACAGGTAATACACCTGCCGGACATCTTGCGAAAGCTGGGCGCGATTGGATCGCAACCAACGTTCCACCATCCTGTCGCGCACCGCAAACAGCACGGCGTTAAGCCAGTCGTGCTGGGTGGCGATAGCCGGATCCTTACCGACAATAAACATCAGTTTATAGGCGATGGAATGTTTCAGCGCTTCAACACTGACCGTGGGTGAGGTGTAACTAAACGGTGAAGTCATAGTAATTCAATCCCAAGTACGTGATTACAACAAGCGTTGATAAAGCGACAGATATTCCTTTGCCGCGACTTGCCAGCCAAAATCCAGACCCATGGCGTGGCGTTGTACGTGATGCCAATGTCTCGGCCTGCTCCACAGCACCAGAGCACGCCGAATGGCATTGCCCAAGGCAACAGCATCACAATCATCAAACACAAACCCGCTGGCAGTGCCGTCGGCCAGGTTCTCCAGCGCACAGTCCACCACCGTATCTGCCAACCCACCGGTGCGGCGCACCAGCGGCAATGTGCCATATTTCAGGCCATAAAGCTGTGTTAACCCGCAAGGCTCAAAGCGGCTGGGCACCAGGATCACGTCCGCTCCGCCGATAATGCGGTGGGAGAAGGCATCGTGGTAGCCAATCTGCACGCCGACCTGTTCCGGATAATCGGCCGCCGCGGCCAGGAAAGCCTGCTGCAATACCGCGTCCCCCGCCCCCAGCAGCACCAACTGCCCCCCTTGTTCCAGCAAGGCTGGCAAGGCTTCCAGCACCAGATCCAACCCTTTTTGGTTGGTCAAACGACTGACCACTGCAAACAGCGGCAACGATTCATCCACCTGCAGCCCCATGGCTTTTTGCAGATGAACCTTGTTCTTGGCCTTGTTTTTCAGGCTTTCGGCGTCGTAACGTGCCGCCAGGCGCGCATCGTGTGACGGGTCCCAAATCTTGTCATCAACACCGTTGAGAATGCCGCTCAACCGCCCCTGCCGCTGCCGCTCCTGGAGCAACCCTTCCATCCCGTAACCGAACTCCGGCTGGGTAATTTCACGCGCATAGGTCGGGCTGACGGTGGTGATATGGTCGGCGTAGTACAGGCCTGCCTTCAGGAAAGACATCTGGCCATAAAACTCCAGGCCATAGATATTCAAGAATGACGATGGCAACCACAGCTCCGCCATATGATGGGCGGAGAATAGCCCCTGATAGGCCAGATTGTGTACGGTGAAGATCGAGCGTGCCGGGTGGCCATTAGCCGCCAGATAAGCGCAGGCCAAGCCAGCATGCCAGTCGTGAGCATGGACCAGTTTTGGCCGCCAGTAATGATCCAACCCCTTCGCCAGCTCGCAGGCCATCCAGCCCAGCAAGGCAAAACGGCGGTGGTTGTCCGGGTAGGCGTACATCGACTGATCGTGGTACGGGCTGCCCGGCCGATCGTACAGCCAGGGGGCATCGATCAGGTAAACGCCCACGCCATGATAGGTGCCATAACGCAGGCCTACGCGCCCGGCAAAAGAGTCTATCTCGGCAACCAGTACCGTGTCCGGGATACCGTTGCGCACGTCAGGAAAAGCCGGTAATAGCACCCGAACATCAGCTCCTGCGGCAATCTGCGCCGTCGGTAATGCGCCAACCACGTCTGCAAGCCCGCCGGTTTTAAGCAGTGGGAACATCTCGGAACATACGTGTAAAACCTGCATTATCACTCCTGAAATTCGGTAAAAACGTCTTTACGGAGATAAGGGGCGTGGCTTGCCGCCACGCCCAAGGTTCTGGCCGGAATGGTTACAGTTTTGCCAACATTTCGCGCGTCACCAGCACGATGCCCTCTTCCGAACGGTAAAAACGCTTGCTGTCTTCCTCGGCGTTTTCACCAATCACCATGCCTTCGGGAATATGGCAGGCGCGATCGATAATGCAGCGGCGCAGGCGGCAGGAGCGGCCAACGTTGACATCGGGTAGTAGTATAGAAGAGTCGATAGTGCAGAAGGAGTTCACCCGCACCTTCGAGAACAGCACCGAATGCACCACCACCGAGCCGGAAACAATGCACCCACCGGCCACCAGCGAGTTCATGGTCATGCCATGGCTGCCGGAACGGTCTTGCACAAATTTGGCTGGTGGCAGCGGCTCCATATAGGTGCGGATCGGCCAGGAACGGTCGTACATATCCAGCTCAGGCGTCACCGAGGCCAGATCGAGGTTGGCACGCCAGTAGGCTTCCAAGGTCCCGACATCACGCCAATACGGGGGTAGATCCGGACCACATCCCACACAGGAAAGGGTAAACGGATGCGCCCAGGCAGCACCCTGCGCGGTAATTTTGGGGATCAGATCCTTACCGAAATCGTGAGTGGAGCCAGGGGTCGACATATCCTCTTCCAGCAGTTGGAAGAGGTAGCTGGCGTTGAAAATATAGATGCCCATGCTGGCCAGTGACATCTCCGGGTTGCCAGGCATGGCTGGCGGATTGGCTGGCTTCTCCAGGAATTCGAGGATCAGGTCGTTATCGTCTACCTTCATCACGCCAAACTCGCTGGCTTCCTTGCGCGGTACCGGAATACAGGCCACCGTGCACTGCGCCCCTTTCTCGACGTGGTCGATCAGCATGCGCGAGTAATCCATTTTATAAATATGGTCGCCCGCCAGGATCACCACGTATTCCGCCTCATAGCGGCGAATGATGTCGAGGTTCTGGTAAACCGCATCCGCGGTGCCTTTGTACCAGTGTTCGGTACTGAGACGCTGCTGGGCAGGCAGCAGATCGACAAACTCATTCATCTCTTCGTTGAGGAACGACCAACCCCGCTGAATATGCTGCACCAGCGTGTGGGAATGATACTGAGTGATCACCCCCATACGGCGGATCCCTGAGTTCAGGCAATTGGACATGGCAAAATCGATGATGCGGTACTTACCACCAAAATGAACGGCTGGCTTGGCGCGGGTAGAGGTTAAATCTTTCAAACGCGAGCCACGGCCGCCTGCCAGTATCAGGGCAACGGATTTATTCGGCAGTTGGCGGGCCAACATCAGAGGGTCTTTATTTTCGTGCTTAACCATAACTGACTCCTTTTAATTTTTCTCTACCAGCACGCAAAGTGAATGCGCAGCCTGGCACCAGACGGGTAGAACCGCCCGCGAATTTTCCTGGGTAAAGGGGGCGACAACCTGCCAATCACCCTCGGGTAACGTCATTTCAACGGCCTGCTGGGTAGCGTTAATCACCATCAGCCACCGTTGCGACAGGCGGATCTGCAAGCAGCGATCGCCCTGTTCCCACTGTTGCACACTGAGCGGCTGCCCCTGTGCGTTCAACCACTGCACGCTGCCGTCTCCCTCCTGCCACCAGCGGTCTGCCTGCAAAGCAGGAATTTGCTGGCGCAAACGGATCAGCGCGGCGGTGTATGCGGTCAGTGACTCATCCGCATTGGCCCAGTCGAGCCAGGTGGTTGCGTTATCCTGACAGTAAGCATTGTTGTTGCCTTGCTGGCTATTTCCGTGCTCATCACCGGCCAGCAGCATCGGTGTCCCCTGTGCCAGAAGCAGCGTGGCAAGCAGTGCTCGCTGGCTGGCCTGGCGGCGTTGCAAAACGGTTTCGTCGGCAATCAGGCCTTCAACCCCGTGGTTACAGCTAAAGTTTTGGTCACTGCCATCACGGTTTCCCTCTCCGTTAGGCTGGTTATGTTTCTCCTTGAAACTCACTACATCCTGCAAGGTAAAGCCGTCGTGGGCCGTCAGCATATTGACGCTGACATAGGGCGCGCGCCCACGTTGGTTGAATACCTCGCTGGAGGCAGCAAAACGCTGGGCAAACTGACCCAGTGACAGATCGCCCCGCAGCCAGAAACGGCGGATATCGTCACGGAAATGGTCATTCCACTCAGCAAAACGGCCTGGAAACGCGCCAACCTGATAGCCCCCCGGGCCAATGTCCCAGGGCTCGGCGATCAGTTTGCAGCGCCCCAGAGTATCGTCCGCCAGCATCGCCTGAAACAGCGGTGCATCGCGGTCAAACGCCGGTGTACGGCCTAACACGGTGCCAAGATCGAAGCGGAAACCGTCGACATGGCACTCCCGAACCCAAAAGCGCAGGCAATCCATCACCCATGCCACGCCCGCTGGCTGATCCAGCCGCAGCGTATTGCCACAGCCGGTGAGGTTATCGTAGTCACCGTCTGGGGTTAGCCAGTAGTAGCTGACGTTGTCGATACCGCGCAGCGACAGCGTTGGCCCATCAACATCCAGCTCTGCACTGTGGTTGAACACCACGTCCAGGATCACTTCTATCCCCGCCCGGTGCAGCGCTTTCACCGCATCTCGGAACTCACGCAGCGGCGTCGTCCCGGTGCTCAAACTGCTGTAACGGTTGTCTGGCGCGAAAGGAGCCAGCACGTTATATCCCCAGTAATTGATCAGCCCCAGGCGTTGCAAACGCGGCTCCGTGGTGTGCTGCTGCACCGGCAAGAGCTCAAGAGCCGTGATCCCCAACCGCTTGAAGTAGGCAATCATCGCCGGGTGGCCAAGAGCGGCAAAGCTGCCACGCAATACCGCCGGGATCTCCGGATGCGTTAACGTCAGCCCCCGGACGTGGGCTTCGTAGATCACCGTTTTGCCCCACGGAGTGGCGGGCGGGCGATCGTCCTGCCAGTCGTAGCTTTCATCGATCACTACGCATTTGGGCATCAACAGGGCGCTGTCTTGCTGGTCCGGCTGATCGTACCCCCCGTGCAAATGCACATGGTCGGCAACCGGCCCTTCGACTGCCCGCGCCGCCGGATCGAGCAAGAGCTTGTTGGCGTTAAAGCGCAACCCAAGATGCGGCTCAAATGGGCCATGCACCCGAAAGCCATAACGCTGCCCCAACTCGCCCCCTGGCAGATATCCATGCCAGATATCACCGCTGCGGGCAGGCAACGGCAGGCGTGTTTCACGATATTGCGCATCGAACAGACACAGCTCAACCTGTGTGGCATGCGCAGAAAACAGGGTAAAGTTGATGCCATTACCGTCGTAATAAGCCCCTAAAGGCGCGGCAAGACCCGGCGTCAGCTCTACCATCAAACCTCCCGTCGTAGATAAATCGTGGCCAGCGGTGGCACCATCACGCTGATCGAATGTTCACGACCGTGGCTGCCGATCGGCTGCGATATCACCCGCCCCTGATTACCCGCGTTGCTGCCGTGATAATGGTGTGAATCGGTATTGAGGATCTCCTGATATTCGCCAGCGCGCGCAATGCCAATGCGGTAATGAGGGCGCGGCACCGGGGTAAAGTTGCTGATGGCAATCAGCTCATTGCCCTGCGAGTCGTAGCGTGCAAAGGCAAATACCGAGTTTTCGTGATCGTCGACCACCAGCCATTCAAAGCCGTCTGGGCGATAATCGCGCTCATACAGCGGCGCATTCTCCTGGTAACAGTGGTTGAGATCGCGTACCAACCGTTGCACGCCGTGGTGCCAACCGTCCAATCCTTCCAGCAGATGCCAGTCCAGGCTGTTATCAAAATTCCACTCACGCCCTTGAGCAAACTCGCTGCCCATAAACAGCAGTTTTTTGCCCGGGTGCGCCCACATAAAACCGTAATAGGCCCGCAGGTTGGCGAATTTCTGCCAGGCATCCCCCGGCATCCGATCCAGCACCGAGCCTTTGCCATGCACCACTTCGTCGTGCGAGATCGGCAGCACGAAGTTTTCGGTATAGGCGTAGAGCATGCCGAAGGTCATTAGGTTGTGATGATATTTACGGTGCACCGGATCGCACTTCATATAATCCAGCGTGTCGTGCATCCAGCCGAGATCCCACTTGTAGTGGAAGCCTAAACCGTTGGCATCTGGCGGCAGCGTAACGCCCGGATAATCGGTCGATTCTTCCGCCAACGTCACCGCCCCTGGCCGCTCTTTGCCCAGCGTTTGGTTGGTGTAACGCAGGAAGGAGATCGCCTCCAGGTTCTCATTGCCGCCATAGTAGTTCGGCACCCACTCACCATCGGCACGGCTGTAATCACGGTAAATCATCGACGCCACCGCATCGACGCGCAGAGCGTCGATACCAAAGCGCTCCAGCCAGTACAACGCATTGCCCGCCAGGTAGTTACGCACCTCGTGGCGACCATAGTTGTAGATCAGTGTGTTCCAGTCCTGATGGAATCCTTCGCGGGGATCGGCATATTCATACAGTGCGGTGCCGTCGAAGTTGGCCAGACCATGGGCATCGCTGGGGAAATGCCCCGGCACCCAATCCAGGATCACGTTGATACCGGCGTCATGAGCCGCAGCGACAAAAGCTTTGAATTCTTCTGGCGTGCCAAACCGACGGGTTGGCGCATACATTCCCAACGGCTGATAGCCCCAGCTGCCGTCGAACGGATGCTCGTTGATCGGCAACAGTTCAATATGGGTGAAGCCCATATCTTTAACGTAGGGGATTAGCTGTTCGGCCAGTTCTTGATAGCTGAGCCAGAAATTATTGTCGGTATGGCGGCGCCAGGAGCCCAGGTGCACTTCGTAGATGGAAATCGGACGGTCAAAATCATTGGCCCGCTGCCTTTCCGGCGTGTTTTCCACCACCGCAGGCAGCGGCGTGATCAACGAGGCCGTTTCCGGTCGCATCTGTGCTTCGAAGGCATAAGGATCGGCTTTCAACTGTACGTTGCCGTAACAATCGATAATCTCGTATTTATACAGCTGCCCGGCCTTCACGCCCGGTAAAAACAGCTCCCAGATTCCATTCTCTCTACGCAGGCGCATGGGATGACGCCGGCCATCCCAAAAGTTGAATTCCCCCACTACCGACACGCGCTGGGCATTCGGTGCCCAAACGGCAAAACTGACCCCATCCACATTATCCAACGAGCCAGGATGTGCTCCCAGCCGCTCATAAGGCCGCAGATGGGTGCCCTCGGCCAGCAGCCAGCTGTCAATATCCTGCAGCAGGGTGCCAAAACGATAAGGGTCTTCGAGCAGTTGTTGATGGTCGCGCCAGCTGACTTCAAGCTGATAGCGGAAAGGGGTTTTACGACGCGGTACGAGAGCGCTGAAAAAACCACGAGCGTCATCGCAATTGAGCTGAACCAGGCGGTTACCGGTTTTACTCTCTACCAGCCACACGTTGCCCGCATCCGGCAACAGCGCACAAATCTGTAGTCCGTTTTCGGTTACATGCATGCCGAGCAAGGAGAAGGGATCGGCATAGTGACCGGAGATGAGCTGATTGATCACGTCACGTTCGGGAAGTACAGGCATAGCATTCTTCCTTTGATTAAGAGCATGACTGTTAAAAAGGCTACGCTGAACAAAAAGCAGCCGTTGCACCTATCATGCAATTCATTTGCTACCTAAAGCGTGATTTCAGTCGGTTATTGATTAATCGATCGCCTTCATGCTCGCAGTTTCGCTCTTTATGCTTA
>NZ_JBKJYW010000458.1:0-15298 GCF_046715635.1 Serratia sp. (in: enterobacteria)
ATCGGCAACGTTTTACGCTGTCGACGGGCGCTAATGTAGGAGAATCTGATCCCAGCGTCAATAGCCTTGTGCCATAACCGCGTGCGTTTAGCCAAACTTCCAGCAATCTGCTGATTTGTCGCACGATCATCCCGCCTTCTCCATGTCAGTTTATCCTTGCATAGTGTGGCAAAGCGCGAAAGGATAGCTAAAAATCCACCGAATAAGGGAACCGGCAGTGAATATCATTTTCTATCACCCGTTTTTTGATGCACAAGATTGGCTGGCAGGAATGGCGCAGCGCTTACCACAGGCGAATATCCGGGCATGGCAGCCGGGGGACGATCGCCCGGCGGACTATGCGCTGGCATGGCGGCCACCTTATGAGATGCTGGCCAATCGCCGCGATTTGAAAGGGATCTTTGCCCTGGGGGCAGGGGTAGACGCCATCCTTGAGCAGGAACGCCAGTATCCCGGTAGCCTACCGGCAGGAGTGCCGCTAATCCGGCTAGAGGATACCGGCATGGCGCAACAGATGGATGAATACGCGCTGGCTGGCGTGTTGCGCTATTTTCGCCGTTTTGATGAGTATCAGCTGCAGCAACAGCAGCAAAACTGGTCGCCCCTTGAGCCTCATCAGCAGAGCGATTTCACCATCGGCATTTTGGGCGCAGGGGTGTTGGGGAAAAGCGTGGCGCAAAAGCTGGTGGCGTTCGGTTTTAACGTCCGTTGCTGGAGCCGCAGCCCCAAGCAGATTGAGCACGTACAGAGTTTTGCCGGGCAGCCTCAGCTAGCGGCGTTTCTTGATGGCACGCGGTTGCTCATCAACCTGTTGCCCAATACGCCTGAAACGGCGGGTATCCTCAACCGCCAGCTGTTTAGCCGTTTGGTGCCGGGCGCTTACCTGATCAACATTGCGCGCGGTGCCCATCTGGTGGAAGACGATCTGCTGGCAATGTTGGAACAAGGGCAACTGGCGGCCGCCATGCTTGACGTCTTCGTCAACGAACCTTTGCCGTCCTCTCATGCCTTCTGGCGTCATCCTCGTGTCACGATTACCCCGCATATTGCTGCTGTTACCCTGCCGGAACAGGCCATGGATCAGATTAGCGCCAATCTCCTACGGCTTGAGGCGGGTGAACAGCCTGCTGGCCTGGTTGATATGCAGCGTGGCTATTGATGCTTTCCCAATCCGTTAACCTGTCGCTAGCGGCGTTAACTGCTATCATGAACAAGGATCGGCCCGCCATCCGCTGACCCTGGCGAGCGCCTAAGAAGGAGAAAGAATGTACCCCGTTGATTTACATATGCATACCGTAGCCAGTACCCATGCCTATAGCACCCTGCACGACTATATCGCCGAAGCGAAACACAAAGGCATCAAACTGTTTGCCATCACCGACCACGGTCCGGATATGGCCGATGCACCACACTACTGGCACTTTATGAACATGCGTGTGTGGCCACGCCTGGTGGATGGCGTTGGCATTCTGCGCGGCATTGAAGCCAATATCAAAAACCTGGCCGGTGATATCGACTGCACTGGGCCAATGCTTAACGAAATCGATCTGATTATTGCCGGGTTCCATGAGCCAGTGTTTGCTCCGCAGGATCGGGCCGCCAACACCGAGGCGATGATTGCCGCCATGGCGCAGGGCGATGTCCATATCATCAGCCATCCGGGCAATCCCAAATATCCGGTCGATATCCCGGCGATAGCCGCAGCGGCAGCCAAATATCAGGTAGCGCTGGAACTGAATAACTCGTCGTTCATTCATTCCCGTAAGGGCAGTGAATCAAATTGCCGTGCGATAGCTGCCGCAGTGCGTGATGCAGGCGGCTGGCTGGCATTAGGCTCAGACTCGCACGTGGCTTTTGCTCTCGGTGGATTTGAACACTGCGAGCGTATCCTTGAGGAAGTGAATTTCCCGCAGGACCGTGTGTTAAACGTGTCACCGCGCCGGATCCTGAACTTTCTTGAGCAGCGTGGCAGACCGGCAATTGCGGAATTAGCCGATCTGTGACATCGTCACGGCAAATTTTCTGTTTTATAGGGTGTTATCATGAATGAGTTTTCCGTTGTCTGCCGGGTGTTAGGCACGCTGTTTTACCGCCAGCCACAGGATCCGTTGTTGGAGCCGCTGTTTACCTTGATCAAAGAGGGCAAACTGCAACAGCACTGGCCACTCGAGCAGGACGAACTGCTGACTCGTTTGCAACAGCATTGTACCGATCCGCAGTTAGCCGCCGATTTTAACGCTCTGTTTGTGGGTAGCGAATGCAGTGTGTCACCACTGCGTTCGTCCTACGTTGAAGGTGCCAGCGAAGCAGACGTGCGGGTATTCCTCCAGCAGCGTGGGATGCCATTAGGTGAAGCGCCAGCCGATCATTTCGGTTCGCTGCTGCTGGCCGCCTCCTGGCTGGAAGATCAGTCGCAGGAAGATGAAGTCCAGGCGCAAATCACGCTGTTTAACGAGTTCTTATTGCCTTGGTGTGGCCGTTTTCTGGGTAAGGTTGAAGCACACGCCACCAGCGGTTTTTACCGTACTCTGGCAGAGATCGCTCGCCATGCCATCGCCGCCATGTGCGATGAGCTAGCAGAGTATGAGCAAGGTAAAGAAGGGCAGGACGAAGAAGAGTAAATATAGAGGGCGCAGCAAGCACTGCGCCCCTTAGAACGATTAGTCGGTGAATGGGATCACCAACTGGCCGGGCTTTACTTCCAACCCTTTAGCCAATTTGAGTGCCATCGCTTCCGTTTTGCTCTTATCCGCATTGAGAACATACACCGGCTTCTGATCGAAATACGATTTCAACGACTGATTCAGGTAAGGCGACAGAGCCTTCATCACCGTATCCATCTTCTCCGGCTGCACCTGGTAATCGACCAACTCCATGTCTTTGAGGAAGATCGCACCCTTCTCGCGATCGTAGACCGGTTGCGCTTTCAACGTCAGTTGCAAATCGGCAGCCTGTGGGCCGAGGATCGAGGTGATGTTGACCTTGGCATTGCCGGAAAGCGTGACCTTATTAGGCTCAGTGCGACCAATCTGGCTCTGCAACTGGGTTAACACGATATTGGCATCAACCAACCCCGGTACGCCGATCTGCTTTTGGTAGTCGTTGTGTTTTTGCAGGTAATTATTCACTTCCTGCTCGCTGACGCTGTATTGGGTAAGCTGGTTACAGCCGATAAGCGTACCGGCAACGACCAGGGCGGCTACGCCCATCAGGATCTTCTTCATTCAAACCTCGTAAAACGGACAACGGAAATGCGGCAAACTTCGGCTGTTGTAAGCCGAAGGTGACTGCCAGCAAAGAAAAATTTCAGCCCGCAGGATAACAGATGACGCGATGCAAAGGGTTTTTTACCGAATCGGATAAGGCTGAAATTACCTATCGCCGCAGGCGCCATATCAACAACACCACGCCTCCCAGGCAGGTTAGCCCACCGAGCGCGGGGAACAGAGGAATGCCCCATAGCTCGCTGGTGGAGCGCATCAACCCCAGTGCGAAGGCCGCCGTGACGATCGCAATGGCCAATGTGACCGCCGCGCGCTCCAGAGCCTGGCTAAGCTGGCTGAGATTTTTAACGTTGATTTCGGCATCGATCTTGCCCTGCTTTAAACGGCGCATCAGCAAACGAATGGCCTGCGGCAGTTCCTCTCCGGCATCCAGCGCCTCACCACCTAGCAACAATGCACGGCGGCGTAGCGCTTCGGGCGTGAAACGCTGAAGCATCACCTGGTGCAGCATTGGTTTCAGGGTGACAACGATATCGAAGGCGGGATCCAAACGGTGCAAAACGCCATCTGCTGTTATTAGCGCCTTGAATAACAGCACCAGATCGGGGGGCAACGGCAACTGGTGTTCGCGGGCCATTACCAGCAGGTCGGTGAGTGCTTTGCCTAGCGTCAGGGTGGTCGAAGCCTGCTTATCAAGAAAGTTTTGCGCTGCCTGTTCCAGATCGGTCAGATCCAGCTCCTGGCTGTCTGACCAGGCGATCAGCGTATTGACAATACCGTCGCTTTGGCGCTCCGCAATGGCCTGCAGCAACAGCAGAAGCTGGTTACGCCGCCGTTCCGACAGTTGGCCAACCATGCCAAAATCGATAAATCCCACGTGGTTGTCGCCCAAGGCCATCACGTTACCGGGATGAGGATCGGCGTGATAAAGCCGATGTTCCAGCACCATGGTCATAAAGGCCTGCGCACCACGCTTTGCCAGCAATGGGCCGTCGAACCCGGCGGCGGCTAATTGCTGAGGATTTTCTGGGGCGATACCGGGCAGATATTGTTGTACCAGCAGGCGTTTTGACGAATGCTGCCAATAAATTTTCGGGATCACCACTTCGGGCTGTTTGGCGAAGTGTTCTGCAACCCGATCGCAATTATTACCTTCATGCGTCAGATCCAGCTCGTGGTTGAGTGCGGTGGCCAGCGTTTGCACCATTTGGTGCGGGCGATAACGCGCCAACGCTGGGCTTTGTTGCTCCACGGTTTCGGCCAGATAGGCCAACAGACGCAGATCGGCATGAATGGTTTTAGCTAACCCTGGGCGTAACACTTTCACCACCACTGACTCGCCACTGTGCAGGCGGGCGCGGTAGATTTGCGCCATGGAGGCGGCGGCTAGCGGGAGCGGATCGAACTGGGCAAATACCTGCTGAGGGTCACCGCCCAGATCGGCGGTGATCTGCTCGGCAAGCTTTTCCCAAGGTAGGGTGGTCGCCTGGCTATGCAGGCGCTCCAGCTCGTCGGTCCAGCGCTGTTCCAGCAGATCGGTGCGGGTGGCCAGGATCTGGCCGAATTTAACGAAGGTTGGCCCCAGGGCTTCCAGTGCCGCGCGCAGGCGTTCTGGTAATGTCTGATTATCGACCTCCACACCGCCGCTGCTCAAGCCACCAAGCAACTTACCTAACCCGAGCAGTCTGATGACGTCCTGCAAACCGTAGCGGATCAGTACCGATGAGATCTCTTGCAGCCTGGCACGGTCACGAGCGGTGACAAAAACCATTTTTAGCATCTGCGCGCTACTCCCTTATCGCCGTTGCGGATCATTGCTCCATATCGAACAGTAACGGAATATCAACGCGCTGCGCCATGCGGTTGCGGTAAGCCTCCACATTGTCCGGCAGGGCGACACCAGCCACGATTGACAGCGAGCGTAATACCGGGAACAGATGAATATCATCCTCACTGAGGGTGCCGTTGACTGCCTCCTTGGACTGGATCAGCGGGGAGAGAGCGGCGAGATCTTCTTCCAGTTGGGCGATCAGATCGGCGCTGTCGGCCAGTAACACGGCAAAATCACCGCTGGCCGCCTGTTTTTTGTCGCTGAAATAGCGGCGTGCGTTGTCAGTGGCGAACTCTTCGAAATCGGCATTGGCAAAGCGCGGTAACAACAGTTTGTTGACGTAGGTGGCGGTGTGTTGCAACCAAGCGGCGATGGCCGGATTGGTTTTCCCCGTCAGTAGCGGTTTGCCGTCCAGGCTATCGACGTAATGCACGATATCCATACTTTCGGGCAGATAGCTACCGTCGTCTTTTTGCAGGATTGGCGCCATTTTCTTGCCGATCATGCTGGTGGGGGTGATTTCGTCATCGCTTAGCAGGGTCACCAAACGCACCGGCAAATTCTTGAGGCCGAAAATCATGCGGGCCTTTACGCAGAATGGGCAGTGATCGTAAATAAACAGTTTCATACATGCTCCTGTTGTCAGGTTTAGCCAACGGCCATTGTTGTGGGATGATGCGCCATCATAAGCCTTTCTGCGCCAATTTTTGTACTATCAGGATAGCAACTTTGACCGATTAGGTCGCCAGAGACTGGGCGCAAGAGATGCGCCCGTGCAAAAATCAGCCACCACGGAGGATTGCGGGGGCGGCGGTACGAGGATTAAATTGCCAGTACAAGGCAAACAGCGTGATAAAGCCTACCAGTCCCAGCAGGAACCAGGGCAACTCCGGCCTGCCCATCGCATGACCGGTGTCATACATCCAGCCACCGCCGGTATAACCCAATGCGCCACCGAGTGCCAACCCCAGGCGGCTAAAGCCCATATAGCTGCCGCGTGCCCGCGAATCGGCCAGTGAGGCGCTCAGGGTCTCACGTGCCGGTTCCGCGATGATCGATCCCAGGTAGAAGCAACAGATCAGGGTAAACACCGCTTGCAGGCTGGTGGCAAAGCCGACGGGCAGCAGGCTGAGGGTCATCAGTAATAAGCCGGCCATCAGGCGTTGCTCCAGCCGGAAGTGCTTTTCGCTCCAACGGGCCAGTGGGTATAACAATGAGAGCGACAGAGCGGCTTCGATGGCGTACATCCATTTGACTGCCGACGGTGAACCGGCGATCTCGTTGACCACGATTGGCAGCATCAGCATCACCTGCACCGATAACATGTAATAGCCGGTCAACGTCAATACATAGGTCAGGAAGCGGCGATCGCGCAGCACGCGCATCATGCCTTCCTTCATCGGTGCCCGTATGGTGGAGATCCGGTAATTGGGTAAAAGCCAGGCGTTCCAACCTGCGGCCAGCACGAAAATACCGGCGCCCACCCAGCAGACGAAATGGAAATCGTACTGCAGCAGCCAACTGCCGATTAACGCACCGATCACGGCACCAGCGCTGTCTTGCATCATCAGCAGCGAATAGAAACGGCTGCGTTCATGCGGGCGGGTCAGTTTGATCACCAGTGCGGTACGGGGCGGATCGAACAGGGTGCCGCCAATGGCGGACAGGGCGCAGGAAAACCACAGTATCCAGGGTTGATCGGCCATCGCCATGGTGGCAAAGCCCGCCGCACGCAGCAGCATGCCGGTGACGATCATCGGTTTGGCGCCAAAACGGTCAGCAATCGCTCCACCAAAGATCCCCAATCCCTGCTGAATGAGCTGGCGTAACCCCAGTGCCAGCCCCACGACCACGGCCGCCCAGCCAAGTTGATCGACAAAGCGAATAGAAATAAGTGGGAAGACGACGAAAAAGCCTAAAACCACCAACAGGTTATCGAACAATAAAAAATACTTACCCAAGCTCCGAGCTTGCGATACCAGAGACATGCTTCACCACGAGCAGTTAAAAGGAGAGGAAAACCACCTAGATTATTCTCTACCCAATATGCGGCGGCTGATAGGGGGGCGATAGATAATATTTTTTAATCGTCAATACGTTACCTGGGTGGCAAAACTACACTTAAAAATGGGCAAAACGACTAACTGGCTATTTACTGAACGCTCAGGGGCTTACCTGCCGGGCGGGCTACGGTTATATTACCGGGGGAATATGCGGTTTTACGCCGATAGTCTGCCATGAGTCATGCGAGATAACGCCTGGCCCTGGAGACGTTGACCCAATCAATACTTCTTATCGAACCGTTCTGACCGCGGGGGAAATGATGTTTGGCTATCGCTCTGCATCACCGAAAATACGCCTTACCACCGACCGGCTGGTTGTCCGTTTAGTTCACGAACGCGATGCCTACCGCCTGGCCGAATACTATGCCGAAAACCGGGCGTTCCTGAAACCCTGGGAGCCGGTGCGCGATGATAGCCACTGTTACCCCTCTGGCTGGCAAGCCCGCCTGGGGATGATCACGGAAATGCAAAAACAGGGCAGTGCCTACTATTTTATCCTGCTCGATCCGGAGGAACTTCATGTGTGCGGCGTCGCCAATTTCAGCAATGTGCTGCGCGGCTCATTCCACGCCTGTTTCCTGGGGTATTCCCTGGGGGAAAAGTGGCAAGGGCAGGGGTTGATGTACGAGGCGTTGCAAACGGCCATCCGTTATATGCAGCGCCAGCAGCGGATGCATCGCATTATGGCCAACTATATGCCGCACAACCAACGCAGCGGTGCGTTGCTGACCCGGCTCGGTTTTGAACGCGAAGGCTATGCCAAGGATTACCTGCTGATCGACGGACAGTGGCAGGATCATGTACTCACCGCATTGACCAATAAAGAGTGGCAACCACCACGCTGAGGCCGTACCAATGAAATATGAATTAAATGCCAAAGAAGCCCGAGTGATCGGCTGCATGATGGAAAAGCAGGTGACCACGCCTGACCAATATCCTCTTTCCCTGAATGCCATTACGCTGGCCTGTAATCAAAAAACCAACCGCGAGCCGGTGATGGACCTGCCGGAAAGCGAAGTCCAACAGCAGCTTGATTTGCTGTTAAGAAGGCACTTCCTGCGCACCTTAAGTGGTTTTGGCAATCGGGTAGTGAAGTATGAGCAGCGTTTTTGCAACTCCGAGTTCGGCCAACTGAAACTGTCACCGGCCGAACTGGCGGTGATTGCGACCCTGCTATTACGCGGCGCGCAGACGCCGGGTGAACTGCGTACCCGCACCAACCGGATGCATGAATTCAGCGACGTCAGCGAAGTGGAAGAGGTGTTACAACAGTTGACGACCCGTGAAGATGGGCCGTTTGTGGTGCGTTTGCCGCGTGAGCCAGGTAAACGGGAGAGCCGGTTTATGCACCTGTTCAGCGGCCAGATTGACGCGGCTCCGGCCGAAGCCGAGGAGACCAATGCTGGTGAACTGGTTGAACGCGTGGTGCGCTTGGAGGCCGAGGTCGCCGAATTGAAGCAACAGGTGCAGCAACTGCTGGCGCGAGGTCAACATGAGTAAACTGCGTATAGGGGTAGTGGGGTTGGGCGGTATCGCGCAAAAGGCTTACCTGCCCATTCTCGCTCAGGCGGTGGACTGGCAACTTGTCGGCGGTTTCTCACCGAATCAGCAAAAGGCCCAGCCGGTATGCGATAGCTATCGTATACCTTATTTCTCTCGTCTTGATAGCCTGGCACAGCAGTGTGATGCGGTGTTCGTGCACAGCAGTACTTCTAGCCATTTTCAGGTGGTGGGTGAACTGCTGGCGCAGGGCGTACACGTCTATGTCGATAAACCGCTGGCGGAAACGCTGGAGCAGGGCGAGCAGTTGATCGAACTGGCTGCAAAGCAGGGCGTGGCGCTGATGGTGGGCTTCAACCGCCGTTTTGCACCGCTGTATTGCCAGCTGAAACAGCAAATGCAACTGCCGGCCTCGATCCGCATGGACAAACACCGTGCCGATAGCGTAGGGCCAAAGGATCTGCGTTTTACCCTGCTGGATGACTACCTGCACGTGGTAGATACCGCGCTATGGTTGGGAGGTGGTAGTGCCAGCTTGCAGAGTGGCCAACTGCGCGCTAACGAAGCGGGCGAGATGCTCTACGCGGAACACCACTTTGCCTGTGGTGACACCATCGTCACCACCAGCATGCACCGGCGTGCTGGCAGCCAACGGGAGAGCGTGCAGGCAGTCACCAACGGCGCGGTCTATCAGCTGAACGATATGCGCCAATGGCTGCGGGAAGACCCGCAAGGCGTGGTCGAGAAACCAGCCCCAGGCTGGCAAACCACGCTGGAACAACGTGGTTTTGCCGGTGCGGTGCACCATTTTATTCAGTCCGTCAGCAACCAGAGTGTGCCGGAAACCGCCGGAGAACAGGCCATTTACGCCCAGCGATTGATCGAGAAAATGCTGCGCGATGCCAGTTAACCCCATGTAACATATGGCGGTAGCTATTAGCGGCGTGCAGCCGTAGACTAACGCCACTCAACTGACGCCTGCCGATGCAGGCGTTGATATTTACCCGTCGTACTCATCAGAAAAACCACATGAATCTACTTAAATCACTGGCAGCCGTTAGCTCGATGACCATGTTTTCACGGGTGCTGGGCTTTGCGCGTGATGCCATCGTGGCACGCGTTTTTGGGGCAGGGATGGCTACGGATGCGTTCTTCGTGGCGTTCAAGCTGCCAAACCTTTTACGGCGCATCTTTGCGGAAGGGGCTTTCTCCCAGGCGTTTGTGCCGATCTTGGCGGAATACAAAAGCCAGCAAGGGGAAGAGGCAACACGCACCTTTGTTGCCTACGTTTCTGGCCTGCTGACGCTGGTGCTGGCGGTGGTGACCGTGCTTGGCATGCTGGCCGCGCCCTGGGTGATATTCATTACGGCTCCGGGGTTTACTGATACGCCGGATAAGTTTGCCCTGACCTCGTCGCTGTTGCGTATCACCTTCCCTTATATTCTGCTGATTTCACTGGCCTCGCTGGTGGGGGCGATCCTCAACACCTGGAACCGTTTCTCCATACCGGCCTTTGCGCCAACGCTGTTGAACGTCAGCATGATCGGCTTTGCGCTGTTTGCCGCGCCGTACTTCAATCCGCCGGTGCTGGCTTTGGCCTGGGCGGTGGTGGTGGGGGGCGTACTGCAACTGGGTTATCAATTACCGCACCTCAAGAAAATTGGCATGCTGGTATTGCCGCGCCTGAAGTTGAATGACGCTGGCGTATGGCGCGTGATGCGTCAGATGGGGCCCGCGATCCTGGGGGTTTCGGTCAGCCAGATCTCGCTGATCATCAACACCATCTTCGCCTCGTTCCTGGTCTCCGGCTCGGTTTCGTGGATGTATTATGCCGACCGCCTGATGGAGTTCCCGTCTGGGGTATTGGGCGTGGCATTGGGAACCATCCTGCTGCCGTCTTTGGCGAAGAGCTTCTCCAGCGGTAACCATGACCAATATAACCGTCTGATGGACTGGGGGCTGCGTCTGTGCTTTGTGCTGGCTTTACCGAGCGCCATCGCGTTGGGCATCCTGGCCAAGCCGCTAACCGTCTCGTTGTTCCAGTACGGCAAGTTCAGCGCCTTTGATGCGGCGATGACCCAGCGTGCGCTGGTGGCCTATTCGGTTGGCTTGATGGGCCTGATCGTGGTGAAAGTGTTGGCACCGGGTTTCTACTCGCGCCAGGACATCAAAACGCCGGTCAAAATTGCCATCATTACGCTGATCATGACCCAGGTGATGAACCTGATATTTATTGGCCCACTGAAGCATGCCGGGCTTTCGTTGTCGATTGGTCTGGGAGCCTGTCTGAATGCTTCGCTGCTGTATTGGCAACTGCGCAAGCAGGATATTTTCCAGCCGCAACCAGGCTGGGCGATGTTCCTGTTCAAGCTGGTAGTCGCCGTGTTGGTGATGGCTGCGGTATTGCTTGGCGTGATGTGGCTGATGCCGGAATGGGATCAGGGTAATATGCTGGCTCGCTTACTGCGTCTGGCGGTCGTGGTAGCCGCGGGGATTGTTGCCTACTTCGCGGTGCTGGGGATCCTCGGGTTCCGTCCTAGAGACTTCGCTCGGCGGGTAGACTGATACCACGCCGCTAATCATCAGATAACAAAAAGGTCGCTAACGCGACCTTTTTTACGGCTATCGAATGGATTACATGCGTTCGACGGTTTCGATCCCGAGCGTATCCAGACCGGTTTTCAACGTCTTGGCGGTCAGCAGGGCCAACTTCAGGCGGCTCTGACGGGCCTCTTCGCTTTCGGCGTTGAGGATCTGGCAATGCTCGTAGAAGCCTGAGAACAGCCCCGCCAGGTCGTACAGATAGGTACACATCACGTGTGGCGTACCTTCACGGGCGACCACGGTGAGGGTTTCTTCGAACTGTAGCAGGCGAGTTGCCAGTGCGACTTCACGCTCTTCGGTCATCACTAACGGCAGCGTCAGGTTGCTTTCGTCCACGCCAGCGCGCTTGAACACCGAGGCGACGCGGGTATAGGCATACTGCATATACGGCGCGGTGTTGCCCTCGAAGGTCAGCATGTTATCCCAATCGAAGATGTAGTCAGTGGTACGGCTTTTCGACAGATCGGCATATTTCACCGCACCGATGCCGACCGCGTTAGCCACGTTCTGCATTTCGTCGGCAGGCATATCCGGGTTTTTCTCGGCGATCAGCTTGCTGGCGCGTTCAACGGCTTCATCCAGCAGATCGGAAAGTTTGATGGTACCGCCTGAACGGGTCTTGAACGGTTTGCCGTCTTTACCCAGCATCATGCCGAACATGTGGTGTTCCAGCGAGACGGAGTCTGGCACGTAACCTGCTTTGCGCACGATAGTCCAGGCTTGCATCAGGTGCTGATGCTGGCGCGAGTCGATGTAATAGAGAACACGATCGGCACCCAGGGTCTCGAAGCGGTATTTGGCGCAGGCGATGTCGGTCGTGGTATACAGGTAGCCGCCATCTTTCTTCTGGATGATGACCCCCATCGGATCGCCGTCTTTATTTTTGTACTCGTCCAGGAACACCACGGTGGCGCCTTCGCTTTCTACCGCCAGCCCTTTCGCCTTAAGATCGGCAACGATGCCCGGCAACATGGCGTTGTACAGGCTTTCGCCCATCACGTCATCTTCGGTCAGGGTAACGTTCAGGCGGTTGTAAGTCAGTTGGTTCTGCGCCATGGTGATGTCCACCAGTTTGCGCCACATCTTCAGGCAGTATTCGTCGCCGCCTTGCAGTTTCACTACGTAACCACGGGCGCGCAGGGCGAAATCTTCATCCTCGTCGTAGTGTTTCTTGGCTTCGCGGTAAAATTGCTCCAGATCCGACAGCCCCATATCGCTGGCGTGCTCGTTCTGCATTTTCTCCAGGTAGGCGATCAGCATGCCGAACTGGGTGCCCCAGTCGCCCACATGGTTGGCGCGTACCACTTTATGGCCCAGGAATTCCTGAGTACGGGCAGCAGCATCGCCAATAATGGTGGAGCGCAGGTGACCCACGTGCATTTCTTTTGCCACGTTGGGCGCAGAATAGTCGATCACGATGGTTTGCGGCTGAACGGGTGCAATGCCTAATTTAGGGGCAGCCAGGGTAGCGTCTGCCTGGCGGGCAACCCATTCGCTGTTCAGGAAAATATTGATAAAGCCCGGGCCGGCAATTTCCACTTTGCTGCTGATGTCACCCAGCTCCAGCAGTTGCACGACTTTCTCTGCCAGCTGTCGTGGCGGCATACCAAGATTTTTGGCAACGGACATCACGCCGTTGGCCTGATAATCACCAAACTGTGCTTTTGCGGACTGACGAACCTGAGCTTCGCAATCGGCAGGCGCACCTGCGGCAATCAGCGCCTGGCTGACCTTATCTGATAGAAGAGCCTGAATATTCACCGGGTTACCTTAAATGACAAACGAGGGCCGTGCAGTACGCCCTCCGGATCAAAAGGTGGTTTTACTCTGTTGGCCTGCAAAGCGCCTTGGCGGCACCACTTGCAGTCCAGCAGGGACGACGCCGCACATCGGGGGCGACGCTCAACCACAAAACAGCCTGCAATTGTAACCGATTGACGGCACCGCGTCAGTAGTTGACGCGGGCTGGCATGGTGAAAGAAAGGAAAAAGTGAAGGCAAAAAGTTAAGTTGGTGGATCTAACCATCCGCTGTCATTGGTTTGGTGGGCGCGGAATAGTGGAAACTCTAACGCTTTTTATTGCCTCGGCCAGAACGCAACATACTATTCTGGCGGGTTCTGAAATGGCGATAAATCGCGTAGCCAGCAATAGCGATTAAAACAAGAGATATACCTAATAGGGCCATATTTATTTATCCACAATCAAATGCTGTCTTAACCTAACTTATTAACGTCATCGAATCAATTGCAAGGGCTATGTTTAGGATTGTTCGCATTATTTCTGTTTTTTATACGTAAAAACATGGCATTACATTTGCTATGGGATTAGGTATAAATCTGATTTAAAGCGATTTATATACATTAGCCTTGAGAAAAAAGAATGATAAAGCATTAATTATTTTTAAGTGTTATCAAGATGGTTTAATTGAATGTGACATAAGAAGATTCCTGATTACGTAATCTGTTGCGAAGGGTAATTCGGTCTAAAATAGGCACCGGCGCTACAGAGGCAACATTATGTTGATCCGTTAGGTTTTTATTCTCTGATCCGTAGCCTCCGGGCTGTTCGACGTGTAGATTATTGGCCTGCCAAAGATCCTGGAGAGCCTGAGAAACTTATGACTACTTTGTCATCGATCGCCGAACTTAACGACCTGACGCTGGATTTACCTCGCTTTGAACTGGCGCTGGAGCAGTTTGCGCAACGGCTCCATCTTGAGCTGGCAACATTCAGCGCAGACCATATTTCGCTGCGTTGCCATCAGAACAGTACCGCTGACCGTTGGCGTCAGGGGTTACTGCAATGTGGATCGCTGCTTTCGGAAACGATGATTAACGGCAGGCCGATTTGCCTGTTTGATCTCCATGAGCCACTGAAGGTTGGCCCCTGGCAGATTGATTGTATCGAGCTGCCGTACCCTGGCGAGAAACGCTACCCGCACGAAGGATGGGAACATGTTGAGCTGGTACTGAGCGGCGATCCCGCTACCTTGTATGCCCGTGCCCTGGAACATCTTTCGGATGAAGCCTTGCTGCTACCGGGCATCAAACTCAAGCAGAGCTCACCAAAAGGTGAGGGCGAACGCTTGGCTAATCCGACCTTGGCGATCACCAATGGCAATGTCACCATCAAATTCCATCCGCACTCTATTCGTGACATCGTGGCCAGCGAACGGGCCGAGCGGTAGCGTGTCGCGAATGGGGGATTAGGAGGAAAATGATGTATTCACGTTATTTATCCGACTTAACGCTACCACTGTGACTGCGATCGATCCATTAATCAAAATTGAGTGCCATAGTTAGCACCTTGTGCCGTTAAGACCTCGATCAGGTTGTCATCCTGTGACTTATAGGGCGACCGGTAAACGTTTGCTGTAGCATTTTTGACCGTTATCTGGGGGTAACAATAATGAAGCTGGAAGTTTGTTGCTATAGCGTCGACTGTGCCATAACAGCAGAGCATGCGGGGGCTGACCGCATAGAATTGTGTGCTAGCCAGAGTGAGGGTGGGTTGACGCCGAGTTTTGGTTCGTTACGGATGGCTCGGGAGCGGGTAACGATACCCGTTCATCCAATAGTACGCCCACGCGGGGGCGATTTTTGTTACAGCGCCGTCGATGTCGAGATTATGAAGAACGACGTGGCGCAAATCCGCGAGATGGGCTTTGCCGGTGTGGTCATCGGCATGTTGGACGACGAAGGGCATATCGATCTTGCGCGGATGCGTGAGGTGATGAAATTAAGCGGTGATATGGCGGTGACCTTCCATCGTGCTTTCGATATGTGTCAAAACCCGATGGTGGCGCTGGAGCAACTGACGCAGCTCGGCGTGGCACGCATTCTGACCTCTGGGCAGCAGCAGAATGCCGAGCTGGGTTTACCGCTATTGCGTGAACTGCAGCACGCCAGCCAGGGGCCGGTGATTATGGCCGGTGCCGGTGTCCGTTTAAGTAATATGCATAAGTTTGTGGATATCGGTATTCAGGAATTGCATAGCTCGGCCGGGCATACGGTGCCTTCCACCATGCGTTACCGTAAGGCGGGTGTCACCATGTGTGCCGATAATGAGTTTGACG
>NZ_JBKJYW010000459.1:0-5458 GCF_046715635.1 Serratia sp. (in: enterobacteria)
ATGCAGATGATGCTTAAAAGCTGGCGTTAACACAGGGTTGAAAATCGACGCCCGGTTATTTTTTGGCGTCAGACAAATGAAGGTTTAATAGGTTTTCCACCGGCGGTGGAAACTGCAGATAAAACCCTTCCTGTTGCAGGGCTTCTTTCACCTTCTCGATATCCGCGGAGGCCAATTTCTTACGACCGTCTAGCGACAGCATCATGGCATACAGCGGAGTGCCAAAACTTTTCATCAGATCTTCCGGCACCCGAGAAAAATCGTCTTTTTTTTCGACATAAAGATAAGTTTGGTCGCGCTTGGCGCTTCTATAGATGACACAAAACATTTTTAAAACTCTATTTAATTGAGGCAGCGTCTTGCCTGGATATAACTCTGACTATAACATGCTTATAGTACTTCGGAATATCGCACCCCGAGTGGTATTCCGGGGATTTAAGTTGCTGAGACTGAGTCAGGATAGATGTCACAATCGCCAATTGAGCTAAAAGGCAGCAGTTTTACCCTATCGGTGGTTCATTTACATAATTGCGAACCCGAGGTAATACGCCAGGCACTGCAAGAAAAGGTGGAGCAAGCGCCCGCTTTTCTCAAAAATGCCCCTGTTGTTATTAATGTTGCTACGCTGAACGGCGACGCAGACTGGAAAGAAATTCAACGGGCTGTCACTGCGGCTGGGCTGCGCGTGGTAGGCATCAGCGGTTGCAAAGATGAGCGGCAGAAGCGTTCCATCGCCCGCGCCGGTTTGCCACTGCTCAATGAAGGCAAAGGCCAGAAGGCGGCCCCGCCGGCTCCAGTAATTGCACCGGTCCCTGATAATGCCCCAGCCAAGACGCGCATCATCAGTACTCCTGTCCGTTCAGGCCAACAGATTTACGCCCGTAACAGCGATTTGATCGTCACCAGCAGCGTCAGCGCCGGTGCCGAACTGATTGCCGACGGCAATATTCATATTTACGGTAGCATGCGTGGCCGCGCACTGGCTGGCGCCTCTGGCGATACCCAGTGTCAGATTTTTTGCACGCACCTGGGTGCTGAGCTAGTCTCTATCGCAGGGCAGTACTGGTTGAGCGATCAGATCCCGTCCGAGTTCCTCGGGCAGGCAGCAAGGCTCAGCCTGTTGGATAATGCTTTAACCATACAACCTTTAAATTAAGCCCTTTTGACAAGGAATCCATTTCATGGCACGCATTATTGTTGTTACATCGGGTAAAGGGGGCGTTGGCAAGACCACATCAAGTGCGGCCATTGCGACCGGCTTGGCCCAGAAAGGCAAGAAAACCGTGGTGATCGACTTTGATATCGGTCTGCGTAATCTTGACCTCATCATGGGGTGTGAACGCCGGGTCGTTTACGATTTCGTGAACGTTATCCAAGGTGACGCTACGCTGAACCAGGCGTTAATCAAAGACAAGCGTACCGACAACCTCTACATTCTGCCAGCTTCGCAAACCCGTGATAAAGACGCCCTGACCCGTGAAGGCGTGGAAAAAATCCTCAGCGATCTCGACGAAATGGCCTTCGAATTTGTGGTTTGCGACTCACCCGCAGGGATCGAATCGGGTGCCTTGATGGCGCTGTATTTTGCCGACGAAGCCATCATCACCACCAACCCGGAAGTGTCTTCAGTACGTGACTCCGACCGTATTCTGGGCATTCTGGCATCCAAATCGCGCCGTGCCGAGAGAGGGGAATCCCCAATCAAGGAGCATCTGCTGCTAACCCGTTATAATCCGGGCCGCGTCAGCCGTGGCGACATGTTGAGCATGGAAGACGTGCTGGAAATCCTGCGTATTCCGCTGCTTGGCGTGATCCCTGAAGATCAGTCGGTATTACGTGCCTCTAACCAGGGTGAACCTGTTATTCTTGATAATGAGTCCGATGCCGGTAAGGCCTATGACGATACCGTTAACCGCCTGTTAGGGGAAGAACGCCCGTTCCGCTTCATCGAAGAAGAGAAAAAGGGCTTCCTGAAACGCCTTTTTGGGGGATAAACCATGGCTCTGTTAGACTTCTTTCTGTCCCGCAAAAAATCAACAGCCAGTGTAGCCAAGGAACGGCTGCAAATTATCGTCGCAGAACGTCGTCGTGGGGATAGCGAACCCCACTATCTGCCTGATTTAAAGCGCGATATTCTAGCGGTAATTTGTAAATACATTCAGATCGACCCCGAAATGCTGCACGTGCAATTCGAGCAGAAAGGGGACGATATTTCGGTACTTGAACTCAACGTGACGCTACCGGAATCGGAAGAAACGCCTAAATGATTGCGATGCAATGAGTGCCCCCTGTATATTTTTATACAGGGGGTAACTGTATATTCGTCCAGTTATTAGTGCGTCCGCCAAAATAAAAAACCCGCGCTATTGAGACAACTCTCAGTTCTTTTTGACGCAAATTTCTATACGGTGAATGCTGGCGCTTAACATTATCTTCGCCTTATTTTGGTGAGATCAAACGGAACAATTTGATTTAACTGCCCCGCCTGACATTTAACGATTAATAATCCTGTAGGATCGCCTGCAACGGTGCTGCCAATAGCTCACCGCGCCAGCCACTGATTAACTCAGGTTGTGACTCGATCTCTTTCAATTTCCAATGCCAATTCAACAACTGGTTAATCTGCCGCCGCGAAGCCAGCAGTTCGCCGCTAAGGCCACTCTGCTCACTCACCAGCGTAATAGCGGCTTTAATATCTTTGAACACTTTCTTGTAGCCAGGATGATCGACGAGGTTGCTCAACGGCGCTGGCAAGGCTGATTCATCCAGGGCGTTAGCTTCCGCCACCAGTGCCACCAGGGTTTTGCCATGGTAGCGGATCTCCGGGCCACTCAGCCCCAGCGCCTCCAGCTCACCGAGCGAGCCCGGCATATAGCGCGCCACGGCCCACAGGTTCTCTTCACGCACCACAAAGTTCACCGCCAGATCGCGTTCGCGCGCCTGACGCAAACGCCACTCAGCCAGTTTTTGCAGACAACCCAGCTGACGTGGGCGTAACTGCCAGGCATTGGTAATTTCGCGATAGGCCAATTCCGGCGCCAGCGCCTCGCTGCGCCGTTGGCAGAGCAAGCGGCACTCGTTATCGGCTGCGGCGGTCCAACCCGCCTCTTCGGTCTCCTGCACCAATTGCTTGGCCATTGGCAACAGATAGAACACGTCAGCCGCGGCATAAACACATTGGCGCTCGGTCAATGGCCGCGCCAACCAGTCGGTGCGCGATTCACTCTTATCAAGATCGACCTGCATATACTCCGTCACCAGTTTGGCAAAACCGCAGGACAGCGTATGGCCGCTAAAGGCCGCCAGGATCTGGGTGTCCACCATCGGTGTCGGCAACGTCTTGAAGGCGTTCAGGAACACCTCCAGATCCTCGCTACCGGCATGCAAGAATTTCACCACGGCGGTGTCGGCCAGCAGGTCGATAAAGGGCTGCCACTGCTTGATGGGAAGCGGATCGATCAGGGAAAGTTGTTCACCATCGTATAACTGGATCAGGCCTAACTGCGGATAATAGGTACGCGTGCGGACGAACTCTGTATCCAGCGCCACCTGGGCATAGTTTCTTGCCTGCTCGCAGACCTGCTGCAACCCGGCGTCGGTAGTGATCAACTGATAATTCAAAACGTCATTCTCTTGGTCATTTTTAGGGTTCAAACACAACAACGCCGGCTTAATCACCGGCGTTGTTGAAAAGGGGTATACCCGTCGCCTTTCAAGTTACAGCGTTGTTACCTGCACTCATTCACCCAGTCACTTACTAAAGTAAGCTCCTGGGGATGAATGAGCTTGTCGCCTAGCTGTAACTTGAAATTCATAGGATATAAAACTTAGGCGGCATCAACGGCCTTGGGCTTTTTCTGTTCGTCACGCAGTTCCCGTCGTAAGATCTTGCCGACGTTCGACTTCGGCAACTCGTCACGGAACTCAACAATTTTTGGCACTTTATACCCTGTCAGGTACCGACGGCAATGGGTTAGCAGCTCTTCTTTGGTGAGTGTCTGATCTTTCTTCACCACACAAATCTTCACCGCTTCACCCGAAGCATCACTGGGCACCCCGATTGCCGCACATTCCAGCACTTTGGAGTGCTGGCTGACGACCTCTTCGATCTCATTCGGGTAGACGTTAAAGCCGGAAACCAGGATCATATCTTTCTTACGGTCAACGATGCGGATAAAGCCCTCAGCATCCACGGTAACCACATCTCCGGTCGCCAGCCAGCCGTCGTGCAATACTTCGTCCGTCGCCTCTGGCCGTTGCCAATAGCCTAACATAACTTGCGGCCCTTTAACCCAAAGTTCACCGGGTTGACCGACTGACACATCTTTGCCGTCATCATCCACCAGTCTGATATCGGTGGAGGGCACCGGCAGGCCGATGCTGCCGCTGTAATGTTTCAAATCATGTGGGTTGCCAGCGACCAGCGGAGAGCACTCCGTCAGCCCGTAGCCTTCCAGCAAGTGCTGACCGGTAAGTTTTTCCCACTTTTCCGCCACCGATTTCTGTACCGACATCCCGCCGCCAACGGAGAGCCGCAGCGTGGAGAAATCGAGCTTCTGGAAATCTTCATTGTTCAGCAGCGCATTAAACAGGGTATTTACCCCGGTCATGGCACTGAACGGGTATTTTGCCAGCTCCTTCACCGTCCCCGGAATATCACGCGGGTTGGTGATCAGCAAGCTACGCCCTCCTAACTCGATAAACAGCAGGCAGTTCACCGTCAACGCAAAGATGTGATACAGCGGCAAGGCAGTGACCACCAGCTCTTGCCCCTCACGCAGCAACGGAGCATAGGCTGCCTTGGCCTGTACCAGATTGGCCTGCATGTTGCGGTGGGTCAGCATCGCCCCTTTTGCCACACCGGTAGTGCCGCCGGTATATTGCAGGAACGCCAGATCGGTATTGATGATATCTGGCTTCACATATTGCAGGCGACGACCACGCTGCAACGCGCTACGAAACGAGATGGCATCCGGCAGGTCGTACTTGGGCACCAGCCGCTTGATGTACTTCACCACAAAGTTGACCAACGTTCCCTTGGCTGCGGAGAGCTGATCGCCCATGCGGGTCAGAATGACGTGTTTAACCTGGGTCTTGAACACCACCTTTTCCAAGGTGTGGGCAAAGTTGGAGACGATGACGATTGCGCTGGCACCGCTGTCGTTCAGTTGATGTTCCAACTCACGGGGGGTATACAGCGGGTTGACGTTAACCACCACCATCCCCGCCCGCAAGATGCCGAAAAGGGCGATCGGGTATTGCAACAGGTTGGGCATCATCAGCGCCACACGATCGCCTTTTTTCAGCCCCAACTCGTTTTGCAGGTAGGCAGCAAACGCTCGGCTGCGCTCTTCCAGCTTGCGGAAGGTCATCACCTCACCCATGTTGATAAAGGCGGGTTGATCCGCGTAACGGGCAACCGCATTCTCAAACATTTCGATCAGGGATGAGTATTGAT
>NZ_JBKJYW010000460.1:0-10439 GCF_046715635.1 Serratia sp. (in: enterobacteria)
TACCGAATACATGCAGCAACTGCTGGAGCGCGAACGCGAAACCACGGTTGAACGTGATGAAGTGGCCAGCCGCAAGCGCGAAATCGAAGCGCAGGTTGAACGCCTCAGCCAGCCGAGCGGGGCAGAAGATCAGCGTCTGGTTACCTTGGCAGAGCGCTTTGGCGGCGTACTGCTGTCAGAAATCTATGACGATGTCACCATCGACGATGCACCGTACTTCTCCGCGCTGTACGGCCCATCGCGCCACGCCATTGTGGTGCCGGATCTGTCGCTGGTGCGTGAGATGCTGGAAGGGTTGGAAGATTGTCCGGAAGATCTCTACCTGATTGAAGGGGACCCGCAGTCGTTTGACGACAGCGTGTTCGCCGTTGAAGAACAAGAAAAAGCGGTAGTGGTGAAAATCGCCGATCGCCAGTGGCGTTACTCCCGCTACCCAGAAGTGCCGCTGTTTGGCCGTGCTGCCCGGGAAAATCGCCTGGAAGTGCTGTACGCAGAACGTGACTCATTGGCCGAACGCTACGCCACCTTGTCATTTGACGTGCAGAAAACCCAGCGTTCTCATCAGGCGTTCAGCCGCTTTATCGGTTCGCACCTCGCCGTGGCGTTTGATGCGGATCCCGAGGCGGATATCCGTGCTCTGAACAGCCGCCGTGGTGAAATTGAGCGTGCGCTCAATAACCACGAAGCGCAGAACCAACAGCAGCGTCAGCAATACGATCAGGCCAAAGAGGGCATTTCCGCACTCAACCGTCTGATGCCGCTGGTCTCACTGCTGAATGATGAAACTTTGCAGGATCGTGTCGAAGAGATCCGCGAGGAAATGGAAGAGGCGCAGGATGCTGCGCGCTATATCCAACAGCACGGCGTCTCCTTGGCCAAGCTGGAGCCTATGTTATCGGTGCTGCAAAACGATCCGGAACAACATGAGCAGCTACAGCAGGACTATGTACAGGCCCAGGCAACCCAACGCCAGGCTAAACAGCAAGCCTTTGCCCTGACGGAAGTGGTACAGCGCCGCGCGCACTTCAGCTATACCGACTCTGCCGGTATGCAGAATGCCGATAACGATCTCAACGATAAACTTCGTCAACGCCTGGAACATGCGGAAGCGGAACGTACCCGCGCCCGCGAGCAACTGCGCCAGTATCAGACCCAGTTTACGCAATACAGCCAGGTGCTGGCCTCGCTGAAAAGCTCTTATGACGCCAAACGCGACATGCTCAAAGAGCTGAGCCAGGAGCTGGTGGACATTGGTGTGCAGGCCGATGCCAATGCCGAAGCCCGTGCTCGCCAGCGTCGGGACGAATTACATGCCTCGCTGAGTAATAACCGTAACCGCCGTAACCAGTTGGAGAAACAGCTGACCTTCTGCGAAGCGGAAATGGACAGCCTGCAGAAAAGACTGCGCAAGCTGGAGCGTGATTATTACCAACTGCGTGAGCAGGTGGTGACCGCCAAGGCGGGCTGGTGTGCCGTGATGCGTTTGGTGAAAGACAACGGAGTTGAACGCCGTCTGCACCGTCGTGAATTGGCCTATATGGACGGTGACGAGCTGCGTTCGATGTCGGATAAGGCATTGGGTGCGCTACGTCTGGCGGTGGCAGATAACGAACATCTGCGTGACGTGCTGCGCTTGTCGGAAGATCCGAAACGCCCTGAGCGCAAGATCCAGTTCTTTATCGCGGTCTATCAGCATCTGCGCGAGCGTATCCGCCAGGATATTATCCGCACCGACGATCCGGTCGAAGCTATCGAGCAGATGGAGATCGAACTGGGCCGTCTGACCGAAGAGTTGACCGCACGCGAACAGAAATTGGCGATCAGTTCGAAGAGCGTGGCGAACATTATTCGCAAGACCATTCAGCGCGAGCAGAACCGTATCCGGATGCTCAACCAGGGGCTGCAAGCGGTTTCCTTCGGTCAGGTGAAGAGCGTACGGTTGAACGTCAACGTACGGGAAGCGCATGCCACCTTGCTGGACGTGCTCTCCGAGCAGCAGGAACAGCATCAGGATCTGTTCAACAGCAACCGTCTGACCTTCTCTGAAGCGTTGGCCAAGCTGTATCAGCGCCTGAACCCGCAGATCGATATGGGCCAACGTACGCCGCAAACCATCGGTGAAGAACTGCTGGATTACCGTAACTATCTCGAGCTGGAAGTGGAAGTGTTCCGTGGCTCTGACGGCTGGCTGCGTGCAGAAAGTGGCGCGCTGTCTACCGGGGAAGCGATCGGTACCGGCATGTCAATTCTGGTCATGGTGGTGCAGAGCTGGGAAGAGGAATCACGTCGCCTGCGGGGTAAAGATATTTCGCCTTGCCGCCTGTTGTTCCTCGATGAAGCCGCGCGTCTGGATGCAAAATCCATCGCCACGCTGTTTGAGCTGTGCGATCGTCTGGAGATGCAGCTGATTATCGCTGCACCAGAAAACATCAGCCCGGAAAAAGGCACCACTTATAAATTGGTGCGTAAAGTGTTCCAGAACCATGAGCACGTGCACGTAGTTGGCCTGCGCGGGTTCGCTAGCGAACAACCGGCTTTAAGCTCGGTGGCGGAAGAATCGTCACAAAGCTAAAATAAATACCCTATAAATCTGAAAATAGCCGCCTGAAGGTGGCTATTTTTTTGCATGACGAGGATGATAGGCCTGTTTTTTTTGCCAGTGGTAAACTGGAGTGAAACAGTAATTTACGGTGCCGGGAGCAAAAGCGCCGTTCTGTTTGTATACTGAAACTAATAATAGTCTGTGCGGTATTTTTGTGAGCCTACAGGGGGCAAGGGATGTTGCTTAAAAATGGAAACTCAGTACGACGTCTGGCATTGAGTTGCGCAATCGCGTGTGGTTTTGCCGTGTCGTTTTCCGCATGGGCAACTGTACCGGCGTTACCGGTGACGTCATCGTCAACGGGGATGTCCGTGGCACAAAGTCGTGCTGAACTGCTTGCGGCGCTGCCGAAAAGCGTTGTGCCGTATTATCTTTCCACTTTAGCGCCGTTGTATGCAGCCAACCAGATGAAGCCTATGTGGCAGGATCGGGAAGCGGTATTGCAATTTCAACAGCAGCTGGCTGAGTTGGCGATTTCTGGCGTACAGCCGCAGTTTACCCAATGGGTAAAACTGCTGACCGATCCGGTTATCACCGATATGGCACGTGATATTGTGCTGTCGGATGCAATGCTGGGTTATTTGCAGTTTGTCTCCTCAATCGGGGCCAACGGCAACAACTGGCTTTACAGCAATGTTCCTTACAAGTTGAAGGTGCCGGCAAATACGGTGATCAACCAGTGGCAACTCTCGATGCATCAGGGCGAAACGCTGGCGTTTATTAATTCGTTGGCCCCGCAGCATCCTCAGTACGCCAAAATGCATTTGGCGCTGCGCGAAATGCTGGCGGCTGGGCGCCCGTGGCCACAAATGACTAATGGCGCAAGTCTGCGTCCAGGTCAACTCAGCGACGATATTCCTGCGTTGCGCGATATCCTGGCGCGTACCGGAATGCTCATCGCCACTCCGGCGGTAGCGCCTGCTTCGCCTGAGCCTGTCGTCACCAACGCCAGCGCGACGACCCCGGCGGCGGATGATGACCTGTCGGTGGATGAAGAAAAAAATCGTAATACCGCATCGGCTGTCGTTAGTCCTGGAGCGGCATCGATCAAAGATCTTGCTCCATCCCCAGAGGCGACCACACAGGTACAGCCTGCCAGTCCGGTTTCCGTCACGGATAATCGTTACACAGAAGATCTGGTGGAGGGGGTCAAACGTTTCCAGATCTGGCAAGGGCTGACGCCTGATGGCGTCATCGGTACCCGGACACGTGAATGGCTGAATGTTTCGCCACAAACTCGTGCTTCACTGTTGGCGTTGAACATCCAGCGCTTGCGCATTCTGCCTGGGCACGTTGATACCGGCATTATGGTCAACATCCCGAACTACTCGCTCACCTACTATCTGAATGGTAATGAAGTGTTATCTTCGCGGGTGATTGTTGGTCGTCCGAGCCGCAAGACGCCGTTGATGAGCAGCGCATTGAATAACGTGGTGGTCAACCCGCCGTGGAATGTGCCAACCAAGCTGATCCGTGAAGATATCGTGCCCAAGGCCATGCATGACGCCAGCTACTTCCAGAAACACGGCTATCGGGTGTTCTCTGGTTGGAGCAACGATGCGGAAGTGATCGATCCGGCCATGATTGACTGGAGCGTGGTTTCACCACGCAATTTCCCTTACCGCATCCAGCAGGCACCAGGGACCAGCAACTCGTTAGGGCGTTTCAAGTTCAACATGCCTAGCTCGGATGCCATCTATCTGCATGACACCCCGAACCACGGACTGTTCCAGAAAGATATCAGGGCGTTAAGCTCTGGCTGTGTGCGCGTTAACAAGGCTTCCGATCTGGCCAACATGCTGTTGCAGGATGCCGGTTGGAATAATACGCGTGTCTCTTCAACGCTGAAACAGGGCAATACCACGTACGTGAACATCCGCCAGCATATCCCGGTTCAGCTGTATTACCTGACGGCCTGGATCTCGGATGATGGCAAGCCACAGTTCCGTACAGATATTTACAATTATGATGCGACAGTGAGATCGGGTGCACAAATTTTGGCTCAGGCCGAAAAATTGATGCAATAAATGCAGTAATTCTAGCTAAATAACGGTCTGAATGTCTGGCCAGTAACAGGCTCTGTTTTGTGTGAGTGCTGGTAAACCACAGCGTATCGCGGGTTGACTCCGCATACGCTGGCGGTTATGGTTCGGGCAGTGCGCAGTTTTGTGCATATATTTTGACATTCTTGCCGGGTTTAAAAGAGTCATGGACAAAATTGATCATCATCGCCGTAAATGGTTGGCGTTAGGTAGCGCCGCCGTGGGTATCGCGCTGCTCCCAGGGCAAGCGTTTGCCAGTCTTTCTACCGCTCGCCCACGTATTCTGTTGTTGAACAACCTCAATACTGGCGAATCCATCAAGGCCGAGTTCTTCAACGGTAAAGGCTACAATAAAGAAGAATTGGCGCGCCTGAACCATATCTTCCGTGACTATCGGGCCAATAAGGTCAAGAGCATCGATCCGGCTCTGTTTGATCATCTCTATCGCCTGCAGGTGATGCTGGGCACCAGCAAACCGGTACAGCTGATTTCCGGCTACCGTTCAATGGCGACCAACACCGAAATGCGTGCGCACAGCCGTGGCGTGGCCAAGCAAAGCTACCACACCAAAGGCCAGGCGATGGATTTCCATATTGAAGGGATCCAACTGAGTAATATCCGTAAGGCCGCGTTAAAAATGCGTGCTGGCGGGGTAGGCTATTATCCACGTAGTAACTTTGTGCACATCGATACCGGCCCGGTGCGGACCTGGTAATCATTGTGCATCATGATCGCTGAATGGCACCCGCCTCCTGGGTGTGGTGCCGTTGTCGTTGGAGCTTTATGAAATACCATATTATCCCCGTTACGGCGTTCAGTCAGAACTGTACGCTCATCTGGTGCGACGTGACCAAACAGGCGGCGCTGGTCGATCCTGGTGGCGATCCGGAAAAACTTAAGGCGGCCATTGCCGAAAAGGGCGTGCAGGTCAGCCAGATCTTACTGACGCATGGCCATCTCGATCACGTAGGCGCGGCGGCAGAAATGGCCGAGCATTATCAGGTGCCAATCTATGGGCCGGATAAGGAAGATGCCTTCTGGCTTGAAGGTTTGCCAGCACAGAGCCGTATGTTTGGCCTGGATGAGTGCGCCGCTCTAACGCCGACCAAATGGCTGGAAGAGGGGGATAAAGTGCAGGTGGGCGAGATGTCGCTGAACGTACTGCATTGCCCTGGCCATACGCCTGGTCATATCGTTTTTATCAACGAACAGGCGCGCCTGGCGTTAGTGGGCGACGTGTTGTTTAACGGTGGCGTTGGCCGCAGCGATTTCCCGCGCGGTGACCATCAGGCGCTGATTGCGTCGATCCGCAACAAGTTACTGCCTCAGGGCGACGATATGGCGTTTATTCCAGGACATGGCCCGATGTCTACCTTTGGCCATGAACGTCAAACCAACCCGTTCCTGCGCGAAGAACCGGCTATCTGGTAAGGGTACTTCTCGATAAATAACAAAGGGGCGCAAATGCGCCCCTTTTTCAATGCAAAATCGGCTTACAGCACGGCAACGATGGCTTCGCACAGCGGCGCCATATTGTCTGGCGTCATACCTGCCACGTTAACGCGGCCGGAGTTAACGGCATACACGCCAAATTCATCACGCAGACGCAGAACCTGCTCTTTGGTCAGGCCGCTGAAGGAGAACATGCCGTTCTGGTTGATGATGAAGCTGAAATCCTGCTCCGCCCCTTTTTCCTGCAGGGTATTAACGAACAGCTGGCGCATACGGTGAATGCGCTGACGCATGTCGGTCAGCTCTTGTTCCCAAATGGCGCGCAGCGCTGGGTTACCCAAGATGGTGGCAACTACGGCCGCACCGTGTGACGGCGGGTTCGAGTAGTTGGCACGGATCGCGGCTTTCACCTGGCTGAAGGCGCGCTCGGCGGTTTCTGCATCGGCAGCTACCAAGGTGCAGGCACCGACACGCTCGTTATACAGGCCGAAGTTCTTCGAGTAGGAGCTGGCAACGATCAGTTCCTGATGTTTGGCAGCAAAGATACGCAGACCCTGTGCATCTTCTTCCAGGCCCTTGGCAAAGCCTTGGTAAGCGAAGTCGAATAGCGGTAACCAGCCCTTGGCTACGGACAGTTCAGCCAACTGAGCCCATTGTGCTTCGGTTGGATCGATGCCGGTCGGGTTATGGCAGCAGCCGTGGAACAGCACTACGTCGCCGGCCTGAGCCTGGTTCAGGCTGGTGAGCAGACCGTCGAAGTCCAGCGCATGGTTGGCGGCGTCGTAATAGTTGTATTCCAATACTTCCAGGCCAACGGCACCAAAGACGTTTTTATGGTTTGGCCAGCTAGGGTTGCTGACCCAGATACGCTTGGCGCTGGTCTGGTTGGCAATAAAGTCGGCCGCTACGCGCAAGGCACCGGTACCACCAGGAGTTTGTGCGGTACGGGCACGTTTGTTGGCAATGATTGGGCTCTGCTTGCCGAACAGCAACTCTTGCGTGCAGCTGGCAAATTCAGGAATACCTTCAATACCCAGGTAGTTTTTGGTGGTCTCATTTTCCAGCAGATACTGTTCAGCTTTTTTAACGCTGGTCAGCACTGGCGTTTTGCCAGTTTCGTCTTTATAGACGCCAATACCCAGGTTGATTTTATTCTCACGCTTGTCGGCGCGGAAAATGTCGGTCAGACCCAGAATGGGATCGGCAGGTGCAGCGGTGATTTTTTCAAACATGTCAGATGCTTCCATGGCCTAGAGTTAAGCAGACAGAAACATCAGGGTAGCGCCAGTTATCGCCTTTGCCAACCGTTTGCGAGAAAAACACCTCGATCTTGTGACGGCGGCAGATTCAGCACAAAAAATGACGGGGAAGGGCGGATTGGCAGAATAAAAAATGGCGGGAAGTGCTTAAAACAAAAACAGGGCCGAAGCCCTGTTTTTTAACTTAGCTGACGGCGAGCCGTCATCAAGTGCAACAACTTAGAACTGGTAAACCAGACCGGTAGCTACGATGTTGTCAGTAGCGATGCCGTTAGCACGAGTGAAGTCGGTGTCGTCCAGCAGGTTGATTTTGTAATCAACGTAGGTAGACATGTTTTTGTTGAAGTAGTAAGTAGTACCTACATCAATGTATTTAACCAGGTCTTGATCGTTGCCGTAAGCGCTACCCAGGTTTTTACCTTTAGACTGCAGGTAAGCGATGGATGGACGCAGGCCGAAATCGAACTGGTACTGTGCTACCACTTCAAAGTTCTGAGTTTTGTTGGCGATAGTGCGATCTGAGCTACCGTATGGAGTCATGTTGCGGGTTTCTGCATACATGGTTGCCAGGTAGACGTTGTTGGCGTCGAATTTAGCACCAACGGTCCATGCTTCAGCTTTATCGCCGCCAGCAGTAGTACCCTGGCCAACACGGCCGGTTTGCGCATCAGTACGGTCAGATGAAGAGTATGCACCACCTACGCTGACACCGGAGTCCAGGATCGCATAAGTAGAAGACAGACCGAAGCCGTCACCGTTTTGTTTCTTGATTGCACGACCGTCGTTTTCGTTCTTGCCTTGGTACTGCACAGCGAAGTTCAGGCCATCAACCATACCGAAGAAGTCGTTGTTACGGTAAGTAGCAACACCGTTAGCACGGCCGGTCATGAAGTTGTCGGTATAAGTGTAAGTATCGCCACCGAATTCTGGCAGCATATCTGTCCAGCCTTCAACGTCATACACAACGCCGTAGTTACGGCCGTAGTCGAATGAACCGAAGTCAGCAAATTTCAGACCTGCGAAGCCCAGACGAGTTTTAGTACCTTCGGTACCAGCAGACTCAGCGTGGTTAGCTTGCACGTTGTATTCCCACTGGCCGTAACCGGTCAGTTGGTCAGTAATCTGGGTTTCACCTTTGAAGCCAAAACGCACGTATGACTGGTCGCCATCGTTGTCTTTGTCGTTAGAGAAGTAGTGCAGGCCGTCAACTTTACCGTACAGATCCAGTTTGTTACCGTCTTTGTTGTAGATCTCAGCTGCGTTGGCTGCACCAGCTGCTAACAGAGCTGGGATCACTACTGCAAGAATGTTGCGCTTCATCATCATTATTACCCTCATTGGTTTTATTCGGACACCTTGCCACTGCCGCCAATAATTCTTTTGGAACTATTGTTGATAGATTGGTGTCGTCCTGTGTCTGCACGCAGTGTTCCATTCACGGGCAGGTTTATCTAGAACGAAAATGCTACCAATGTCGCAATCTGGTTTCAGAAAGCAACGATGTGTAACATTTTGTGTATTTTAGGGAACTTTGTGATGCAGGTCAATAATCAAAAATGCGAAAGGCCAGCTAAGCTGGCCTTAATTATGTAAAAAATGCGTTTAAATTATGTTTACTTTGATGCTTTAGAAACTGGCGTTACGTGGCGTTCTTGGGAATGGGATCACGTCACGGACGTTCTGCACCCCGGTCACATAGGCGATTAAACGCTCAAAACCTAAGCCAAAACCAGAATGTGGCACGGTGCCATAGCGGCGCAGGTCACGATACCACCAATAGTCTTCCTTATTGAGGCCCATCTCTGCCAGACGTTGATCCAGCACATCCAGACGCTCTTCACGCTGTGAACCACCGATGATTTCACCAATGCCCGGCGCTAACACGTCCATTGCCGCTACGGTTTTGCCATCTTCGTTCATGCGCATATAGAAGGCTTTGATATCTTTCGGGTAGTTTTTCACGACTACCGGGGCTTTGAAGTGTTGCTCTGCCAGATAGCGTTCGTGTTCAGACGAAAGATCGATACCCCAGGAAACCGGGTTCTCGAAGGTCTGGCCGGAAGCGATCAGGATCTCGACCGCTTCGGTGTAATCCACCTGGGCGAAATCGGAGGAGACAAAGCGCTTCAGACGGTCGATGGCGTCTTTATCTACCCGCTCAGCAAAGAATTGCAGATCGTCGGCACGTTCATCCAACACCGCCTGGAAGACATACTTCAGCATGCTTTCGGCCAACCCGGCCACGTCGTCCAGGGTAGCAAAGGCGACTTCCGGTTCGATCATCCAGAATTCAGCCAGGTGACGGCTGGTGTTCGAGTTCTCGGCACGGAAGGTAGGACCAAAGGTGTAAACTTTTGACAGCGCACAGGCGTAGGTTTCACCGTTCAACTGACCGGATACGGTCAGGAAGGCTTCTTTACCGAAGAAATCCTGGCTGAAATCGACGGCACCTTTATCGGTGCGGGGCAGGTTTTCCATATCCAGCGTGGAAACACGGAACATTTCACCGGCACCTTCGGTGTCTGACGCGGTGATCAGTGGGGTGGAAACCCAGAAATAACCGTTCTCGTGGAAGTAGCGGTGGATCGCCTGTGCCAAGGTGTGGCGAACGCGGGCAACCGCGCCAATCAGGTTGGTGCGCGGGCGCAGGTGGGCAACTTCGCGCAGGTATTCGATGCTGTGGCGTTTGGCTGCCATTGGATAAGTGTCTGGATCGTCAACCCAACCCACCACCTTGATGGCCGTGGCTTGCAGCTCGAAACTCTGGCCTTCACCCGGCGATGGCACCACGGTACCGGTTACTTCAATGGAACAGCCGGTGGTCAGGCGTAACACTTCGTCCTGATAATTCGGCAGAGAATCATTAACAACGGCCTGTAACGGATTAAAGCAGGAGCCGTCATAAACGGCGAGGAAGGAGATACCAGCTTTAGAATCTCTCCGGGTACGTACCCAACCGCGCACGGTGACTTCACTGTCAACCGCAGCACGACCTTGCAGTACGTCGACTACAGGCACTACGCTCATAGATTTCTCTCTTATAAGTTTTTCAGAAATAGGCTAACAACCCAAGAATTTGGGGAT
>NZ_JBKJYW010000461.1:0-8977 GCF_046715635.1 Serratia sp. (in: enterobacteria)
TGGCGCCCCCCGGCGTCTGTTCCTGCCGGTAGGCTTCGCTACCATAGGTGAACAGGTGCGAAGCGAAGCTGTCGGCGAACAGGCGGGTACGGTTTTCCAGCTTGCCACCTTGGGTGGTTTGTTTACGGGCTTCATCCGTGCTGCCATCGGTGTGCGCATTGATCTCTACTTCGGAGTAATAGATCTTGGCATCGGCATCCAGCCAATCCTGGCCTGTGGGCTTGAGCTTATAGCCGAGCTGTGCGTCACGCTGGATGGTGGAGCGATCGGTTAACAAATTGCCGCTGGAAACATCAGGTGTTTGCGGGTTCTTAGGCTCTTGCGCCCGGTTGTTGTAATAGCGCAGATTACCGCTCAGGGACTGGTTGTCATCAATGGCCCAGGTGCCTTTGGCCAAAACGTTGCTGATGGTTTCATCATTCGGCGCATTAAAGCCATCGCCCTGGCGAATATTTCCGACATCACGGGTGCCGAAAGAGATCAGGCCATCGAGATCGTCAGTTTTACCGAAAGCGCTGGCACCCATGCCCAGGCTATGATCGCCGCTAGCTGCAGTGCCGAATACGCGGTAGCCGGTGTTATGACCGGGCAACAGTAGATCGGCAGCATCCACCGTTTCATAGGAGATAACCCCACCTAATGCGCCACTGCCGTACAACAGTGCCGATGGGCCACGCACCACTTCAATACGTTTTACCAATCCTGGATCCAGGAAGGTGCCATTGATATGGCCGGTATCGGTTCCCTGACGAATACCATCAACCAAGGTCAGCACGCCACGCCGATCGTAACCCCGCATCATGATGTCTTGCCCATTGCTACGGCCGGTACCGGTCACGGTAATACCAGGCACATGACGCAGCATATCTCCGGCGGTCGTGGCGGTCTGGCTCTGGGGGCTGTTGCCGTCGATCACCGTTACCATCATCGGCGCTTCAAAACTACTGCGCGGGTTACCGGTGGCGACCACGGTCATGGCGTCATCTTGATTTTTGTCTTGTGCCTTGCTGGCAGCGGAAACACGGGTGTCGGTCTGGGCAAAAACCACCGTAGGCAAAGCGCAGGCAATGGCCAGGCTTAATGCGGATAAACGCAGCCGGGAGGCAAAAATGGCAGGCATGTGGCAACTCTCCGTATGATTTAACATAGCAATAGATTTGCTGGCTGCCTGGATCGTAAGATCGGGGTGGCTGGCGTTAAATGGATTAAGGCGTTATTTGGTTAAGATCAATTTTCCTGCTTTGGTCTGGCGCAGTTGATAGCGTTGACCTTGATGGATGATCACCGCCAGCCCATCACTGCCCAGCAGCTCGGCACTGTCGAAGCAGGGCGGTAAAGCGGCGTGTACACTGCCGTCGGGCGTAACCAAAGCGTTGTTGGACTGATGGGAATTATCGAGATTGTCCATAAATTCAACCAGTAAATGGTAATTAATATCAAATTGATAATCATTATCATGTGAGTGAAAGGTTACATCAAGGGAAATTTTGTTACCGATGGAACCTTTTTGCAGTCATGCTTACCGGAGCTAGATTGATCCTGGTCAAATTGTTGACGAAAAGGTTATTTCAATAGGGTTTCGATGTGGTTGAACAGGCGCTCGGGTTTGGTGATGGGGGCAAAGCGTGTGATGCGCTCGCCATCGGCGGTGAGCAGGAATTTGGTGAAGTTCCACTTGATACGTTGGCTGCCTAACAGACCGGGAGCACGGCGTTTCAACTCGTTGAACAAGGGATGCGCCTGTGCGCCGTTGACGTCGACCTTGCTGAACAGCGGAAAGCTGACGCCATAGTTGAGGGTGCAGAAGTTGGCTATCTCCAGCGGGTTGCCCGGCTCTTGCCCGCCAAACTGATTGCAGGGGAAGCCCAGCACCATCAACCCGCGTGAGCGATAATACTGCCACAGCTTTTCCAAGCCCGCATACTGCGGGGTAAAGCCACACTTGCTGGCGGTATTCACTACCAGATATGCCTGCGCCGGAAAGTCGGCCAGCGTTTTATGTTCCCCTTGTAATGTGATACAGGGAATGGATAGCAGTGAGTGGCGCATGCGCAAAGGCTCCGATCGGTATGACAATGACGTTGAATGCTATGCAGTATAGCTAAGCGGGCGCAGCAATGCGGCGCCCGCAACGTAGCAAGATCAGAAACGGGTATCTACCGCGTCAGCCAGCATAGCCAGCAACTGCTCGCTGTCCGACCAACTGAGGCAAGGGTCAGTAATGGATTGGCCGTAGGTTAGCGATTGGCCAGCCACGATTTTCTGCGTACCTTCCACCAGGAAGCTTTCAGCCATCACGCCAGCCACGGCCACGGAGCCTGCACGGATCTGTTGGCAGACGTTTTCCGCAACTTCCAACTGGCGGCGATGCAATTTCTGGCAGTTACCATGGCTGAAGTCGATCACCAGTTGTTCAGGTAAATCGAACTCACGCAGGCTATCACAGGCGGCTACCACATCGGTCGCGTGATAGTTTGGCGTTTTTCCGCCGCGCATGATGATATGGCCATAAGGATTGCCGCTGGTCTGGTAAATGGTCATCTGGCCGGTTTTGTCTGGCGACAGGAACATATGACCGGCGCGCGCGGCACGGATGGCATCAATGGCGATGCGGGTATTGCCGTCGGTACCGTTTTTGAAACCGACCGGGCAAGAGAGCGCCGAGGCCATTTCACGGTGGATCTGGCTCTCGGTGGTGCGAGCGCCAATCGCGCCCCAACTGATCAGATCGGCAATATACTGGCCGATCACCATATCCAGGAACTCGGTGGCCGTCGCTAGGCCAAGCTGGTTGACTGCCAACAGCAGTTTACGCGCCATCTCAATGCCACGGTTGACCTGATAGCTGCCATCCAGATCGGGATCGGAAATCAAGCCTTTCCAGCCCACCACGGTGCGCGGTTTTTCAAAATAGGTGCGCATCACGATTTCCAAACGATCCTGATAACGCTCGCGCAGCACGTTAAGGCGGCTGGCATAGTCCATCGCCGCATCCAGATCGTGAATGGAGCAGGGGCCAATCACCACCAACAGGCGCTTGTCTTCGCCGGTTAGGATTTTTTCAATACGTTTACGTGACGCCGTCACGTTGTCGGCTACCGATGCAGAGATCGGCAACTTCTCTGCCAACGCCTGAGGCGTGACCAAGCTGTCGATGCGCGCGGTCCGCAGTTCATCTGTTTTGTGCATGATTGTCTCTAAAACTGTTCTTCGCGACGGCAGGAATACCGGGAAGTGATGGCGATCACAATAACGCAAAAACCGCTGAATTCAACCGTGGAGATGGTGATCGGTTGATTAAAAACGGTAAAAAAGCACAAAAAAGGGGGGCATGGACGACTATCCGGCCAGCCCCGGCTATCAGAACATCCGCCGGCTCATGCCGAGGATATCGAGGATCTTGGTGGAGATCTCTTCCACCGAATAGTTAGTGGTATTGAGGTAGCGAATTTGGTTTTTACGAAATAGCGCCTCCACTTCGGCAACTTCCATCCGGCACTGGCGCGGAGAGGAGTAACGGCTGTTTTCACGGCGTTCTTCGCGGATAGCCGTTAACCGCTCCGGGTTAATGGTCAACCCGAATAATTTATGTTGAAACGGTTTTAGCGCGGCGGGTAGCTGTAAATTATCCATATCATCGGCCGTAAACGGATAGTTGGCCGCGCGGATACCAAATTGCATCGCCAGATACAGGCTGGTTGGAGTTTTACCGCAGCGGGATACGCCGAGCAGGATCACCTGCGCCTGATCGAGATTGCGCAGCGATATGCCGTCATCATGGGCCAGGGTATATTCAATGGCCGCGATCCGGGCGTCATACTTGCCCAGGTTGTTTTCCGTCAGCCCGTGTGTGCGATTGGGTACCGGCGTTGGATCCACCGCCAATTCGCCCTGGAGCGGTCCGACTAGCGCTTGCACGATATCCTGGCAGAATCCTTCACTTTGGGTGATCACCTGGCGGACTTCCGGCGAGATAATCGAATAGAACACCAGTGGACGCACCCCGGTCTGCTGGTAAATATCATTGATTTGCTGGCATACGCCCCGCGCACGTGCTTCGGTTTCCACAAAGGGCAGAGTGAAAGTGGTGGCCTTGACCGGGAACTGTGACAGCACCGCATGCCCCAATACTTCGGCGGTAATGGCCGTGCCATCCGAGATATAAAAAACGCTTCTTTCCACCCATAACTCCTTAATGCCTGAAACGACTGATATCAACATCATGGTCTGCATACCCACATACGGTAAAGAGGGGGACAGAAATTTTGTGACGGAGGGAATCATTCGCGGAAATTAAATATATTTAATAAAACCTAATTTCATTTTTTATAAAATAATGATTGCTATTTTAACTACCTGCTTCGACACAAATCGACGCTATTTTCGTCAAATCAACCAATAAAAATAGGGGTATTTAAGCAAAAGTTTAAATAATACATAATTTGTTGAATTGTAAGCTTTTAGCCATTTAGGGAACGATCCCTAATAAAATTGTGTCCGCTGGAATTCTCTTAATTGCTATTTTCTTGATTGGCTTGATCGATTCACCTGTCCATTGTCTATGGATCATTGTGCTAGTCTGGCTGGGTGCCGTTTTTGCGGCACGAGTCAAAAATCCGTCAATACCCTACTGATAGCAATAAGGATTGTCTCGATGTCTAACAATGGCCCAGACTTGCGTAATGTGCTTTGGTACAACCAGCTTGGCATGCACGACGTTGACCGTGTCGGTGGCAAAAATGCCTCCCTCGGTGAAATGATCACCAATCTCTCCGATTTGGGCGTGGCCGTTCCCAACGGTTTTGCCACCACCGCCCAGGCATTTAACGATTTTCTTGAGCAAAGTGGGGTTAACCAGCGCATTTATCAGCTGCTGGATCAGACTGACGTTGACGATATTGCTCAACTGTCCAAGGCCGGTGCGCAAATTCGCCAATGGGTGATTGATACGCCTTTCCATGCGGAATTTGAACGTGAAATTACGCTGGCGTACCAGCAACTGTCCGAGGGTGAAAGCGAAGCCTCCTTTGCTGTGCGTTCTTCCGCCACGGCCGAAGATATGCCAGATGCCTCGTTTGCCGGCCAGCAGGAAACCTTCCTCAACGTGCAAGGCATTGATGCGGTGATGGTGGCGATCAAACACGTCTTCGCCTCGCTGTTTAACGACCGGGCTATCTCTTATCGTGTACATCAGGGTTACGATCACCGTGGCGTGGCGCTTTCCGCCGGGGTACAGCGCATGGTGCGTTCCGATCTGGCCTCGTCAGGCGTCATGTTTACCATTGATACCGAATCCGGCTTTGATCAGGTGGTGTTTATCACCTCGGCGTTTGGCCTGGGGGAAATGGTCGTGCAAGGGGCGGTCAACCCGGATGAGTTCTATGTCCATAAACCGATGCTGTTGAAGGGCAATCCGGCTATCGTACGCCGCAACCTTGGCTCGAAAAAAATCCGCATGGTGTACGCACCTTCCCAGGATCACGGCAAGCAGGTACGTATCGAAGATGTGCCAGAAGAGCAACGCAATCGTTTCTCTTTGACCGATGATGAAATTCAGGCACTGGCGCATCAGGCATTACTGATCGAAAAACACTATGGCCGCCCGATGGATATCGAGTGGGCCAAAGATGGCCACACCGGCAAGCTGCTGATCGTCCAGGCGCGGCCAGAAACCGTGCGCTCCAATGAACAGGTGATGGAACGCTACCAACTGAACGGTAACAGCACCGTGCTGGTGGAAGGGCGAGCCATCGGCCATCGCATTGGGGCTGGCCCGGTGAAGGTCATCCACGACATCAGCGAAATGGATCGCATCGAGCCGGGCGACGTGTTGGTCACCGATATGACAGACCCGGATTGGGAACCGATCATGAAGAAGGCGGCAGCGATCGTGACCAACCGCGGCGGGCGTACCTGTCATGCGGCGATCATCGCCCGCGAACTGGGGATCCCTGCCGTTGTAGGCTGTGGCCACGCAACGGACCTGCTGAAAGAAGGGCAGAAAGTCACCGTCTCCTGCGCCGAAGGCGACACCGGCTTTGTCTACAGCGACATGCTGGAGTTTAGCGTACAAAGCTCGGAAGTCACTGAACTGCCGGAACTCCCGTTGAAGATCATGATGAACGTCGGCAACCCGGACCGTGCGTTCGACTTCGCTCGTTTGCCAAATGAAGGCGTTGGGCTAGCCCGGTTGGAGTTTATTATCAACCGCATGATCGGCGTACACCCGCGTGCCCTGCTGGAGTTCGACCAGCAAACCCCAGAGCTGCAGGCAGAGATCAAAACGCTGATGCTGGGCTATGACGATCCGGTCGAGTTCTATGTCGGTCGCTTGACCGAAGGGATCGCTACGCTGGGCGCGGCATTCTGGCCGAAGCGCGTCATTGTGCGCCTTTCCGATTTCAAATCTAACGAATACGCCAACCTGGTCGGCGGCGAGAAGTATGAGCCACACGAAGAAAACCCGATGTTAGGTTTCCGTGGCGCGGGTCGTTACGTGGCGGATAGCTTCCGCGACTGCTTCGCCATGGAATGTGCGGCGATGAAGCGGGTACGTAATGAGATGGGGCTGACCAACGTTGAGGTGATGGTGCCGTTTGTGCGTACCGTGGCTCAGGCGGAGGCCGTAGTGGCAGAGCTGGGGCGTCAGGGGCTGAAGCGCGGCGAGAACGGGCTGAAAGTGATCATGATGTGTGAGATCCCGTCCAACGCCTTGTTGGCGGATCAGTTCCTTGAGCACTTCGATGGCTTCTCTATCGGTTCCAACGACATGACGCAGCTAACGCTGGGACTGGATCGCGATTCTGGCGTGGTTTCTGAACTGTTTGATGAACGCAATGAGGCAGTTAAGGCGCTGCTTTCAATGGCGATCCAGGCCGCCAAGCGTCACGGCAAATATGTCGGCATCTGTGGGCAAGGCCCGTCAGACCATGCAGACTTTGCCGAGTGGCTGATGGATCAGGGGATTGATAGCCTGTCGCTAAACCCGGATACCGTGGTGCAGACGTGGGTCAATTTGTCACAAAGATAGTTGTAGGGGCGCTGCATGCTGCGCCCGTCCAGTTAAATAACATTGCCATTTTGTCATTAATTGCAAACCGCCGGTTAAACCTGGCGGTTTTTTTATATTAGCGGGTTATTTTGCATAAAAAAAAGCCCATCAAAAGACGGGCAAAGACTACACACAGCAATTCAGAGATTCGGGGTTACCTTGTTAGGTGACTTGTCTGGAAAATAATGATTGGAAAACAATTATTTTCAGCAAGATAGGGTTTTATACTAGGCAGTTATCTGGTGCGCGTCATTAAGAATCATCTCAATAAAACCGCCTGGCTTATACATGCTCACTGCAATAATAGGTATTTGAATGGCATCAACTATTGCATCAGGCCAGCCAGCAGAATAATTATCGGGCAGGGTGTGGCAGGGAAAGGGAATATCTGGGTAATCGCCTGCCCAGTGGATGAGCAGGCGATGCAGGGATTACAGCTGTTCTAAATCTTTAACGACTTCTTCCAGGTCGGTGGCGGGTTCCGGAGCTTCGTTTATCCAGGCACTAACCAATCGATAAGAGACGGCTAACACTACCGGGCCGATAAACAGGCCAATCATCCCGAAGGCCAGCAGGCCACCGATAACGCCCGACAGGATCAGAATCAATGGCAGATCGGCACCCATGCGGATTAGCGCCGGGCGTAAGAAGTTATCCAGCGTCCCGACCACGCAGCTCCACACCAATAGCACGGTGCCCCAGGTGGTGTCACCGGTCCAGTACAGCCAGATGATGGCCGGGATCAAGACCAGCAACGGCCCCAGTTGGGCGAGGCAAAAGATGAACATCACTACGGCCAGCAAGGTGGCCGCTGGGATACCAGAAATGGCCAATCCAATACCGCCCAGGATCGACTGCACCAATGCCGTCACCACCACGCCCAATGCGACAGCACGGATCGCTTGCCCGGCCAGTAACACGGCCGCATCGCCCCGGGTGGAAGCAAGGCGCACCGCAAAATGGCGGATCGCCATGCCAACCTGCTCACCGCGGGCGTACAGCAAGGCACTGAACAGCAACATCAGCGAACAATGTATCAGGAAACGACCAATATGTGCCGCCTGGGTGACAAACCAGGTAGCGGTTTGACCGAAGTAAGGTTGAATTTTGGCTATCAGGGCGTTACCACCGGTGTTCACCAACAGATGATAGCTGTTATAAACTTTGTGCCCGATCACCGGTATGGAGCGCAGCCACTCCAGCTGTGGAACGTGGATCTGGCCCGGTGCGTTCACCCATGCCACGATTGGAGCACTGTTATCTACTACGCTACTGATCAGCAGGGCAATAGGCAGCACAAACAGCAGGAGCAGCAGGATGGTCATCGCCACCACGGCCAGCGACCGGCGGCCCCACAGCAGGCTTTGCAGCTTAATCAATACCGGCCAGGTGGCGATCACCACCATGGATGCCCAGGCAAAGCCCAGAATAAAGGGTTGAATGACCCAAAAACTGGCGACGATCATAATGGCGATAAACAGCACGCCAAAAATTATCGTCGGTAAATCGTAGCGGCGTTGCGGTTGTGTCATGAATGCGTTTTCATCCTAGTTAGTTTAATCCTTGGTACCCTTTTATCATGGAGCATTTTTGGCAACTTTCACAGTCAGCCGCACATTTTGCCGTGGATCGCCATCTGCGGTACAGCCTTTCATTGATTAGTAGCGGTAATAATTTATGTATCGGAGGACAGGTTTGCGGCCAGAGGGGCAGACCAGACTGGGATCTTGGCTGGTCGATTGTTGAAGCGGCAGCCCGTGGTGGATATCATTCAGGCTCGCCAGTGGATTGAACAGCAGATGCGTCTGGCTGGTCGCCGGGACACAGCGCTGTGTGCCTCGATGGGGTCGGTGCGTTTGGTGGGTTGATCTAATAAGGTCACTTCCATTCATCGCCAAACGATAAAGCATAATATTGGTTTCGATG
>NZ_JBKJYW010000462.1:0-20948 GCF_046715635.1 Serratia sp. (in: enterobacteria)
TGTTCTTCCCCACGCTGCAATGGCTGACCGAAACCTTTGGTACACCGCAGATGGGCCGCATCCTGCATCCTTTCTTTGGCGTGCTGATCTTTATCGCGCTGATGTTTATGTTCTTCCGCTTTGTGAAGCACAACATCCCCGAGAAAGAGGACTTGCCGTGGGTCAAGGGCATCGTGGAAGTGCTGAAGGGCAATGAGCATAAGGTCGCTGACGTCGGCAAATATAATGCCGGCCAGAAAATGATGTTCTGGAGCATCATGAGCATGATTTTCGTGCTGTTGGTCACCGGTATTATCATTTGGCGCCCTTATTTCGCCCACAACTTCCCGATCCCGGTGATCCGCTATGCGCTGTTGATCCACGCCGCCTCGGCGATCGTGCTGATCCACGCCATTCTGATCCATATGTATATGGCATTCTGGGTGAAGGGTTCGATCAAAGGCATGATTGAAGGCAAGGTCAGCCGCCGCTGGGCGAAGAAGCATCACCCACGCTGGTACCGTAAGGTCGAGGCTGAGGAGCAAAAAGACGAGCAGTAACCCGTTGAAATTCGCCCCTTCGCATGAGGGGGCGACAATCTCCTCAAGTTACCACTGAACCCTCAAAGATCTGCTGCATGCTTTCGATCAGGCTCAGCAATTCACTATTGGCTCCAGGCTTCCATAATGCCACCATCGGGTGCATCAACCCCTGTTTCCCCAAATCCGTATCGAGCCGCTCTACCTGCGGCAAGTGCTGCATTTTCAGATGAGTTGGCAGGAATGCCCATCCCAGCCCGGCGGTTAACAACGTTTGCAGCAAAGCCGGTTCATTGACGACCTGAATGCGATCGGCGATTTGCAGGCGTTTTGCCATCGGCTCGGGCAGGTCATTAAAGGGAATGAGTTGGGTGCTTGACGCTAGCGACAGCAAGGTGACCGGGCTGCCAACGGGGAAAAAACCCTCGCGAGCATAAACGGCCAGCTCAATCGCCCCCAAGGCTCGCCATTTAAACTTTTCGCCAATCGAGCGGTTTATCGCCTGATAAACGCCTATATCCGCCACATCGTCTGCTAACGCCTGCTCACCCTCACCACGCTCCATCATCAGCAAATCAAGCTGAATACCACGCTGGCCCAGAAACATCGCCAGTTCAGTTAAAAAAGCGCGCGGAGTAAAAGGGTCATAGCACAGCGTCAGTTTCTGCCGCACCTGCTGCGGAATATGTTGAGCCAACAGGCTAAGGGCCTCTGCCTCCTGCAAAAACAGCCGTGCTTGCCGGTAAAGGCGTTGGCCTGCCTCGGTCAGTTGCAACGGGCGGGTACGGCGATCGCACAGTGAATAACCGAGATCCAACTCCAGATTTTCGATCAGTTCACTGACGGTGGTGCGATCCTTCCCCAAGCGCTTGGCCGCCTGGGTCAGATTGCCGGTTTCACAAACGCTGGCGAAAGCTTCAATCTGCGCCAACGAAAAACCTATCTTCCCCATCTCTCCTCCACAAAATTGCGGGGGATTTCCCCCCGGTTATCCACTCTACGATATGAGTTCGCGGGCTTACCATTAGTTTGTTCACCTCATTCAGGTAAGGAAAAACCATGAAAAAGTTCACACACAGCGTATCAGCCCTTCTGGTCGGTGCTGCACTCAGCGCCAGCCTGGCAACCGGGGCGCAAGCCTGCACCCGTGCCTTTATGAATATGTACCCGGGCTATATGGTCAGCGCCCGCAATCTGGATTTCTTCGGGCCGGTAGATCCCTCACTGGTGATCACGCCACGCGGTATTGCGCATAACGGCGGGGATGCGAAGAACGCCGCCCAATGGCAAACCCACTACGGTAGCGTCGTGGTTTACGCCGATGGTGTGTTCCCAATGGACGGTATGAATGAAAAGGGGCTGGCGGGCCATACGCTGTTTTATATGAATGGCAGCCAGGTGCAGCAGGACAATCTGAACAAGCCGGTGATCGAAAGCCGCGCCTGGTTGAGCTATATCCTGGATAACTACGCTACCGTTGATGAGGCGGTTAAAGCCATCCGCAGTGATGTACGCCTGGCCGCCGCCCATATGCCGATCGATTACGCTTCGGATACCAAACACATCGCGATCGAAGACGTTAGCGGCGATTCGGCCATCGTCGAGATCGATAACGGCAAAGTGAATATCTATCACGACAAAAATTATCGGGTGATGACCAATCCCCCTTCTTACGATAAACAACTCCAGAACCTGGCCAAGTATCAGAACGCCAAACGCAGCGAGATCCCTGGTGGCTTGGAAGCGGATGAGCGCCTGGTGCGCGCCAGCTATGATTTGAAAAACCTGCCGCAGCCGGACAATAAAAACCAGGCGCAGGGCTTCATCTTATCGGTGCTCAATAACGTGGCTTATCCGCTCGGTTCACCGGCAGAGCCAAGCGAACAACAGGTCACCGACATGTATGCCAAATACAGCAAGCGCCCGGACCAGAACAAAGGCATCGGGACTTACTGGACGGCGATTGCGGATCTGAGCCATGCGGAGTATCACTTCAAGTCGGCCTTTGCCGCCTCGCAGGTTTGGGTGCCGCTGCATGACATCAACTTCAGCCAAGGGCAACCGGTGCGTAAGATCGCCCATCTTAACGACTATGCCCAACAGGGTTGGGAAGGTAACGTGCTGGCCCAGGCGAAATAGAACTGGTTCACAACGTAGGGCGCAGCATGCGGCGCCCTACGGTCGAATATGTTAGCCCCCTACACATTCAACAAGATTGCCATTTGGTCAACAATCGCCTAACTCCCCATGTTTTATGGGGAAAATTTCACGATCAAACGCTGCTGGCCGCCGATGGCCAGCAATAATCTGAACGCATAACTCTCGCCCAAAGTATTTTGTTCTAATCGTCATGCAGGGTAATGAAAGGCACCACGGGCTGTGGCTAAATAGCGTTTTCCTAGCCGGTATGCCGTTCGGATTGTTTATGTCGCAAATTTTGCAATTTATTTTAGCCTTGGTGGTGATTGTCGTTCTCGCGTTATTGGTCAGTAATGACCGCAAGAAAATCCGCCCACGTTATATTATTCAGTTGCTGGTGATTGAAGCCGCACTGGCCTATTTCTTCCTGCATTCAGCCAGCGGACTGGGCGTTATCAAGCACGTGGCCGATTTCTTTGCCATCCTGCTGGCCTTTGCAGCACAAGGCTCCGACTTTGTTTTCGGCGGTATGAGCAACCAAGGGCTGGCCTTTATCTTCCTCGGCGTGTTGTGCCCGATTATCTTTATCTCTGCGCTGATCGGCATTTTGCAGCACTTGCGCATCTTGCCGTTGGTGATCCGCGTCGTGGGCACCTTGCTTTCCAAAGTGAACGGCATGGGCAAACTGGAGTCTTTCAACGCCGTCAGCACTTTGGTGCTGGGCCAGTCGGAAAACTTTATTGCCTACAAAGGCATTATTGCGGATATCTCCCCACGCCGGATGTACACCATGGCAGCCACCGCGATGTCGACGGTTTCGATGTCGATCGTGGGTGCCTATATGGCGATGATCGACGCACAATACGTAGTGGCCGCGTTAATCCTCAACATGTTCAGCACCTTTATCATTCTCTCGATCATCAACCCTTATCAGGTGGACGACGAGCCGGAACTCAAGCTGAATAAACTGCATGAAGAGCAGAGCTTCTTTGAAATGCTGGGGGAATATATTCTCGCGGGTTTTAAAATTGCGATGATCATTGCCGCTATGCTAATCGGCTTTATCGCCCTGATCGCCGCCGTGAACGCCATTTTTGCCGCCATTTTTGGCATCAGCTTCCAGCAGATCCTGGGCTACGTGTTCTATCCGCTAGCCTGGCTAATCGGCATTCCGGCACCTGATGCGCTGCGCGCTGGCAGCATCATGGCTACCAAGCTGGTCGCCAATGAGTTTGTGGCGATGATTGAACTGAAAAAAATTGCGGCAGAGCTGTCCCCCCGTGGTTTGGGTATTCTCTCGGTGTTCCTGGTGTCCTTCGCCAACTTTGCTTCCATCGGCATTGTTGCCGGGGCCATCAAGGGGTTAAACGAACGCCAGGGCAACGTGGTTTCTCGCTTCGGCCTGAAGCTGGTTTACGGCTCCACGCTGGTCAGCCTGCTTTCGGCAGCGGTTGCCGGGCTGGTGTTGTAAAAACGATAGCCCGGCTTGTTGCAGCTACGGCAAGCCGGGAATTCATTAAAACGCAACGCACACCGGCGCATCGACACGCATCACCGAGTCTTGGGCAAATTGTTGTTTATAGCGGGTGCGCAGCGCCTCAATGTTTTGCTCACTGGCCGCATCAAGGCTATGGATCAACATCAACGCCTTGCTGTTTTCCCGTGCCAGCTTGCCATCGTTCCCCAACCATTGCCCTTTGGCATCAAATACCGATAACCCATCTTTAAAACGCGGGGTTACCTGTTGATCGACAAAGGTCTGCCATTCTGCTGCCGTAATGACCGGCCCTGCCGGGCGATTCAAGCCAAAATAGAGCGTGGTTTGGGTCATTGGTTCGCCGGTGCTGCACGTTGCTGCCGGTTTCAGCGGTGAGGCCTTTTGCACTGGCGCTACGCAGCCGCTCAACAGCAAGGTTATGGCGACGGCGGCCGCCAATATCGCGGTATTTTTCATCTCGCTTTAATAGTCCTTAAATAATCATCAACAGACACTAACGACAAATTTCTAATGCGTTTTAAAAATCACAAGTAGCAATAGAGACTAACAGTAAGCAAAAATCACCCATTTAGCATTAGGTAAAGTAATTCGAAAGCGACACCAACAAAAAAACTCAGTGGTGCGTTGCCACCAGGCTCGTTACCCTCCGGCGTTGACACTCTAGCCCTCAGACCCTGTGAATCCCCCTATGTTACTGAGCATTCTTTATATCATCGGCATCACCGCAGAAGCCATGACCGGCGCGTTAGCCGCAGGCCGCCGCCAAATGGATTTGTTTGGCGTGATTTTTATCGCTTCTGCTACCGCCATTGGCGGGGGCTCGGTGCGTGATATGCTGCTTGGGCACTTCCCACTGAGCTGGGTAAAACACCCTGAGTATATTGTTATCATAGCCATAGCGGCAATTATCACCACCTGGATGGCACCGCTGATGCGCCACCTGCGCCATCTGTTCCTGGTGTTGGACGCCATTGGGTTGATAGTTTTCTCGATCATCGGCGCGCAGGTGGCTCTGGATATGGGCCATGCCCCACTGATTGCGGCCATTGCCGCCGTGATCACCGGCGTATTCGGCGGCGTGCTGCGTGATATGTTCTGCAACCGTATCCCGCTGGTTTTCCAGAAGGAAATCTATGCCGGCATCGCCTTTGCCGCTGCCTGGCTGTATATCGGCCTGCAACACCTTAGCTTGCCGCATAACATGGTGATTATTATTACGCTGGTTGCTGGCCTCAGCGCTCGCCTGCTCGCACTGCGCTTTCGTCTTGGCTTGCCGGTGTTTAACTATCAGCACCCCGACCATTAATCTGCGAACGCATCGCCAGGCGTTTCGGCACGATCGGGAACTACATCAAAACCGCTAATGTTGTGCCGCTGCAAGGTTTTTACCAGTGCCAGAAAGGCAGGATTGTGCAAAAATTCCTGCACTTTTCTGGCCTTTTGCGCACCAATACCAGCAAGTTCCTGCCACTGTGCTGACGTCATCTGCTGTACCTGCGGCCAATTTTGCAACGTGGCCGACTGCAATGGCGAAATGGGTACGCCGAGGGCGATCGGCCAACGCTCGAAAGGTTGCCGCTGCGCCAGCCGAAATTGGCGATAAAGGGCCTGCGCACGCTTCGCCCCCAGGCTGGGGACCGCGCTGAGCTGTTCCGGGGTTAATTCCAACCAATCCAGCAGGTCATTCACCAATCCCTGATCGATCAGCGCCTGCCAGCCGGCTTTATTCAGCCCGGTGATGTTCAGCCCATTGGAACTACTCAACCAAACCAGCCGTGCCAGAAACTGCTGGCGACACCCAGGCTGTAAGGTAAAACAGCTCAGCGCATGAAAATCCGCCGGTTTTGGTGCAAGCGGTGCTGCCCTGGTAACCGCACGCCAGACCACCTGTTTCAAATGCGGGATGCCATGCCCCATCAGGCTAATCGCAATATGATCGCCAGGTACGATGTCCCATTTTTGCCACAAGGCCAGCGAGCCCACGTTAACCCGCCGGATCCATTTATCGTCCATACGTACCGGATCCAGGCGTAGCACCACGGCAATTTTGCCGGTGCGACCAATGGCAAATTCAACATCCGTGACTCTGGCCACTTGCTGGGCTGGGGGATATTTCCAGGCGACCGCCCAGTCATTGGGTTTAGCCTGCCAGTAGCGCCCCTGAGGTTTTTGCCCTTGGTGGATCACCACGCCATCGGTGACAAACGGCAAAGGGCCGTTGTACCAAGCTGCCCGCCACTGCTCCACCTCCGCCAACGTGGTGACCGGTTGTGAATATTGCTGCGGCAGCGCAAAACCCATGGCGGCAAGCTGTTGCAGGCGTTCGGCCATGGCCGGGGGACCATCGGGCCACGCCCAGACAAACAGGCCAAGCTGCTTAAGTTGCACGGTGGACGTATTACGCATCAGCATCCCGGCAACCTTGGAGCGGGCATTGATCCCTCCTTGAGCTTGCTGATGATGATCGTTCACCATCAGAAACAGCTCCCCTTGCAGTACCAAATTGGCCGTAGACTCCGGTAAAACGTGGGGAATAGCGGGGATCGCTTTCACCTTTTCCAACCAGTTTTCACCCTTCTGCCCATCTCCCCGGCTAATAGCGTTCACCAATACGCCTTGCCGGTAGACCAAAGTGACCGCAACACCGTCAACCTTGGGTTGCACCCACAGATCGTGGCGGCCCTGCATCCATTGCTCTACGGCACGCGAGTTGCGCAGTTTACGCAACCCCGTTTGCGCTACCGGATGTGGTACCTTGCCCGCTGGCAATGGCCGCGTTCCGTCTTCTACCGCACCGACACAACGCCGCCAATCTTGCAGTTGCTGCAGCAGGCTGTCGTAGAGCTCATCGTCGATCGGGCTGTTGCCCAAGCGATAATAAGCCTCATCCCATCGCCCCAGTTGATCATCCAGCGCCGTAATTTCCACCTGTAAGCGCTCTGATGACCAAGCTGGACAACCTGCCCATGCCAAGGAGCTACACAGCAATCCCACCGCCACCAGCGCCCGGTAAATACCTCTCCACATTAGAGCACCTCCTTACCTCCCGACAGTAAATACTCGATCGCCTTTGCTGGCTAACGCCAAAAACCGGAGGTGCGAAACGCTTCCCAAAAAGAATGCACATTTGCTGAAAACGGCAAAAATCCCCAGATCCGCCGCACAAATTGACTTTTCCCCACTGTTTTTAGCAGAAAGCTGCGGCCAAAATGCGAGCTAACGCTGCATACCGCCCGTTAGCCGTGTATACTGTGCGGAGAATTTACACATCCGCTGTCACTGACTTATCAACCGCTACCAACGAACATCATCATGGCTCAAGGCACGCTTTATATTGTCTCTGCCCCAAGTGGCGCAGGGAAATCAAGCCTGATTCAGGCTTTGTTAAAAACGCAACCGCTGTACGACACGCAGGTTTCGGTTTCACACACCACGCGCGATAGCCGCCCGGGTGAAAATCACGGCGAACACTACTTTTTCGTCCCCAAAGACGAATTCCGCCGTATGATTGAGCAGGATGCGTTTCTTGAGCACGCAGAAGTGTTCGGCAACTATTACGGCACGTCCCGCGCGGCCATCGAGCAAGTACTGTCGACCGGCGTTGACGTCTTCCTGGATATCGACTGGCAGGGCGCACAGCAGATCCGTGCCAAAATGCCCCAGGCGCGCAGCATCTTTATTCTGCCGCCGTCGAAGGAAGAGCTTGGCCGCCGCCTGCGTGGCCGTGGGCAAGATGCAGACGAAGTGATCGCCAAGCGCATGGCGCAGGCCGTCGCGGAGATGACGCATTTCGCGGAGTATGATTATTTAATCGTGAATGACGATTTTGATCTGGCCTTGTCCGATCTGAAGACCATTATTCGCGCCGAACGCTTGCGTTTGGGCCGTCAAATGCTGCGGCATGATGCTTTAATCAGCAAACTATTGGCAGACTGAAGACAGTTTCAGTATTATGCCCAGTCTTTTCGTCACCTGTGGAGTAGCACAAATATGGCACGCGTAACTGTTCAAGACGCTGTAGAGAAAATTGGTAACCGTTTTGACCTGGTGTTGGTCGCTGCTCGTCGGGCACGTCAAATCCAGACCGGTGGTAAGGATGCACTGGTACCTGAAGAGAATGATAAGTACACCGTTATCGCTCTGCGCGAAATCGAAGAAGGCCTGATCAACAGCCAGATCCTCGATGTTCGTGAGCGCCAGGAGCAGCAAGAGCAGGAAGCCGCAGAGATCCAGGCGGTTACCGCGATTGCTGAAGGTCGTCGTTAATTAGACTGTGAGTCTGCCTTGTACCTGTTTGAAAGCCTGAATCTGCTGATTCAACGTTACTTGCCTGAGGAGCAGATTAAGCGCCTCAAACAGGCATACCTCGTTGCACGTGACGCTCACGAGGGACAGACACGCTCCAGCGGTGAGCCCTACATTACTCACCCGGTCGCCGTGGCCTGTATTCTGGCGGAGATGCGTCTCGATCATGAGACGCTGATGGCAGCCCTGCTGCATGACGTCATCGAAGACACCCCGGCCACCTATCAGGATATGGAACAACTGTTTGGCAAAAGCGTTGCCGAACTGGTTGAGGGCGTATCCAAGCTAGACAAATTAAAATTCCAGGATAAGAAAGAAGCGCAGGCGGAGAACTTCCGCAAGATGATCATGGCGATGGTGCAGGATATCCGCGTCGTGCTGATCAAGCTGGCAGACCGCACCCACAATATGCGAACGCTTGGCTCGCTGCGCCCGGACAAACGGCGGCGTATCGCCCGTGAAACCCTGGAAATTTATAGCCCACTGGCCCACCGCCTGGGTATTCATCATCTGAAAACCGAGCTGGAAGAGCTGGGTTTTGAAGCGCTTTACCCGAACCGCTACCGCGTCATCAAAGAAGTGGTGAAAGCCGCGCGCGGTAACCGTAAGGAGATGATCCAGAAAATCCTCTCCGAGATCGAAGGGCGTCTGACCGAAGCGGGTATCCCCTGCCGCGTCAGCGGGCGGGAAAAGCACCTCTATTCCATCTACTGCAAGATGCACCTGAAAGAACAGCGCTTCCATTCCATTATGGATATTTACGCGTTCCGGGTGATCGTCAAGGAAGTGGATACCTGCTACCGGGTGCTGGGCCAGGCACACAGCCTGTATAAGCCGCGCCCGGGCCGGGTAAAAGATTATATCGCCATTCCCAAGGCTAACGGCTATCAATCGCTGCATACTTCACTGATCGGCCCGCACGGCGTGCCGGTTGAGGTACAGATCCGTACCGAAGATATGGATCAGATGGCCGAAATGGGGGTTGCCGCGCACTGGGCCTATAAAGAAAAGGAACAGGGCGAAACCGGCACCACCGCACAGATCCGCGCCCAGCGCTGGATGCAGAGCCTGCTGGAGCTGCAACAAAGCGCCGGTAGCTCGTTTGAATTTATTGAAAGCGTAAAATCCGATCTGTTCCCCGATGAGATTTACGTTTTCACCCCGGAAGGGCGCATTGTCGAGCTGCCAGCCGGTGCCACACCGGTCGACTTTGCCTACGCCGTGCATACCGATATCGGCCATGCCTGCGTTGGCGCACGTGTCGATCGCCAGCCCCATCCTCTGTCACAAGCCTTGGCCAGTGGCCAGACGGTAGAGATCATCACCGCTCCGGGTGCCCGGCCAAATGCCGCCTGGTTGAACTTTGTTGTGAGCTCCAAAGCCCGCGCCAAAATCCGCCAGATGCTGAAAAACCTCAAGCGCGATGATTCCGTCAGCCTGGGCCGCCGTTTGCTCAACCATGCGCTCGGGGGCAGCCGTAAACTTTCGGAAGTGCCGCCAGAGAATATCCAGCATGAGCTGGACCGCATGAAGCTGGCCACGCTGGACGATCTGCTGGCAGAAATCGGCCTCGGTAACGCCATGAGCGTGGTAGTCGCGAAGAACCTGCAGGGCGATCAGTCCAGCCTGGGCTCCTCAAACGGCGTGCGCAACCTGGCCATCAAAGGCGCCGATGGCGTCCTGATCACCTTTGCCAAGTGTTGCCGCCCAATTCCAGGCGACCCGATTATTGCCCATGTCAGCCCGGGCAAAGGCCTGGTGGTTCACCATGAATCCTGTCGTAATATCCGCGGCTACCAGAAAGAGCCAGAGAAATTCATGGCGGTCGAGTGGGATATGGAAACCGAGCAGGAGTTCATTGCGGAAATCAAAGTGGACATGTTCAACCATCAGGGTGCGTTGGCCAATCTCACGGCGGCGATCAACGCGGCCGAATCGAATATTCAGAGCCTGAATACCGAAGAGAAAGATGGCCGGGTCTACAGCGCCTTTATCCGCCTGACCACCCGCGATCGCATCCACCTGGCAAATATTATGCGTAAGATCCGTATCATGCCGGACGTGATCAAAGTTAACCGTAACCGAAACTAGCGCCTATGAGCCCCGAACGCTATGCGCGGATTTGTGAAATGCTGGCTACCCGGCAGCCCGATCTGACGATCTGCCTGGAACAGGTTCACAAACCGCATAACGTCTCCGCGATTATCCGTACCGCCGATGCCGTCGGCGTACATCAGGTGCATGCCGTGTGGCCTACCCCACGCATGCGTACCCTGGTCTCCTCCGCTGCGGGCAGCAATAGCTGGGTGAGCGTCAAAACCCACCCCACCATCGCCGAAGCGGTCACGCATCTGAAAGGCCAAGGGATGCAGATCCTGGCAACTCACCTTTCTGCCCGCGCCGTCGATTTTCGCGAAATAGACTATACCCGCCCCGCCTGCATACTGCTGGGGCAGGAAAAAACCGGCATCACCGAAGAGGCGCTAGCCTTGGCCGATCAGGACATCATCATTCCGATGATCGGTATGGTTCAGTCGCTGAATGTCTCTGTCGCTGCGGCACTGATCCTGTATGAGGCCCAACGCCAGCGGCAAAACGCCGGAATGTATCGCCGCGATCTCAGCGCGTTAGATGAGCAGGAACAGCAACGTCTGCTGTTTGAAGGCGGTTACCCGGTGTTAGCCAACGTGGCCAAACGTAAAAAACTGCCGCGCCCGCAGATTGACGATCAAGGCCAAGTGGTTGCGGACGCCGAATGGTGGGCTGCCATGCAGGCAACGACGGTACGCCGATGAAAGGCCGCCTGCTGGATGCCGTCCCACTCACTACACTTTCCGGGGTTGGAGCCAGCCAAGCGGGGAAACTGGCCAAAATCGGCCTGAATACCATCCAGGATCTGCTGCTGCACCTCCCGTTGCGTTACGAAGACCGTACCCGCCTCTACCCAATCAACGATCTGCTGCCAGGCATTTTTGCCACGGTGGAAGGGGAAGTGCTGCGCAGCGATATCAGCTTTGGCCGCCGCCGCATGCTGATCTGCCAGATCAGTGACGGCACCGGCATCCTGACCATGCGCTTCTTCAACTTCAACGCGGCGATGAAGAACAGCCTGGCAACCGGCCGCCGCGTAACGGCCTATGGCGAAGTCAAACGCGGTACCCACGGCGCAGAAATCATCCATCCGGAATACCGTGTCCAGGGGGAAAACAGCGAGGTCGAGCTGCAAGAGGCGCTGACGCCAGTGTATCCCACCACCGAAGGGATCCGCCAAGCCACACTGCGCAAATTGACCGATCAGGCGCTGGAGTTGCTGGATACCTGTGCCATTGCCGAGCTGCTGCCACCGGAATTAAGCGGCGGTTTGATGAGCCTGCCGCAGGCGCTGCATATGCTGCACCGTCCGCCGCCGGATATCCAACTGGTCGATTTGGAACAGGGCAAGCATCCGGCACAAAAACGCCTGATCCTTGAAGAGCTGTTGGCGCATAACCTCAGCATGTTGGCCGTCCGCGCTGGTGCACAAAGCTACCGGGCATTATCGCTAACGCCTGACGATCGGCTGAAAAACCGCTTCCTGGCCCAGCTCCCCTTCTCGCCTACCGGTGCTCAGACTAGGGTTGTGGCAGATATTGAAGCGGATCTGCAAAAAGGTTTCCCAATGATGCGCCTGGTGCAAGGCGACGTCGGCTCAGGTAAAACCCTGGTTGCTGCCCTTGCTGCACTACGTGTCATTGCTCACGGTAAACAGGTGGCGCTGATGGCCCCCACAGAATTACTCGCCGAACAACACGCCAATAACTTCCGCCAGTGGTTTGAACCCTTGGGGATTGAGGTGGGTTGGTTGGCCGGCAAGCAAAAGGGCAAAGCACGCCTCGCCCAGCAGGAAGCTATTGCCAGCGGCCAGGTGTCGATGGTGGTCGGGACACACGCCATTTTCCAAGAGCAGGTGCAGTTTAATGGACTGGCCCTGGTGATTATCGATGAACAACACCGCTTTGGCGTGCATCAGCGGCTGGCGCTGTGGGAGAAAGGCGAAGAACAAGGGTTCCATGCCCATCAGTTGATCATGACCGCCACGCCAATCCCACGCACGCTGGCGATGACCGCCTACGCCGATCTGGACACCTCGGTGATCGATGAATTGCCGCCGGGCCGTACGCCGGTGACAACGGTGGCGATCCCCGATACGCGCCGGGCCGATATTATCCAGCGGGTGAAAAGCGCCTGTATCGAAGAAGGCCGTCAGGCGTATTGGGTCTGCACGCTGATCGAAGAGTCGGATTTGCTGGAAGCCCAGGCCGCAGAAGCAACCTGGGAAGAGTTGAAGATTGCGCTGCCGGAACTGAAGGTGGCGCTGGTACATGGCCGCATGAAATCAGCGGAGAAACAGGCGGTGATGCAGGCCTTCAAGCAGGGCGAACTGCAATTGCTGGTAGCCACCACGGTAATTGAAGTGGGGGTGGACGTACCGAACGCCAGCCTGATGATTATCGAAAACCCGGAGCGGCTTGGTCTTGCTCAGCTGCACCAGCTACGTGGCCGGGTTGGCCGTGGTGCGGTAGCCTCTCATTGCGTGCTGTTGTATAAAACCCCGCTAAGCAAAACCGCCCAAAAACGCCTGCAGGTACTGCGGGACAGTAACGATGGCTTTGTGATTGCCCAGCAAGATTTGGAAATCCGTGGGCCGGGTGAGCTATTGGGGACACGCCAAACCGGCAGTGCAGAATTTAAAGTGGCCGATTTGTTGCGCGATCAGGCCATGATCCCCGAAGTTCAGCGCGTAGCTCGCCATATTCACCAGCAGTATCCGCAGCATGCACATGCACTGATTGAGCGCTGGCTGCCGGAAACCGCTCGCTACTCCAACGCCTAATCAATCTGCCCCTCTTTTCACCAAGAGGGGCTATCATCACTTAGCCGATCGCCGGGAACAACGGCAGCATCAGGTACAGCTTAATCACGATGGCGTTAGCGATATCGATAAAGAACGCGCCCACCATCGGCACCACCAAAAATGCCAGATGCGAAGGACCGAAACGATCGGTGATCGCCTGCATGTTGGCAATAGCCGTTGGCGTAGCCCCCATGCCAAAACCGCAGTGACCGGCCGCCAGCACGGCAGCATCGTAGTTTTTACCCATTACGCGATATGTCACGAAGATGGCATACAGCGCCATGAACAGCGTCTGCACCGCCAGGATCGCCAACATCGGCAAGGCCAGTGAAGCCAACTCCCACAGGCGCAGGCTCATCAACGCCATCGCCAGGAACAGCGACAGGCTCACGTTACCTAACACGGAGACCGCCCGCTCAAACACCTGGTAAAAACCGGTAGCCGACAGGGTATTGCTGAGGATCACACCCACAAACAATACGCAGACAAAGGTCGGCAGTTCGAAGGCGGTGCCATTCAATAACCCGGCAATAAAGTTACCGATGCTCAGGCAGATGGCGATCATGGCGATGGTTTCGATCATCACCAGCGAGGTGATCAGGCGGCCACTTTCCGGCTTCTCAAAGCCGCTCGGCTGCACGCTGTCATCCGGTGTACCTTCCGGCGTTGAAGAGTGTTTCACCAGATAGCGGGCCACCGGGCCACCAATCAGGCCGCCCAGCACCAAACCAAAGGTGGCACAGGCCATCGCCACTTCGGTGGCATTCTCAAATCCGTAGCGCTCAATGAACACCTTGCTCCAGGCCGCCCCGGTGCCATGCCCGCCCGAAAGCGTAATCGAACCCGCAATCAGCCCCATTAACGGATCCAGCCCCAGCATTTTCGCCATGCCGATACCAATAGCATTCTGTACCAGCAACAGGCCCAGCACCACGAACAGGAACACGACCAACGCCTTGCCCCCCGCTCGCAGGCGCGCCAGGTTGGCATTCAGGCCGATAGTGGCGAAGAAGGCCAGCATCAGTGGGTCTTTCAGCGACATATCAAAGCCGATTTCCCAGTTAACCGTTTTCTTCAAAACCAAGAGCAGGACCGCCACCAGTAAACCACCGGCAACGGGAGCAGGAATTGTATATTTTCTCAGCAGAGGAATGGAGCGCACGCATTTGCCCCCAAGCAGCAGAACCAGCGTGGCGGCAACTAAAGTGCCGTAAGTATCGAGATGAAACATCTAGCTACTCCGTGTAGTAATAAAATCCAATAAATTAATAAGTTATAAAATTTACTCAGTTTTTTAACTTGATGAAGGGTGGATTAAAAGTAAAAACGGCTAATAACACAAGAAAAAATGAACGAAAATGCGACATTAAGGGGTTCAGCATCGTGCAAAATATTAATGCGCAACCGTTTGCTTTTGTGAAGCAGATCATTAAAATGCCTTCTTTGCCGCCTTTGGGAATGCCACACCATGTCCAGCCAAACCGCCGAGCTTGATGCCGCGCAAAAAGCATCAGCCCCCGTTTCACACAATAGTGAACTGATTTACCGCCTGGAAGATCGCCCGCCGTTGCCGCAAACGCTGTTTGCCGCCAGCCAGCATTTGCTGGCGATGTTTGTCGCCGTGATCACCCCGGCCCTGTTGATCTGCCAGGCGCTTGGTCTGCCAGCGCAGGATACGCAGCACATCATCAGCATGTCGTTGTTCGCTTCCGGTCTGGCCTCGATCCTGCAAATCAAAACCTGGGGCCCGGTGGGATCTGGCCTGCTGTCCATTCAGGGCACCAGCTTCAACTTTGTCTCACCGCTGATTATGGGCGGGCTGGCGCTGAAAAACGGCGGCGCAGACGTGCCCACCATGATGGCTGCGCTGTTTGGCACCTTGATGGTCGCCTCTTGTACCGAAATCCTGCTGTCGCGCGTGCTGCACCTGGCGCGCCGCATCATTACCCCGCTGGTCTCCGGCATTGTAGTGATGATTATCGGCCTGTCGCTGATCCAGGTCGGGCTGACCTCTATCGGCGGCGGTTATGCGGCGATGAGCGATCACACCTTCGGCTCGCCCAAGAATCTGCTGCTGGCAGGCGCGGTGCTGGTAGTGATTATTCTGCTTAACCGCCAGCGTAACCCTTACCTACGCGTCGCTTCGTTAGTGATTGCCATGGCCGTGGGTTATCTGTTGGCCTGGGCCATGGGTATGCTGCCGGAAACCGAGCCGGCCACCCAAACGACCTTGATCACCGTTCCTACCCCGCTGTATTACGGCCTGGGTTTTGACTGGAACCTGTTGCTGCCGCTGATGCTGATCTTTATGGTCACGTCGCTGGAAACCATCGGTGATATCACCGCCACCTCCGACGTTTCTGAACAGCCGGTCAGCGGCCCACTGTATATGAAGCGCCTGAAGGGCGGCGTGCTGGCCAACGGCCTGAACTCAATGCTATCGGCGGTGTTCAACACCTTCCCGAACTCCTGCTTTGGCCAGAATAACGGGGTGATCCAGCTGACAGGGGTTGCCAGCCGCTACGTCGGTTTTGTGGTGGCACTGATGCTGATCCTGCTGGGGCTGTTCCCGGCCGTTGCCGGTTTTGTGCAACACATTCCTGAGCCGGTGCTGGGCGGCGCGACCATCGTGATGTTCGGTACCATCGCAGCCTCCGGCGTGCGTATCGTTTCCCGCGAGAAGTTAAACCGCCGCGCCATCATGATTATGGCGCTGTCGCTGGCCGTCGGTATGGGGGTTTCCCAACAGCCGCTGATCTTGCAGTTTGCACCGGACTGGCTGAAAACCCTGCTTTCTTCCGGTATCGCCGCCGGTGGTATCACCGCCATTGTGCTGAACCTGCTGTTCCCGCCAGAAGAAAAATAAGCGCTCCCCGCAGCAAACCAACGGCCATTGGCGAAACGCTACTGGCCGTTTTTTTATTGTCTTTCAGGCCATTGCCCTTGAGCTGGCGGGCTAATTGCGGCATAAACAGGGTATCTTTTCTGTCCGCTACGGATCCACACGATGAAATTTATCGGAAAACTATTGATCACGTTGCTGCTGCTGATAGTGCTGGCCATTGTGCTGCTCTACGTAGTGGGGCAAACCCGCTGGGCCGCAGGCTGGTTGAGTCACTGGATCAGCGATCGTGGTGATTACCAACTGTCGGTAGAAAAAATAACGCATTCGTGGAGCAAACCAGGGCAGCTCAGCCTGGAGGGCGTAACCCTCGCCCGTGCCAACCAACCGCAGCTCTTGGCGGCCAAGCAGGTCGATATGGCTTTCAGCCTGCGGCAAATTACCGAGCCACGCTATTTCGATAGCATCACGCTACGCGACGGCACTCTCAACGTTCAGCCTTTGCAGGGCGCGCCGCTGCCAATACAGGCCGATGTGCTGCAACTGAGCAATATGGCACTGCAATCCAACGATGAGAGCTGGCAGCTTAACGCGCAGAAGGTCAATGCCGGGATCAACCCGTGGCAGCCAACGGCAGGCCATTTGCTCGGGGATAACAATCAGTTCCAGTTCAGCGCCGGTTCGATGGTGGTCAACGGTATTCCGGCCTCGCAGGTGTTGATCCAGGGCGAAATCAAACAAAACCAGCTGATATTGAGCGACTTTGGTGCCGATCTGGCACAAGGCGATCTGACCGGGGTAGCAAGCCGAGCTGCCGATGGCAGTTGGTTGGTTGAACGGTTGCGGCTGAGCAACGTCCGCCTGCAAGTACCAATGACGCTAGAACAGTTCTGGGGTCGCTTCACGGCGTTGCCACCCATTACGTTGAAACGCTTTGATCTGATTAACGCCCGCCTTGAAGGTAACGCCTGGGCGGCGAACGATCTCGATTTGTCGATGCAAAATATCACCTTCCAGCAGGGGGATTGGAGCAGTCAGGATGGCGCAATCAACTTCACCGCCGACGACCTGATCAATGGCAATTTCCATCTGATCGACCCAATTATGGATATGCAGCTCTCGCCAGCCGGTATTGCCATTGGCCAGTTCAGCACCCGTTGGGAAGGTGGATTGCTGCGTACCACCGGCAACTGGCTGCGCGCCAATAAGCGCCTGCAACTAGATGAGGTGGCAGTCTCTGCGTTGGAGTACACCTTGCCTAGCAACTGGCGTGAACTCTGGTTACAGCCGCTGCCAAGCTGGCTGGCGGAGGTGTACGTCGCCAAGATGAACACCAACCGTAACCTGATCATCGATATCAACCCGGATTTCCCCTTCCAGCTCACCTCGCTGGATGGTAACGGCAGCAACCTGCTGTTGGCCAGTGACCATCAGTGGGGGATTGGGTCCGGCTCGCTGAAACTCAACGCCGGCGGTGCCACCTTTAACAAGATCGACGTGCGCCGCCCTTCGCTGGCGTTGGATGCAGATGCACAGCAGATCAACGTTACCGAGCTGAGCGCCTTTATGCCCGATGGCCTGTTGGATGCCAAGGCCAACGTCAGCCAACTGCCTGGTAAACCGTTCACCCTGTCCCTTAATGGACGTTCGGTACCTGTGAATACCTTGCAACAATGGGGTTGGCAGCATGTACCGCTGGAGGGTGATGGTAATCTGCAGTTGCAGCTGAAGGGATTACTCAATAGTGATGGGCCGTTTAAGGCGTCTTTGCGGGGCCAGTTACAGGCTACCAGCAAGGATGGGCAGACTCTGGAGCAGCAGGTGCCGTGATCAGAAGGGTTTGACAGGCGAACCTTCAGATTGATAACAAAGTGGCAATGTTGCTGAATTTGTAGAGGTACATATTCAACGACTGATGCTCTGAACGGGCGTTGCATGCGGCGCCCGTTGTCTATTTAGAGGGCCGGATGAGGTTTGTCAGTAGCCTGAGGGGGCTAACTTTTGCTGTATCTGCCAGCTATTTTCCGCGATGTATGCAGTACCCGCAGGATACGAACAGAGGTGTTCTCAACCACATAGACGATGATAAACGGGAACCGCGGAACTACTAGTTTGCGTTGTTTCTCTACGCTTCCAGCTTTCGTACCTGCCAGCGGGTTTTCCCGCAGGATATCAACCATGCTGGCGAATCTATCATCTGTAGCGCTGGCTACCAGAACGCCAGCTTCCTGGTACAGATAGAGGAAGATCGCTTCCCTGTCCGCCCGCGCCTGCTTTTCCCACTCAACGGCTGTTATCACAGTTCGCCTCGTGCTGCCTTCGCTTTCAGTTCATCCATATGATTTTCCATTTCATCATTGCTGATAAAGTCACTTTCACCGCTATCATAGCGACTGAACGCAGCCATTATCTGCTGCTCCAACCAGCCTTCATGTTCACTGTTCTGGTAGCGGCGTTCCTCTGCAGCCAGTTCTTCCGCCCGTTGCCGCATAACTTCTGTCAGACTCGTTTTCTGTCTTTCTGCGGCCTGCATCGCTAGACGCTTGGTTTCTTCATCTATTCTGAAGTGGATGGTGCTCATTATCATTCCGCCTGCGTGGTGTCATTTGTGTTGTCATTATGCATGCTAGATTTTGAGCTGTCATCCTCAGATACTAATCGTTCGACCAAGCCTTCGGTTTAGAGTAGGACGGCTAATTTATAAAATTTATTGCTAATATATTCAATTTGTTAACTGTAAAAATCTCATTAATGCGAAGCACATCCAAACATACGCAAAGAGTCACCACACAATCATTAAATTCGCTCAGTAAAACACCTTATAGTGTTTTATTACTTATTCAGGAGGATAAGTTACAGTATGAAGAACATACATAACTGATGGTGCATAACGATAGGTTTCCCTAGCCAGCTTTTACTACTCTAATTAAGGCAAAATACCTGACACAACAGCAGCCGAACTGAGAAAGAAACAACAATGACACTACCAACCGCTGAATTACCGAGCACATTCAGATAAACCACCTTAATGATTTTGCGTCATTCTAACGACAGGATCCTGCATCAGAAAATCAAGAGATCGTAACTTTGCTGGACTTCGAGGCATCGTAATTGGAATAAATCTCAGAGTGAGACGGGGTAATATTCTGCAACTATTTTAATTACCTCAATTTATTTTATGCATAAAAATCAAATAGTTAATTATGATAAATAGGCGAGTTTTTTCTGATTAAAGAACAATCGGCAGTTGTGCCCACTTTAAACGACAGATTAAGTCATCAATTAGACCCAACCCGTTAAGTGGGCGCTGCATGTGCAGACCCACCTGGATAAGTACCCTGTTTGCCAGCCCACACAGCTTGATACTCAGTTCGCTATCGCCTCTGAGCCGCCCTTGTCCAACGGCTCTTCCGGTTCGGCTGGCAGCACCATATAGGTCCCCTCAAACACCGCCCCTTTGTCGTCGTCACCGAATAAATGCACTTCTGCCTGCACCCGCGCCCGGCGGCCACGCGCCAAACGGGCCAGATCGCCACTCAATGAGCTCAGATCGGCAACGGCTCTCGGCCTGCCGGTGATCGGTTTGCTGTAGCGAATATGGGCGTCCGCCAGAATAATCGTGCCGCCCAGGTGGCGCTCACGTAGCAGCAGCCAGATCAACCCCCAAGCGGTCAGCGTTGCCAAGGAGAACAGGCTACCGGCAAACAGCGTATGGTGCGGATTCTGATTGCCCACTTCCGGCATGGTGGTAACAAAGCGTTGGCCGGTATATTGGCTGATGCGCACCCCCATTTTTTCACTAAGCGGGATATGTTCATACCAGGCTTGCTGCAACTGCCCGCACCAGTCGGGGCGATGCAGAATATCGTCCAGCGTGGCCACGGGTTTGATCATCAGGTAATGGCGGATCGGCGTGGTTTGCGGCGCAGTGATTTCGCCCTGGTTGATAAAGCCCAGCTTGGCAAAGAAGTCCACCGCATCCTCACGGGCGCTACACACTACCCGCTTTACCCCTTCCTGGCGCGCTACCGACTCCAGGGTCATCGCCACCAGCGTGCCAAGGCCTTTGTCCTGCACCGTGGGATCAACCGCCAGGAAGCGGATAGCGGCTTCATTATCGGCATTGATATACAGGCGACCAATCGCCACTATCCGGCCATTCTCATCCACCACCATTTGATGGTGCGCCATGGCGTCGTAGGCATCCTTTTCCGAACCCACCGGCTGGTGTAATGGCTTGCGCAGCATCTCCCAGCGAAACTGGTAATACTCTTTCAGTTCTTGTTCTGTAACGGGTACTCGTAGGTGATACATAGACGCCTTCTCTTGTGATCTTTAAACCTGCAGCCAGAACGTCACCGGGCCATCGTTCACCAATGCCACCTGCATATCGGCGGCAAACTCACCGGTCTGGGTTTCAATACCACGTTCCTGGCACTGCTCAACAAAATAGCGGTATAGCCGATCGGCCTCCTGCGGCACCGCACCGCGCGAAAAGCTCGGCCGCATGCCTTTCTGGGTATCGGCCACCAGGGTGAACTGCGACACCACCAGCAGGCTACCGCCAGCCTGCTGAACGTTGAGATTCATCTTGTCATCCTCATCGCCGAAGATGCGATACCCCAGCACCCGCTCACACAGGCGTTGGGCTTTTTGCTCGTTATCGTCCTGCTCGACGCCCAATAACACTAACAAACCGGGGCCAATCTTGCCTACCGTCTTACCTTCTACCGTAACGCTGGCGTTTAATAC
>NZ_JBKJYW010000463.1:0-8614 GCF_046715635.1 Serratia sp. (in: enterobacteria)
GCTGATATCACTCAGTTTTTCTCCACCGTAGAAGGTTCTCTCACGGTGTTTTGCGACTCAGCTCGCATTTTTGCGTTATATGTAACCCTTTCCAGCCACAATCTCAACATTTTTTTCTTGCAATGCGGTTACTTTACAAACGGTATAATTTTACATTGTGCAAACATATCGCTCAAACACCTAAAGCAGGTTAAATCAATAATCTTTTGATTTAAAACAACATTAGGTCAATTATCCGCAATGAAAAAGCCCCCACGACCAGCGGGTTGCACCTCTGGCCACCAGGGAAAATAACGTCGCCAGATTTAACAATAAAACTACAGTTCGTTTGGTTGCCGTTTAGTTAGCCTGCCTATATTTAGCAACAAAATTAAGCTTGCAGGAGGGGAAAACGGAGTTTAGCTGCGTTTATCCAGGTCTCCCTCACCCCAACACTCTCCCCAAGGAGAGGGAGTTGGCCCGGAGCTGTAAACAGGTGCAGGAGCCAGTCTGTGGTGCCTTCAGTAGCATCAGGGCGGAAGTCAGGTACAGGACTTAACATATGACATATTAGGTCCCCCTCTCCATTTGGGGTCGGGAGTCAGTCCGGTGTGTGTGGTTGGGTTCAGGCGTAAAGTTGTGGCACATTCGTTGGAAGAACCAAGGTGAACTCAGTAACGATAAACAGCTCGATCGGTCCCCTCTCACTAAAGGAGAGGGTTAGTTAGGGTGAGGGGTAATCAGGCAGGGTTATTGCGCGGACGGCTGGCATAAAAATAGAACAGCACCGCAACGATGCTGCACAGCGCCATCGATGAAACCATCGGCCACGCGCTCTTACCTGGGGCCAAGGACAGTATTGCCCCGACCAGCGCGCCAATGCTAAAGCGCAACGTTCCGGCCAGCGAAGAGGCGGTTCCCGCCATATGTGGGAAATCGTCCAGGATCACCGCCATCGCGTTAGACGAGATCATGGCGATACAGCCGAGATAAACCGCCACCCCGAGCACCAAAGCCCAGAAACCCAGCCCGCTGGCGGTAACGACCAGCAACCATACGCCCATCGTCAATTGCACAAACAGCCCAAGGCGGAACATTTTCACCGCCCCCAGGCGGCGCACGTTGCGGCTATTGATCAGGGTCGTCAGGAACAGAAACACGATGTTCAGCGCAAAGTAATAGCCAAAATGCTGCGGTGAAACGTTATTCAGCTCGATATAGACAAACGGCCCGGCGCTGAGGAAAGAAAACATCCCGGCAAACGAGAAAGCACTGGCCAGCATATAGCTCAGCACGCGCTTGTGGCGGAACAATGAGCCGAAATTCCTGAGCGTGGTACGCAGGTGGAATTTTTGCCGCCGCTCCTTGGGCAACGTCTCCTTGATAAAGAACGCCACCAGTACCGAACCCAACAGCGCCGCAGCCCCCATGGTCCAGAAGATGGCATGCCAACTGAACCATAGCAGCAATACGCCACCGATCATCGGAGCCAGCAGTGGCGCAATGGTCATCACCAGGATCACGAACGACATCATGCGCGAGAACTCGTCCTTGGTGAACATGTCACGCATCAGGGCGTTGATCACCACGCTTGCCGCCGCTGCGGACAGCCCGTGCAGGAAGCGCAGGTTGATCAGTTGATCCACCGATTGGGCCATCGCACAGGCCCCGCCGGCGATAGCAAAAATCAGCGTGCCCCACAGGATCACCGGTTTGCGGCCAATGCTGTCGGACATCGGCCCATAGAACAGTTGGCCAACGGCAAAGCCCAGCATGTAGGCGCTGAGCGTCATCTGTACCCGGCCAGACTCCACGCCAAATTCCTGGGCGATTATCGGCATGCTGGGCAAGTACATATCGATCGCCAACGGCATCAGCATCGATAGCAGGCCCAGAATAAAGATCAAGCCGAGGTGAGAGGTCCGGTTCTGTTGCACGTTCAACGACTCCTTGGTCGGTGATAAAAATTAATCCAGCAGGTGCGGTGCGCCTACGCTGGCAATCTCTTCTTCGGTCAGCGGGCGATATTCCCCCGGTGCCAAGTCGTCATCCAGCACAATGGCGCCAATGCGCTCACGGTGCAATTCGATGACCCGGTTACCCACGGCGGCAAACATGCGCTTCACCTGATGGTAACGCCCTTCACTTATGGTGAGGCGCACCAGGGTATCTTCGATTTTTTCCAGCTTTGCGGGCTTGGTCAGATCTTTTTCGTTATGCAGCTGCACGCCTTGCGCGAATTGTTGAGCGGTATCGGCGGCCAACGGATGTTCCAACGTCACCAGATAGGTTTTCTCACACTGGTGGCGTGGTGAGGTGATGCGGTGCGACCACTGGCCGTCATCGGTCATCAGGACCAGGCCGGTGGTATCAATATCCAGCCGCCCTGCCGCATGCAGCTTGTACGCGACGGGCTCATCCAGGAAATAGAGCACGGTAGGATGATCCGGATCGTCGGTAGAGCACACGTAACCCTGTGGCTTATTGAGCATGAAGTAACGTGGCCCGTTCAGTTGTGACAGCACGTTGCCATCAAACCGCACTTCCTGTTCCGGAGCCAGCTTGAGCGCCCCGCTCTTGACCACTTCACCGTCTACGGTGACACGTTTTGCACGGAGTTCACGCGCTACCAGCGCACGGCTGATACCCAACTGCTGAGATAAAAACTTGTCCAGTCGCATTGAATCTGCTCTGCCTGTCGTTGTTATGATCGCATTGATCTGGTTGCTAAATATGACGCCCCGTTGTCGCACCAAGTGCAAAGAACAGGTTCGAAGAGGATGTACGCGTAGGGAAGCCGCTTAGTATAACGGCGTAAACGATGCCATAACAGGGGTAATTTCCATGCTTCTCGCACTACGTAGCCACAGAGGGCATAATAATAGAAATTTTTCCGCCGTCTGAGGAGCAAAATGTCACAATTTCAGTGGAATGTTACAGCCCACTTCAGCGAGCGGTACTAACGCATGGCTTTTACCCTACGCCCCTATCAGTTGGAAGCGGTCGACGCCACCATCAAGCATTTCCGCCAGCATCCTGAACCGGCCCTGATTGTGCTGCCAACCGGCGCGGGCAAAAGCCTGGTGATCGCCGAGCTGGCAAAACGCGCCCGTGGCCGGGTGTTAGTGCTGGCCCACGTTAAAGAGCTGGTGGCGCAAAACCATAGCAAATACTGCGCTTACGGACTGGAGGCCGACATCTTCGCCGCCGGGTTACAGCAAAAAGAGAGCAACGGCAAGGTGGTGTTCGGCAGCGTGCAATCGGTTGCACGTAATCTATCACTGTTCGACGGCGCATTTTCTCTGCTGATCGTCGACGAATGCCACCGCATCAGCGACGATAACGACAGCCAATACCAACAGATTATTCAACATCTGCAAAAAACCAACCCGCAACTGCGCCTGCTTGGCCTGACGGCTACCCCTTATCGGCTGGGTAAAGGCTGGATTTATCAATATCACTACCACGGTATCACCCGTGGCGACGGCAACAGCCTGTTTCGCGACTGCATTTATGAACTGCCGTTGCGCTATATGATTAAACACGGCTTTCTGGTGCCGCCAGAACGGCTGGATATGCCGATCGTGCAGTACGATTTCAGCCGCCTGGAGGCCAGAAGCAACGGCCTGTTCAGCGAAGTGGATCTTAACCGCGAGCTGAAACAGCAAAACCGCATTACGCCGCACATCATCAGCCAGATCGTCGAATACGCCGAAACCCGCAAAGGCGTGATGATTTTTGCCTCCACGGTGGAACATGCCCGTGAAGTGCATGGCCTGTTGCCAAATGGCGAGGCGGCGCTGGTCAGTGCCGAAACGCCACCAGGCGAACGTGACGCGCTGATCGAAGCCTTCAAGCAACAGCAATTGCGCTACCTGGTCAACGTGGCGGTGCTGACGACGGGGTTCGATGCGCCTCATGTCGATCTGATCGCTATTTTGCGGCCCACCGAGTCCGTCAGCCTGTATCAGCAAATCGTTGGGCGCGGTTTACGCCTAGCTCCAGGCAAGACCGACTGCCTGATCCTGGACTACGCTGGCAATCCCCACGATTTGTTCACGCCGGAAGTCGGTGTAAGCAAACCCCACTCAGACAGCCAGCCGGTGCAGGTATTTTGCCCTGGCTGCGGTTTCGCCAACCTGTTTTGGGGCAAATGTACCGAGAACGGCGACATCATCGAGCATTATGGCCGTCGCTGTCAGGGCTGGCTGGAAGATGATGAGGGACATCGCGAACAGTGTGACTATCGTTTCCGTTTCAAATGCTGCCCGCACTGCGGCGCAGAGAACGATATTGCGGCACGCCGCTGCCATCAGTGCCAGGAAGTATTGGTCGATCCGGACGATATGCTGAAAGCCGCGCTGAAGCTAAAGGATGCGCTAGTCCTGCGCTGCGGCGGAATGGAACTGCAAAGCGGCAAGGACGACAAAGGGGAATGGCTGAAAGCCACCTATTATGATGAAGATGGCACCAGCACCAGCGAACGTTTCCGCCTGCAAACGCCCGCGCAACGCAAGGCCTTCGAGATGCTGTTCCTGCGCCCGCACCAACGGGCACCTGGCGTTCCCTTCGGCTGGCAAAACGCGGCGGACATTCTGGCTCAGCAGGCGCTGTTACGCCATCCAGACTTCGTCGTCGCCCGCAAACGCGGCCAGTTCTGGCAGATACGTGAAAAAGTTTTTGATTATCAGGGCCGCTTCCGCCGTGCCAATGAGCTGTATTAGACCCGTGCGGCAGGTTTTCATTGCCCAGAGAGCGGCTTTCCGTTAAAATGCCGCCCGCTTTACCTGGGTTCGCCCAGTGTGAAAGCAGGTTATCGAGCCTGTTACTGGGTCGCCTGTAGCAGGGTAAATTTTCTTTTAAGAGAAAAAACAATGTTCACTATCAACGTACAAGTACGTAAAGACCAGGGTAAGGGTGCGAGCCGCCGCCTGCGTGCAGCAAACAAATTCCCAGCTATCATCTATGGTGGCGAAGAAGCTGCGATTGCTATCGAACTAGACCATGATTCTGTCAAGAACATGGAAGTTAAACCAGAATTCTACAGCGAAGCAGTAGTTTTGGTTGTCGACGGTAAAGAAACCAAAGTTAAGGTTCAGGCTGTACAGCGTCACCCGTTCAAGCCAAAACTGGCTCACATCGACTTCGTGCGCGTTTAATCGCCACGTTATCGATTTTCGGGACGCCGAAGTGAAAAACGCCGCAATTGCGGCGTTTTTTATTGGCCGCTACATGACCACGCAGGGGCTGTTAAACGGGCGCAGCATGCGGCGCCCCTGCGGTCGAACATGCTGCACCCGCTTCTTTTATTTTCCACCCGTGCGGCGTTGCAACTGATCGCGCAGATTCGGTGGCGTACCTCTGATCGTCAGGGTATCGGTGGCCGCATCCCAGAAAATACGCTCCCCCAGCAACATCGCATCAAAATTCAGGCTGATACCACCGCCGCTGCCGGCAAATTTGGTCAATTGACGTAACGTGCCGCGATCCGCCGGGAAGCTATCTTCCAGTTCGTAGCCCTGTTCGCTGGAAAACTGTAGAAAATCCTTCTCGCCCACCGGGGCTATCTCTTTCGACAACTCCTGCAGCTCGATCTCTTCACCAGCTTGCAACTGCTCATTACAGTAGCTGTAAACCTGCTGACGTACCGTCTGGCGTTCGTGTTTGCCTAGTTGGGCGTCGGCACAGTAATCATCCACCGCCTGTAACAAGCCACGGTTTTGCGCTTTGGTGTCCAGCCCTTCCGCCGCCGCCAGGAAATCCATAAAGAAATCGGAAACCTTGCGCCCTACCCGCCCTTTGAGGAATGTCAGATAGCGGGTCGATTGTGGGTTGGTTTCCCATTCGGTCAGATCGATACGCGCCACAATGTCCGCGTGGTTAATATCCAGATAGTGGGTGGTGCGGATATCCAACTCTTCATTGACACGCGTACTGTTGCAACTGTTCAGCACCGTGATCAGCAAGTATTCCACCGCCAGATAGCGGTAATGGGCGAACAGCACCACACCACCGTCGGCGAACGGATATTTGGCCAGTTCGTCGCGCAGACGGCCAGTGGCAGCACGGCTAAATGCGAGGAAGTCTTCATCACCTTTACGGCAGCGGCGCAACGCGTCCGCCAGTTCGCTCTGCTCGTTGAACAGGCCGTAAGCCTTACTCTTGGCGCTGTAAACGCGATGCAGCTCTGCCATCATCTCTTCCACCGCCGCATTGGTGGTAAGAAGGGAATCGCGCAGCACCACTTCTAACGTCTGCTCATCGCGTTTTACCAACTGGTGCAGTGCAATCTGCTCGATATCCAGACTCATGATCAATCCTCTTGTTCTTTGAGCACGTATTCAAGCACTGACGAAGCCGAAAGACAACGGGCATGGCAATACCTTAACGATCTTCACGCTATAAAAGAGCGGAAAAACACAGCCCTATACGGTAAGATATGGGACTTTGTCGAGCTTTGAGCACAATTTTTATGCCACAATCATCTCGTTACAGTGACGAACACGTTGAACAACTGCTCTCTGAGCTGGTCAACGTTTTGGAAAAACACCATACTCCTACCGATCTCTCTTTGATGGTACTGGGCAATATGGTAACCAATTTGATCAACACCAGCATCGCTCCCGCCCAGCGGAAGACACTGGCCAGATCCTTTGCTGAAGCCCTGCAGGCTTCTGTCCGTGAAGATAAAGCGCATTAATAATTACTTATGGTGACAAACCGTCAGCGTTATCGTGAAAAAGTCTCCCAGATGATTAGCTGGGGGCACTGGTTCGCCTTATTTAATATTCTGCTCAGTATCGGGTTGGGCAGCCGCTACCTGTTTGTTACCGACTGGCCGTCCTCACTGCTGGGGAGAGCCTATGCGTTGGTCAGCCTGATTGGGCAGTTCAGCTTTATTGTCTTTGCCGCCTACCTGCTGATCATCTTCCCGCTCACCTTTGTGGTGATGTCGCAGCGCCTGCTGCGATTTATTTCCGCGACGTTGGCCACCGCCGGGCTGACGTTGCTGCTGGTCGACAGCGAAGTCTTTACCCACTTCCACCTGCACCTTAATCCGGTGGTGTGGGAGTTGGTGATCAACCCAGATCAGAGTGAACTGGCGCGCGACTGGCAACTGGTATTTATCGCCGTACCGGTGATATTCCTGATCGAAATGCTGTTTGCCACCTGGAGCTGGCAGAAACTGCGCAGCCTGAACCGGCGCAACTTCGGTAAGCCGCTGGCGGTGCTGTTCATCTGTTCGTTCTTTGCTTCGCACCTGATTTATATCTGGGCGGATGCCAATTTCTATCGGCCGATCACCATGCAGCGCGCCAACCTACCCCTCTCTTACCCAATGACCGCGCGTAAATTCCTGGAAAAACACGGCCTGCTCGATCCGCAAGAATACGAGCGCCGCCTGATGCAACAGGGCAACCCAGAAGCGGCGGCCGTTGAATACCCGCTCAATAACCTGAACTACAGTGATAAAGGCAGCGGCTATAACCTGCTGATGATTGTGGTGAACGGTGTTCGTACTCAGGATCTGGCGCAGGATATGCCGGGCCTGAGCCGCTTTGCCCAGGAAAATATCCGCTTCAGCGACCATTACAGCTCCGGTAACCATGCGGACACTGGCCTGTTTGGCCTGTTTTACGGCATTTCGCCTACCTACCTGGATGGCATTCTGGCTGGGCGCAAACCAGCGGCGTTGATTAGCGCACTGAGCGATCAAGGTTATCAGTTCGGCCTGTTCTCTTCAGACGGTTTCAACGCTACGCTTTACCGCCAGGCGCTGTTGACCGATTTCTCGCTACCGCCTGAACCGTTCGTACAAAGCGATGCCGCCACCACTCATCAATGGCAAAGCTGGTTAGCCACTCAGAGCGGCAGTAGCCCTTGGTTCTCCTATATCAATTTCAGCGGAGCCAGGTTGCCAGAGGGCGATAATAAGCTCTCACCAGAGGCGTTTACCCAACGCTATCGCACCGGTGCTAAAGACGTCGATGCGCAGATTGAGCAGGTGCTGGCAACGCTGAAAGAAAAAGGCCTGCTGGATAAAACCGTGGTGGTGATCACCGCCGAGCACGGTATAGAGTTCAACGATACCGGCAAAGGCCACTGGGGTGCAGGCACCAGCTTTAACCGCAGCCAATTGCAGGTTCCGTTGATCATTCACTGGCCAGGTACGCCAGCACAGACCATCAACAAGCTGACCAATCATAACGATGTGATGCGTACGCTGATGCAACGTCTGCTGCATGTGAAAACACCGGCTAATGATTACTCGCAGGGCGAAGACCTGTTTGCCGCACAGCGTAAAAACAATTGGCTCGCCACCGGTAACGGCAGCCAGTTGGTGATCACCACGCCAACGCAGACGCTGACATTGGATGGCAATGGCAACTACCGCGCCTACGATCAGGACGATAACGAGATCAAAGACGAGAAACCTCAGTTAGCCTTGCTGTTACAGGTGCTGACCGATGTAAAACGCTTTATCGCCAACTAACTGCTTAAATCTAAAGCAATCGGTGAGGTAGCTGCTTGAATTTACATCTGAAAACGGTAGTATAGGGTTCTGCGTCGGCATGTAGCGCAGCCTGGTAGCGCACCGTCATGGGGTGTCGGGGGTCGGAGGTTCGAATCCTCT
>NZ_JBKJYW010000464.1:0-6250 GCF_046715635.1 Serratia sp. (in: enterobacteria)
ACCAGCTCCAGCGACAGGATCAGGTTGGCCACCGCCAGCGGCAGGGTTTTCAGGCTGATATTGTACAGGCCAAATCCCAGCAGCGTTGGCCCGGCGACCAGCGTGAGCAGCAACAGCCAACCACTCCACTGAATGCCTTGAACTCCCTGGGACAGAAACCACAGGTCCCCCGCCATACCGTGAAATGCCGCCAAGGGGAACAACGTCAGCAAGGTGTTGAACAACCATTGGTACACGGCGGAAAAACCAAATACATACAGGATGGTATTCCACACCGGGTAACGCCGCTCGCTGGCGATGCGCCCGCCGAGGGTATACAAGGTATAACCAATACCGGACAGCATACCGACCATCAGCCCCAACAGATCAAAACGGCTGTTGCCCATGCTGTCGCCGTTGCTGACCAGGAAGCAACCGCCCAGGCTAACCACGATCACCAACAACTCACGCAGGCTGAGGCGTTCGTTGTACATCATCCAGCCCAGGAACACGGTAAAACCGACCGAGCAATAGGTCAAAATGGTCGCCACCGAGGCGCCATTGAGCGCTACCGACAACGTCCATAAGCTGTTAAACAGCGCCAACAGCAAACCGTAGCTAGCGTAGAACGGCACCTGTTCACGGCGCAGATAGGCCCATTGCGGTTTGAACAGCAGCAATAACGGTAACAATACCAGGGCCACCAAGGCCGCACGCCAGAAGGCCAGCACCAACGTCGGCAGATGGTAATACTCGGTCAGCGCACGGATGATGATGGCGGTGAAGGCCAGCAACATGGCACTGAGAATAGCGATCACATAACCCTGGTTGGTCCCTCGCAGGAGCCCTCCACTGACCATAACCGGTTCTGCTACAACACCCGACGGTAACGACATAACACCCTCAAAATTCCACCGTTTAATCCTCTGGCGGAGAGTTTAACCCGGCCATATTTTGCCACCATAGCCACTTTGCCACTATGTTATGCAGGCCACTTTTGTCGGTGCCAAGCCTTGTTACTCTGGGATATAGTGAAAACAGACTTTTGTGACCGGGCCAATTTTATGCATATTCCACTGGATCGTCAGCAGGACATTCCGCTGTATCTACAGATCGAAGAAGCGCTGCGCCGCGCCATTCTTGGCGGCACCTTTGCCGATGGCGATAAATTGCCGTCAACCCGCAGCCTGGCCGCCGAGCTTTCGGTCAGCCGCCTGACGGTAGAAAGTGCCTACGCCGAACTGACGGCCAAAGGATTGTTACAACAGCGGCGTGGCAGCGGTGCCTATGTCCGCCACCTGCAACCGGCCCCCATGCAGCAACGGCCAGCATCCAGCGAGCTATTTCCTGCGGATCGTTTCACCACCACGACGTCGCGGCTGGACGGGTATCCGGATATTCCTTTGCCGGAGCACATCATCAACTTTGCCGCCGGCGTCGGTAGCCCCAAGGTGTTCCCAATGGAGGCGTTCCGCAAGATCCTGCTGTCGATCCTCAGCCGTCATGCGGAAGAGGCCTTCAGCTACGGCGATTATTGTGGTTACTACCCGCTGCGCGACACGCTGGGCCGGATCCTGACCGCGCAAGGTATCCCCACCCGTGCCGAACAGGTGCTGATCACCAACGGCTCGCAACATGCCATCAGCCTGATTTTCCAGACGCTATTACGCCCAGGAGATACGGTGATTGTCGAAGAGCCCACCTATGCCGAAGCTCTGGGACTGCTGCGCCTGCACCAGATCAACATTGTTCCCGTGCCCAGCGATCGTCATGGCATGTGCGTTGAGCAATTACCGGAGCTGATCGCCCGGCATCAGCCCAAAATGATCTACACCATCCCAAATTTCAATAACCCCACCGGGCGTTGTATGAGCGAAGCCCGCCGCAGCCGCTTGCTGGCGTTGGCGCAGCAGGCCGGGATAGTGATCCTGGAGGACGATTTTGTTGGCGATCTGCGTTACAACGGTAAAAACCTGCCGTCACTGCGCGCCATGGCTCCTGCTGGCACGGTGATCTATGTCAGTACCTTCTCCAAGATGCTGCTGCCCAGCATGCGTATCGGTTATCTGGTGGCGGACAGCGAACAATATCTGCAATTCTCACGGCTCAAGCACGTCGATAGCTTTACCAGTTCCAACCTGATCCAGCGTGCACTGGACGCCTTTGTCACCGTTGGCAGCTACGACAAACAGCTGCGCCGGGCAGGAAGGATATACCGCCAGCACCGTGATGCGATGGTGGCTGCATTAAACGAGCACCTGCCGCCGGGCTGTCGGTTTGAAATCCCTGCGGGAGGGCTGTTTATCTGGCTGCAATTGCCACCTGCCGTTAGCACTACAACGTTAATGCCAATAGCCTGGCATCAGGGCGTCACCTTTGCCCGTGGCGAATGCTTTTACGTTGAGGAACAGCATGGCGCACATGGGTTGCGGTTGAATTTTGCCGCCAATACGCCGGAGCTGATTACCGAAGGGATCGCCCGGCTTTGCCGGGCGATTGTTGAGGTTATGGGGAATTAAATGAGATTGCCGCAATATAGGGCGCAGCTGCGCCCCTACGGTCGGGAATGTTATTTAACCTTTAAGACTAAACACTGGCCCACCAGAGCCGCAGTTTCATGCCCCAATAGCTGGTCCAGCCGGTGGTGCTCTGCACCACCTTGCCCTGAGAGATCACCACGAGGGTCGGCGTTACGCCAATCTGCCACTGCGCCGATAGCTTGCCCTGCTCATCGTTCACGACCGGCAATTGCAGCTTCTTAGCCGCCAGCCACTGCTCAACCTGCTGGTCATCGCCCGAACGCAGCGCTACGGTCATCACGTTACCGCCGTTTGCCACCAGCTTGGCCACGTAAGGCGTAGTAAAGCGGCAAACCCCGCACCAACTGGCCCAGAAATAGACCAATAAAGGTTTATCCTGACTGAGCTGCGCCAACGACACCGGCTCTCCGTCCAGGGTCTCCAGCATTTGTTGGTCAAAGGTCAAGGGAGCCTGCGGGGCTCGCCACCAGTCCATGGCGAACATCACGCCCAGCACGAGCAACAGCAAAATCAGCAGTTCGCGCATCCAGCGCCGCAACCTAGCCATTGTTGACCTTCGCCAATTGCTGCTTCACCAGCGCTTCCAGATCCTCAAAAGATACCGCGCCCGGCAGCATCTGATCGCCAATCAGGGTAGCAGGCGTTCCCTGCACGCCAAACTGTTCCGCCAACTGCATATTGGTGCGCAGCGTGGTCATACTCTGCTCGCTAGGTGCAACCGGCTTAACGCCGGTTTTCTCTTGCGCTGCGGCGATGCTGGCGTTGTCATGAAAGCCTTTTTTCGCCATCAGGCGTTGATGCAGCGGCCAGAACTGTTCTGGATGCTGTTCCCAAGCCGTTAGCGCCACCCGCGATGAAGCGATCGAGCTTTCCCCTTTGAACGGCAACAGCTTCACCACCAGCGCCACATCGGGATATTGGTTGACGATCTTCTCCAGCTTCGGATCAAACTGCTTACAGTACGGGCAGTTGTAATCGGTAAAGGCCACCAGCGTCAGCTTGGCATTCTTGGCCCCCAACCTTGGGCTGGCGGGATCGTCGAACAGGATTTTGCTATTTTGCTCAATCGCCTGGCCGAGTTGCTGGCCGTTGGTTTGCTGCTGCCAGGCGTTAACCGCTTCCGCCAGAATATCTGGGTTAGAGACCAGCGTTTCACGGATCAGCTCTTTGATCCGCACTTCCTGCTGGGCGGTGAAAGGAGCCGCAGCCCAGACCGGGGTGACAATCAGTAGCAGTAACATCAGTAACTTGTTCATTATTAGTTTCCTTTGGCAGTAGACAGGGCTTGCAGAACGGCTTCGCGAGTGAGCAGCGGTGACAGCACCTCGCCGTCTGGCGTGCCGGGGCCATAGATTTGGTTAAAGGGAACGGCAACGCTGCCGCGCTGTTGCAGGAAGGTCGAGATGCTTTCGGACGGGCGGCTCCAGTCACCACGCAGCGCCACCACATCCTCGGCACCGAGTGCTTTCTGCACCTCATCGCGCAGCAATACGTTGTATTTATTTGCCTTGCAGGTCACACACCAGTCGGCGGTCACATCGACAAATACCCGTTTGTTGTCGGCCAGAGCCTGTACGATCGCCTGCTCAGAAAGCGGTTGCCAAGCGATATTGTCGTGTAACGGCTGTCGCCACTGGTTGGCCGTTAACGACCCCGCCAGCAATGCCAAACCGCCTACCACCAGCACGCTGGCCGCAGCGATCCCAGCTGCACGGGCCCCCAACCGCCGCCAAACTGCCAGCAATAAACCGAGCAGCAAAATGGCACCGGCAATCAGAGTCGGCCTCACGCCGATATGGTTAGTCATCAGGCTAAGCAGCCAGAGCGAAGACACCAGCATCAACAGGCCCAGCACCAGCCTCATTCCGTTCATCCAGCGGCCAGGGCGCGGCAAGCGTAACGCCAGCGCAGGCCAGGCGGCAATCAGCAACCAAGGTAGGCTCATGCCAATCCCCAGCGCGACAAACATGCCCCAAAGCACCGGCAACGGAGCCGCCAACGCAAAAGCCACCGCCGTTCCCAGGAAAGGTGCCGAGCAAGGCGTTGCCAGCAATGTGGCAAACGCCCCCTGCCAGAAATGGCCGCTCAAGCCACGCCCGTTATGGGTGGCCAGCTTGGTATTCAACGAGGAAGAGAGTTGCAGGTGGAATAGGCCGAACAGATTGGCGCTGAACAGCAGTGTCACCAGCACCATAAAGCCGATAAACCACGGGTTTTGGAATTGGATACCCCAGCCCAGCGCATGATTGCTCAGGCGCAACAGCGTCATCAGCAGGGCCAGCGCCATAAAGGACACCACGATCCCCAAGGAAGAGGCCAGAAATTGCCAACGCACGCTACGCCGATCGCGCTGTTCGACCTGCAAGATGGAGCCTAGCTTCATCCCTAGCACCGGCAGCACGCAAGGCATCAGGTTAAGAATGAAACCACCCGCTAACGCCATCAACACCGCTTGCCACAAAGGGAAAGCCGCCATGGAGGGCAAAGCAAGCGGCCCGCCAATGGTCAGCGTAGCCTCCTGAGCGATCCCACCATCGCTGATAACCAGCCGCAGCGGTTTACCACGCAGATCCGGTGCTGCGTCTCCCCAACCATCACTCACGGGAACTCGCGCTTGCAGGCTTTCGCCATCACTGCTGACCGTTGGCTTGCCCAAATCGGCCTCCGCCACCGTATCAAAGAACAGCTCAGGCTGCTGCCAACCCGCTGTACGTTCCGCAGTAATTTGCAACTCGCCGTTAAGATAACCGGCTCGCAGACTGTCCACCAGCCCATTGGCAATCGGCACCTGCCCCATCGCCTGAGCAAAATCATGATTGAACTGCGGATCACCCGCAGTGGTGAGATCCAGATTGAATGGATAGTCGGTCAGGATGCAAACGTTGTTGCAGGTGGATAAGGTAAGCGTTCCCGCCAGTTGCTGCGGCGCAGCACCCTTTAACACGATAGGCAGAGTTACTCGCTGGTGATAGCCCTGCGTCGAGAGACCTGCCACGTCAAAGCGCTGTGGCGTTGGCCAGAACCAGGTTGCCGATGTCGGATTCCCCTGCCAAGAGATGGCTGGTGCAATGCCCCCTGCCCCTGGTGAGCGCCAGTAGGTTTTCCACCCTTTTTCCAGCTCAACAGCGAGCAGCACGCGGGTTTCGCCCGCCTTGCTGGTGTCGGCACGTAGTTTGACTTGCGCATGATCGTTCTGCGGGCTTTGCAGCCAACCGCTATCCGCCGCCTGTGTCGCAGGTAGCCAAAGCAGTAGCAGGCAAGCCAACGCCAGCCTGATAATTTTCAACATAATTGTTCTCCAAAAAATGAATTAGTCACTCGGTTTGACGAGGGATTAACTCATTCTCGGAACACGCATAATCGCAGATGCACCCTGAGGGTGATGGGGGAAATAACGCGTACAGGAGGGTACGGCAGGCGTGGAGCAATGATCGGAGCCAGCAGGACCAGCAACATCCCCAGGCCAAACAGCACGTTTTCAAACATCACCGGAGGAGAGGCCAACAGCGATTTGGCACTCAGCTCACAGGGGGTTGTTGTCGTGGCCTCTTCATCACCGCTAGCCGAGGATTGGCTAACGCTGACGGTGGGCAGGCCAAGGGCCAGTTGCAAGGTATGCAAACCCGCCATGCGCTGGGTGAGGCACGTCAGTACCACCAGGCAAGCCAGGGTTAAAAACCATTTTGCAATCCGCTGCCGATTTATCATCACGCCCTCAATGCCGTATCTGC
>NZ_JBKJYW010000465.1:0-5986 GCF_046715635.1 Serratia sp. (in: enterobacteria)
GTGGCCTGATGGCAACCAAGATCGTCAGCAACGAATTTGTTGCCATGCTCAACCTGTCGCAGGGTGACTACAACTTCTCTGAACGTACCATGGCGATTATTTCGGTGTTCCTGGTGTCGTTCGCCAACTTCTCCTCTATCGGTATTATTGTGGGTGCTATCAAGGCGTTGGATTCCAAGCAAGGTAACGCCGCCGCCCGCTTTGGCCTGAAGCTGCTTTACGGCTCCACGCTGGTCAGCTTCCTGAACGCCGCTGTCGTAGGTTTCTTCTTTTAATTAGCTCAAGGCTGCACCGAGAGGCTGTGGCCCGCTAACGCTTCTAGCTATAAGGAATATGTGATGAAAATGACTTCTCCGCTCAAGCTATCGTTATTGGCCCTGTTGGTTGCCGGCGCTGCGCATGCCGCAACGGTGGATCTCCGTATCATGGAAACCACCGACGTTCACGGCAACATGATGGATTATGACTATTACAAGGATAAAGCCACCGCTCAGTACGGCTTGGTGAGAGCGGCCACGTTGATTGATGCGGCCCGTGCGGAAGCCACTAACAGCGTGCTGGTAGATAACGGCGATATCATCCAGGGTAGCCCAATGGCGGACTATGCCGCAGCCAACCTGAAGCAGGGCGATGTGCATCCGGTTTATCAGGCGATGAATACCCTCGATTATGCGGTTGGCAGCCTCGGTAACCACGAGTTCAACTACGGGCTGGATTACCTGAAAATGGCGATTAGCGGGGCCAAATTCCCGTACATCAACGCCAACGTCTATGACGCCAAGACCAACAAGCCTTACTTCAAACAGTACTTGATCGTAGAAACGCCGGTAAAAGATACCGAAGGTAAAGAGCATAAACTGCGCATCGGTTATATCGGTTTTGTACCACCACAGGTAGTGCTGTGGGATAAGGACAAGCTGTCGGGTAACCTGGGGGTGATCGATCTGGTGCTGGAAGGGGAAACCCATAATTGGAAGGTGGTCTCCAGCCGTGCAGAAGCTCGCCCAATCTTTGATAAGAAGAATGACAAATCACTGGTTGATGCCAAGGCCTCGTTGGTGAAAACGCTGGAGCAGGCGCATAACGACACCCGTGAGTTCGTCAACAAGCCGATTGGCACCATTGCCGAAGATACCAATACCTATCTGTCATTAGTGCAGGACTCCTCGGCCATCCAGATCATCCGTGCGGCGCAGAAAGCCTACGTTGAACACTTTATTCAGGGCGATCCGGATCTGGCGGATATTCCGGTACTGTCGGCTGCGGCCCCGTTCAAAGCGGGTGGCAGGAAGAACGATCCGGCGGCCTTCGTCGATATGCGTAAAGGGCCTCTGAGCTTCCGTAACGCGGCCGATCTGTACCAGTATTCCAACACGCTGGCGGCAGTGAAAGTGAAGGGTAGCGATCTGAAAGAGTGGTTGGAGTGCTCTGCGGGCATGTACAACCAGATCGACGTGAAAAGCGATAAGCCACAGTCGCTGCTCAACTGGAACGGCTTCCGGGCCTACAACTTCGATATGTTTGACGATCTGAGCTATCAGATCGACGTGACCCAGCCAGCGCGTTATGACGTGGATTGCAACGTGATTAATCCACAGGCCCAGCGTATCAAGTCATTGACCTATAAAGGTAAGCCGGTGGTAGCAGACGCGCCATTCCTGGTTGCCGTGAACAATTACCGGGCATTTACCGGCAAGTTCGCCGGTACGGGTGAGAAAAATATCGTTATCTCCTCGCCAGATGAAGTGCGCACTATCGTGGCCAACTACATCTCCGAGCAGACCAAACAGCATGGCGCATATAAGCCAGAGGTAAAAAACAACTGGCGGATCGCGCAAATTACTGCGGATAAGCCGTTGGATATCCGCATCGAGACCTCACCAAGCCAGAATGCGGCAGATTACATCAAACAGGCCGCTCAGCATCCAATGACGCTGGTAGGAAAAGACGATATCGGCTTTGCCGTTTACAAGATCGATTTACAGAAATAAAGATCCGGGGAATGACAATGAGAATGGTTGATATCATCGCCAAAAAGCGCGATGGAAAAGAGCTGACTACGCAAGAGATTGAGTTTTTTGTTAACGGCTATACCCGGGGAGATATTCCGGATTACCAGGCCAGTGCGCTGGCGATGGCGATCTTCTTCCAAGATATGAACGATCGCGAACGTGCGGATCTGACCATGTCGATGGTGAACTCCGGTGACGTGATCGATCTCTCGGCGATCGAAGGCGTCAAGGTAGACAAGCACTCCACCGGCGGCGTAGGTGATACCACCACGCTGGTGCTGGCACCGCTGGTAGCAGCGTTGGGTATCCCGGTAGCGAAGATGTCGGGCCGTGGCCTGGGGCATACCGGTGGCACCATCGATAAGCTGGAAGCGGTGGCCGGTTTCCACGTGGAAATCTCCAGCGAGCAGTTTATTGAACTGGTTAACCGCGACAAGGTGGCGGTGATTGGCCAGACCGGTAACCTGACTCCGGCAGATAAGAAGCTGTATGCGCTGCGTGACGTGACAGGTACGGTTAACTCCATTCCGCTGATCGCTGGTTCGATCATGAGCAAGAAGATCGCTGCGGGTGCTGATGCTATCGTATTGGATGTGAAAACCGGTGCCGGTGCGTTTATGAAAACCACCGAAGATGCCATCGAACTGGCAACGGCGATGGTGCGTATTGGTAATCACGTGGGTCGTAATACCATGGCGGTGATTTCCGATATGTCGCAGCCCTTGGGCTACGCCATCGGTAATGCGCTGGAAGTGAAGGAAGCCATCGATACGCTGCGTGGCGAAGGCCCGGAAGATCTGACCGAGCTGGTCATGCAGTTGGGTAGCCAAATGGTAGTGCTGGCGAAGAAGGCCGATTCGTTACCGGCAGCGCGTGCCATGCTGCAAGAGGTGATTGATAACGGCAAGGCGCTGGCCAAGTTCCGTGACTTCCTGGCCAACCAGGGCGGCGATGCTTCAATGGTGGACCATCCAGAGAAGCTGCCGCAGGCTAAATACCTGATTGAAGTCCCCGCCAAGCAGGCCGGTGTGGTAGCCAATATCGTGGCCGACGAAATCGGTGTGGCAGCCATGCTGCTCGGTGCCGGTCGTGCCACCAAGGAAGATGACATCGATCTGGCCGTGGGCCTGATGATGCATAAAAAAGTCGGCGATCGGGTCGCCATCGGTGACTCACTGGTAACGATCCATGCCAACCGCCCGGATGTGGCGAACGTCATGGCGAAAATCTATGACAGCATCACCCTTGCCGATAAGGCAGAAGCTCCAAAACTGATCCATACCATTATTACAGAATAATAATATTAGCCGTGTTTAACCCTGGTTGCAGGGTGAAACATTTCCAACAATATCTAGAAATAATTTAATTAAAATAGTTCTGGGTGAGTAGATAGAAAACGGGATTTTTCTATGTATCAAATTAATAAATTTAAAATAAAAAAGCCTCTGGCACTGTTTGCACTGATGTTCTCTTTACCCCTCAGTGCAGAGGAAATAAAGGTAAGCGATCATTTCTTCTCAAGTTTTATTAACGATAGCCATGCAGATCTCTCTTTCCGTAACGTGTTTAAAAACTTAAGCACCGAAGATTATGGGGAGCGCTCCATCCAAACGGCCTGGGGGCAGGGGATCACCCTCGATTATCAATCCGGCTATTTTGCGGATATGTTGGGAGTAGATGCTTCTTATTATGGCGTGATTAAGCTGGCCGCTAGCGATGATTTCTGGGGCCGTAGCGTGTTGTATAACGACAACGGCCAGGCGAAAGGTTTCAATAAAATTGGTCAGCTCTACCTGAAAGGGCGTTTGGGTGATGATGATACCTATCTGCACCTTTATTCAGGTTGGCAGCAGATTAAAAAATGGGGCGCACTCAACAACTCCACGCGTGCCATTCCAAGTACCTATCTGGGGTTGCGTGGCGAAGCGGCTACCGGGCCAGTTCGGGTACGCGGTGCCTATGTCACCCGCTATAGCGACAGGGATTCCCCAGATAAGATCCATTTCCGTACTGCGGATAAAAAGGAGATCAGCAGCATTGCGACCGGGGAATTGAGCTATAGCGATCACGGTTATAGCGCACTCTATTTCCTGGGTGAAAGCCATAACTATATGCAACGCCACGGGGTGGAACTGGGTTGGCAACCGGCGTCCTGGGCGGAGAATCGCCTCAAGTTTGCCAGCCAGGTGTATTACAACCATGGTTTGCAAGACTGGACCCGCATGTCCACCCGTCACAAGACGTTTGATGATGATGCCTACCATTATGCGATGTATGCCGAATGGCGCGCCGAGCGTTGGAAGCACAAGGTTGGGGCTTCATACACCCGGGCCTCACTCGATAATGGCAACGGGTTAGGGCGTTTTGAGTGGCATCTGGCTAAACACAGCCGGGGCACCTTTAACTCAATGGCCGACAGTTGGGGTAACGACTATGTGGGCGATAAGGAAAAGATGCTGGCCTGGACCTTCGGCTATGCCGTTACGCCAGAGGTTGAGCTGGGGATGGTCACCAACTATGGCTGGGGGATGAAGTACCGTGGCCATAGCATCGAGCGTGGTGAAACTCTGGTTTACTCGCGTTGGACACCGTCACAGCCTGCGCTGAAAAATCTGGCGTTCCAGCTGTCCGGTGGCCCATCCTGGAACTATCAGAGCCAGAGCAACCAGCCGAAACTGACCTCGGATGGCAAGCCGATGCGTGCTCAGAACCACTCGATTGAGTTCCAGGTGGATTACAAGTTCAACCTCTTCTAATCAAAGCCTGCCTGGCCGTGTGGGGAAACCCACACGGTATCAATAAATAATTATGCATTAATAGTCACTATTAACCGGCTTGAACCCTCGAAAAAAACGTGTAATCATTGCGCAAATTCCCCCACTTCATCACAGAGGAGTACAGGCATGACGGGTTTAGTTACCTCAGCGCAGCTGCGCTCCAGACGTCTGATGATGCCATCACTCCCTATATCCTTAACGCCATTTATGCGAACACCGCTGCCCTTTATGCGGTAAAGCTAGCCAATGCTCGCTGTTAGGCATGATTAAAAATAGAGCTGCGGTTCTGATTTTACTGATGTCTATCGGACGCTGCCGATCCCAGTCCCCGATAGTAGTCTGATGCCCATCCGCATCGGCCAGTCATGGTTGCGCCTTGGCTCATCACTTTGCCGGGATAACCAGGGTTATCTCATTATGTGCCCAGTGGCACACCCTCATCCTTAACCGTTTGAGACTCAGCATGATGAAAGAATTGAAGATAGCAACCAGCGCCAGCCTGGTAGCCAGCGTTGAAACCCTGCGTGAAATCGTGCGCGTGGGGCAGACTGACTATACCGATGTGGCGGCGGCCGTGGTCTCAGTTAGCGATGTGGACGCCGGTATTCTGGCAACGCTTAAAGCGACCGGCTTTGAGATCCCGACGTTTGTTGCCGTTGAGGGGGATGAACAACTTTCCCCGGATCACCTGCCGTTGATTACTGGCGTATTTGCCTTGGCTGCCGCGACCAAAGCGTTTTACATGGCGCAGTTGGAGGCCGCCGCCGATGCCTACGAGCAGGCGTTGTTACCGCCGTTCTTCAAAACGCTGAAAACCTACGTGGAGATGGAGAACTCAACCTTTGCCTGCCCGGGCCATCAGGGCGGCGAGTTTTTCCGTAAACACCCGGCAGGGCGCAAGTTTTTCGAGTTTTACGGCGAAACGATTTTCCGTTCGGACATGTGCAACGCCGATGTGAAACTGGGCGATCTGCTGATCCACGAAGGTTCAGCCAAAGATGCACAAAAACACGCGGCGAAAGTGTTCAACGCTGATAAAACCTACTTCGTGCTGAACGGCACTTCGGCCTCCAATAAAGTGGTGACCAACGCGCTGCTGACGCGTGGCGATCTGGTGCTGTTCGATCGCAATAACCATAAATCCAATCACCACGGCGCGTTGATCCAGGCTGGGGCGACGCCGGTGTATCTGGAAAC
>NZ_JBKJYW010000466.1:0-2903 GCF_046715635.1 Serratia sp. (in: enterobacteria)
AGAACGAAGCTAACAACGGCCTGAAAAACACCCGTGGCACCCTGGCAATGGCTCGTACCAACGATCCACACTCTGCCACCGCCCAGTTCTTCATCAACGTGGTTGATAACGACTTCCTGAACTTCCGTGCAGAAAACGCCCAGGGTTGGGGTTACTGCGTATTTGCCGAAGTGGCAGAAGGCATGGACGTGGTCGAGAAGATCAAAGCGGTAAAAACTGGCCGCAGCGGCATGCACCAGGATGTCCCGGTTGAAGACGTGGTGATCACCAGCGTTACCGTCAGCGAGTAATCGCGGCTGCATGAGCACGCTGTTCATCGCAGACCTGCATCTATACGCACAGGAACCGGCAATGACTGCCGGTTTTCTGCGTTTTTTGCAGCGTGAAGCCGTACACGCCGATGCGTTATACATCCTGGGCGATCTGTTTGAAGCCTGGATTGGTGATGACGACCCCGAGCCATTGCATCGTGAAATTGCCGCCGCACTAAAGGCGTTGCATCAGGCCGGAGTGCCCTGCTACTTCATCCACGGCAACCGCGATTTCCTGTTGGGTAAACGCTTTGCCAAACAGAGCGGTATGATCCTGTTACCGGAAGAGCAGGTCGTCGAACTGTATGGCCGTAAGATCCTGATCCTGCATGGCGATACCTTGTGTACCGACGATCAGGCCTATCAAGAATTCCGCAAGAAAGTTCATAATACCTGGATCCAACGTGCTTTTCTGGCGCTCCCTCTGCGCTGGCGGTTGAAGATTGCAGCCAAAATGCGTGCTCGCAGCCAGCAAAGCAATCAATACAAATCCACCGCGATTATGGACGTCAACCCGCAGGCCGTTGAGCAGGCCATGTTGCGCCACAACGTTCACTGGATGATCCACGGCCACACCCATCGCCCAGCAGTCCATCCGCTGGCATTACCTAACGGTGAAGCCCATCGCGCCGTGTTGGGAGCCTGGCATACACAAGGCTCAATGATTAAAGTCACGGCAGATGCCGTCGAGCTGATCGAATTCCCCTTCTAGGCCGTTTTCCTGCTTTTGAGGGTAAAAACCGTCGACGCAACCGTTTTCCTCGCCTTGTACCCATGATATGCTCTACGCCCTCATACGGCATGCCAGCCGACGTTTGTCCACATCACAGGAGCCATGCACTCATGGGAGCCACCGCTACTTCAGCCGCCAACGCTGGGGTTAAAATCGCAATCGTAATGGGTTCAAAAAGTGACTGGGCCACTATGCAGTCCGCGGCCGAAGTTCTGACCACGCTGGATGTCCCGTTCCATGTCGAAGTTGTCTCCGCCCACCGCACGCCGGATAAACTGTTCAGCTTTGCCGAACACGCCAGCGCTATGGGTTTTGACGTGATCATCGCCGGTGCCGGTGGTGCTGCACATCTGCCAGGCATGTTGGCGGCCAAAACGCTGGTTCCAGTGCTGGGCGTGCCGGTACAAAGCGCCGCCTTGAGCGGTGTCGATAGCCTGTATTCCATCGTGCAGATGCCACGTGGTATTCCGGTTGGCACGCTCGCCATCGGTAAAGCCGGTGCGGCCAACGCCGGGTTGTTGGCAGCACAAATCCTGGCGTTGCACGATGCCAGGCTGGCACAACGGTTGGCGCAGTGGCGTCAGGCCCAGACCGACGAGGTGCTGAACCACCCGGATCCACGGGAGGACGCATGAAGCCGGTTTGCGTACTGGGTAACGGCCAGTTAGGGCGTATGCTGCGTCAGGCCGGTGAGCCGTTGGGGATTGCGGTTTATCCTGTCGGTCTGGATGCCGAGCCGGAAGCGGTGCCCTATCAAAATGCGGTGATCACCGCAGAAATCGAGCGCTGGCCAGAAACCGCCCTGACCCGCGAACTGGCAACTCACAATAACTTCGTCAACCGCGATATCTTCCCGCGTTTGGCCGATCGCCTGACTCAAAAACAGCTTCTCGATCAACTTCATCTGGCCACCGCGCCTTGGCAATTGCTGGCAAATGCTAGCGAATGGCCGCAGGTTTTTGCCACCTTGGGTGAGTTGGCGATCGTTAAACGCCGCGTTGGCGGTTACGACGGCCGTGGCCAGTGGCGTTTACGCCCGGGCCAAGAGGCTGAGTTACCGGCGGATAACTATGGCGAATGCATTGTCGAGCAGGGGATTAATTTCTCTGGCGAAGTGTCGTTGGTGGGTGCCCGTGGCCACGACGGCCAGTCGGTATTCTATCCGCTGACTCACAACCTGCACGAAGAAGGCATTCTGCGTACTAGCGTAGCGCTGCCACAGCCCAATCCGGCGTTGCAGCAGCAGGCCGAGCAGATGTTGGCTGCGATCCTCGATGAGTTGAACTACGTGGGCGTGATGGCGATGGAGTGCTTTATCGTCGGCGACAGCCTGTTGATCAACGAGCTGGCTCCGCGTGTCCACAACAGTGGCCACTGGACGCAGAACGGCGCTTCCATCAGCCAGTTTGAGCTGCATTTACGTGCCATCCTGGGGCTGCCGCTGCCTAAGCCGGTGGTGAATACGCCTTCGGTGATGGTCAACCTGATCGGCACGGCGGTGGATCAGCAATGGCTGGCCCTGCCGCTGGTGCACTTGCATTGGTATGAGAAAGAGGTGCGCGAGGGGCGTAAAGTAGGTCACCTGAATCTCAACGATCCCGATGCCGCCTCTTTGCAACAGGCGTTGCAGGCGTTAGCGCCGCTGCTGCCAGCCGAGTACCAAAGTGGCTTGGTCTGGGCACAACAAAAGCTTGGGTGAACTTGTGGGGTGATAGGCCTTTAATCACGGTGTATACCCCTCACCCTAACCCTCTCCCACAGGGAGAGCAGCTGTGTTTAAAGTCAACGGGTGATGATTAATTTGTCACCCATTTTTTATTATCCCGTAGCATCGCATTCAGGATGGTTAGCAGCTTTCT
>NZ_JBKJYW010000467.1:0-11365 GCF_046715635.1 Serratia sp. (in: enterobacteria)
AGCGTAACGGGTTTATAGCGGCTATTGTGGTGCATATCGTCACGGAAGGCGGCGATGTCGTCCGGCGTTAAATCGACGATAGGCGTCAGGTCTTGCAGCAACGTAGCCATGTCGGCGATTTTGCTGGGGGTTACTTCAATCTGGTACAGCTGTATGTTGCGCACCAGCGGGATGCCATTGCGATCGAAGATCAGGCCACGATGGGGGGCAATGGGCAACATCTTGATGTCGTTTTGATTGGATCGCGTCTGATAAAACGCATGCTGTTTGATCTGCAACTGATACAGGTTGAAAACCAGTAAGCCAAAACAGGCGACGACCAGGACCATCGCTACGCAGGCGCGGCGAATGAACAACGTTTCTTCGGCGGGATGGTCACGGAATGGATCTTGTAATTGGGCCATGCGCGGAGTCTTACCTGTTTGGCTGGGCGAAAAGCCAGCAAGCATAGCGTTAATAATCCGGGTGCTACATTAAAAGGTTGCTAATGATTTGGCATAAATGTTTCAACATATTGGAATGTTGCTGGGATTTGTCAGACAGGCCATAACGGCTATTGAGGCACCAATTATTCCGGTGCTACAATGTGACGCAGATCACACTAATAACCTAAACCACTGTCTATCCAATACGCATTCAGCCCAAGGTCTGATACCAGGAGCTGGCTGCGGCATGTGTAGCAAAGGATCACCTTCGATGAGTACCATAGCCACTGGCTTTATTATGATGCGCTGGGAATTACTGAGCGCAGTGATGATGTTTCTGGCCAGCCAGTTGAACGTGGTGTGCCGCAAGGCCAGCCGTAACGGCATGGCGTTTGTGTTCAGCAGCCTCGGGTTGTTCACTAGCTGCTGGTTTGTGATGGGGCTGATGGGCATGTCCTTCAACCTGGCAGGCATTATGCACTTCTGGGCGTCATTTAAGGACGTCTTCATCGATGTCATGAGCCAGAATCCGACCGCTTTCCCTCTGCCATAACCGTTTTCCTGTCTAAACGGGCGCAGCAAACCGCGCCCCCTGCAAAGTCACTGGGTTATGGGGCAGTTCGCATCCAGGGCGTTAAGGTCACGCCAACCAGCAAGCCTTCCGGGCTTAACAAACGGGTGACGCTCTGGCCCCACGGCTCCAGACGGTTGGCTACCAACAGTTGATAGCCCTGATCCAGCAACGTTTGGGTGGCCTTCGCCATATCCGCGACGTCAAACTCCATCCACGCCTGCGGCACCGGCAAATCTTGTGGCCATTGTTCCTGGCCAAAGCAGGATTTGGCGGCCTGCGCCAAAGGCCATAGCGCGAAGTGCTTCACACCGGCCAAGGCATCGTGTTCGGTCAGCAGATAGTCCTCATTCCCTTCCATTGGCTTCAGGGGCAACCCCAGCGCTTGCTGATAGAACGCGGCACTTTGGTTGGTGTTCTGAGTGATCGGGCCAAAACCCGCGACAAACAGTACCTCAACACCACAAAAGGGTTGTTCCATATTCTATCTCCTGTAGGGGATTAGCGGCTTTGCTGCCGCAGCCGTATCGGGGTAAAACCGTAGAACGCTTTGAAACGGTGGCTGAAATGGCTGGCCGAGCTAAAGCCACAGTCCAGCGCAATCTGGATGAGCGGCATCTGCGTGTTGTGTAGCAGTTTCTCCGCCTGTTGCAACCGTACCTGCATCACATATTGATGCGGTGCCTGTCCGGTGCTGTGTTTAAACATGCGGGCAAAATGAAACTCGCTCAATTCTGCCTGAGCAGCCAAGTCTGCCAGCACCAATGGTTGATCGAGGTGGTGATTGATAAACTCCTGCACCCTCTTCAATACGGCCGGAGCCAGCCCACCACGCACGCTGGGCAGCCGCCATTGCAACTGGGTGTAGCGCTGGAGCATATGTGACATTAACAGCGTGGAGGCGCTGCTCAGTGCCAGCTGGTTAGCGCTGTCTTGCCAATTGTGATTAAGTAAAAACTGGCGATACAGCAGCGTGATCTGCGGATCCTCCGCAAACGACAGCGGCTCTACGTTGATGGACGCCGGGCTGCGATCCCAGGTCTGCTCCACCAAATGGCGCAAATGCTGGTCGGTACAATACAGATGAACAAAGGAGAGATTACTGCGTACATCCCACGTGGATTCGTAATGACGCGGCATGATGCAAAAACGATCCGGGCCGCCGCCGTTCTGCCAGCCCCCTGGCACCTTCTGATAGCACTCGTAACCCTCCGCCACGTACAGGCTGAGGGTATGGTGATCGGCACTTTCCTGGGTGATACGGTCGTTGCAGTTGGACCAGGCCGCCAGTTGCACGCCAGATCCCAGTTGCACGCTGTTGTGCAACCGGGCTTTATGTTGGTGCAGTGTTTCAAATGCCAGGTATGCCATAGCTGCCCTATTCCTGTGATCCAAGCCGTTTCAGTTTAAAGAGTGGCGGCGCGGGATGCCAGTTGTCGCCGGGCGCTTTTTACAAAAAAAGCGCAAGAATATGCAATTGGCCGCAAAAGGCTGACAGCGTGACGGTGCTAAAAGATGAATACTCCCGCTCTCATTACAAGGAGAAGCTATGAATACGCTGCTGTATCTTGCCGTGGTGCTGATTTGGGGCACCACTTGGATTGCGATTACCCTGCAACAAGGCACGGTGGCGATCCCCGTTTCGATCGGTTACCGCTTCCTGCTTTCTGCCGCCATCATGTGGCTGGCCATGCTGGCGTTACGCCGCCTGCGGGCCATCAGCCTGCGGGACCACCTGTTCTGCATGTTGCAGGGCTGCTGTGTGTTTGGTTTTAACTTTTACTGTTTCTACCTGGCGGCGGCCTATATCAGCAGCGGGCTGGAATCGGTGATTTTCTCAATGGCGGTGTTGTTCAACGCGGTTAACAGCATGATGTTCTTCCGCCAACGCCCTAGCCCCAACCTGCTGCCTGCGGCACTGTTAGGCATGACCGGCATCATGGCGCTGTTTTGGCAGGATCTGATGGCTACCCAGATGGCGCCAGAGTTACTTAAAGGGATCGGGTTAAGCGCTCTGGGTACCTACGGTTTCTCGCTGGGGAATATGCTCAGCACACGCCATCAACGCCGTGGGTTGGATATGCTTTCCACCAACACCTATGCCATGAGCTATGGCGCACTGCTGATGTTTGCCATCGCACTGGCACAGGGCGCTTCATTGCAACTTGAATTCACCACTCGCTATCTGGGCTCGCTGTTCTATCTGGCGATCTTTGGCTCGGTGATCGCCTTTGCCGCCTATTTCACCTTATTGAGCCGCATCGGCTCAGGGGCCGCTGCCTACAGCACCTTGCTGTTCCCGTTGGTGGCTTTAACAATTTCCACTCTGTATGAAGGCTATCAGTGGCATCTGAACGCGGTGATCGGCCTGTGCCTGATCCTGTTGGGCAACCTGGTGATGTTTTCCAAACCGGGGATGTTTACCTTGCCCTGGCGGCGGCGCGGGGCTATATGACACCCCCCCTTGCGTTGCCATGCACTTACACCGACTAGAAAACGGTAATATGAAATAGTGCAGAAATAGATTACTGCTGACACCAGCACGATACTAATGGCGCATGCAGCTGGTGTCCCTTGCAATTGTAACACTTCACTCATTCACCATTAACGCCCCGTTGGGCAATTATCTGCGACTCCATTCAGCCCTTCGGTTTGACGTTCAAAGCGGATCTTATCGTCTGGTACATCGTGGTTAATCGTCAGCACATAGATACCGTCGAAATCACTCCCCGGCCATTTGGTCACCTGTTGAGGGTCACCTCCCTCGGCGATGATAATATTTTTTACCACCTGCACCAGGTTGTGATGCTCCCAAGAGATAAACACCACGGCGTTGCGCAAACGTTCATCCAACAGAGCCGTCTGTAATTCGGCAATGTCATCAGCATGATACTGGATATTCACCGGCAATGAGAGCCGAATGGCCGTTGGGGTGATGGTAGTCAATGCCCGCATGGAGCTGCCCAGCTTATTTTTCTTGGGGCCTGCGGCATAAATGGCTTCGGGTTTACCGAAGCGGGAGATTAAGACCTCCGGCAGTGCCAAGGCGCGGTTAAAGCCTTTGCAGGTCAGTTGCCCGCTATGGTTGTCTGGCTTCTCACCGTGGCGAACAAACACCAGGGTTTGCTCACTCCAGGCGGCCCCAGCCACACTGGACAACAGTAATGCCAATACGCCGTTTTTAAACGCCTGCTTCATGCTTCTTTCCACCCATATTTGTGCTTAAGAATGCCGTCAGGTAAGACTACGTGCTTGCAGGTCATGGTCATGACTAATGAATTATTTGCATAGGGGTATCCCTATTTAGCTACTTTATCATCGAATCTCCCTTGCAATACACTTTCTCCTCTCGGCCACAAGCACATCGGCCATCCATTTTGGTTGCTTCATGGCAACAGACGTAATTTGACGGTGAGAGAGATGAACGAGAAATTTGACGGTAATGGTATTTTCCCCAAAGGGCCAAAAAATAACGCCTATGCGCAATATTTCACCGGTACCAGCTACCTGAGCATGTTGACCACCGAAGGGGTAGCCATTGGCAATGTGGTGTTTGAACCAGGCTGTCGAAATAACTGGCATATCCACCATCAAGGCGGTCAAATCTTGCTGGTGACCGGTGGGCGTGGCTGGTATCAGGAGTGGAATAAACCGGCTCGCCAACTTACCGCCGGGGACGTGGTCAATATCCCGGCAGGCGCCAAACACTGGCATGGTGCAGCCCAGGATAGCTGGTTTGCACATATTGCCGTGGCGGTTCCGGCCGAGGGTTCCTCTAATGAATGGTTGGAACCGGTTTCCGACGAGGATTATCGTCAGTTGCCTTAATAAAAAAGCCACCTGCCAAAACGGGTGGTATGAGATTAATGACCACGGGCGCAGCATGCAGCGCCCCTACGTGCTAAACCGGTTAAAAGCTAGGCATTGCTATTTCAACCTACTCCTTTGGGTAGAAGTGATCTACTACGCAAAATATCAGTTTGCCCACCACGTAGCAGCACGAGAGAGAGACCAATAAGCGAGAAATATTGGCTGGGGCAGCGAACAAACCTGACGGCCATATTCCGGCCCCAGTTAATAATGCAGACGCTAGAAATACAGCTAGCAAAGCAGCAAGAATACGCACAAGTGTTTTCATATCATTCACCCAAGCTGATATAACCGGTACGATTTATTTAAAACATTAATTTTAGCCGACTACCATGAACATGAGTCTTGCCACTGTTATCAGTAAGGTCACCGCCATTACCTCCCTCACCCGCCAGATATCTGGCCCAACAATGCAAGTTCTAAGCGTTCCATAGACACCCCCCTAATAGAGTAGGGCGAGTTGATTAATACCCTGTCACCAGAAGATTATCAATGTAAAAAAAGAGGTTTTTTTAATTTTAAGAGTCTAATCACAAAATCATTACGTATTATTAGCCTTATGATTTACTTAGACGATTTAGTTAATTTAATTACGCTGTCAGTTAATTAAGGTAAATATAATGATATATATTGCTACGCAGGGGCGCAGCATGCTACGCCCTTTAGAAAGTTAAGACGTCACCCAATCAATAACCCCAACACCGCTCCGCCCGCCAGGATCCATAATGGATGAATACGTTTATTCATACTCAGCAGCGTCGCTAACACAATTAATATCGCCAACCGCCAGTTGGTCGCGGAAGCTTGGGCAATCAGCACGCCGCTGGCGGCAACCAGCCCGACCGTGACCGGCACCAGCCCAACCTGCACGATACGCCGCCAGGGTTTATCTTTAAAGCGCCGCCATGCGCCCATCACCAGAATGGTGACAATGGACGACGGCCCAAACTTGGCCACAGAGGAAACCAACAGCCCGGCCCAGCCTGCGACGTGCCAACCAATCAGCGGCACGATCATCATATTCGGCCCCGGTGCGGCCTGCGCCATGGCGAACAGCGCGCTGAACTCCTGGGCGCTCATCCATTGGTGTACTTCCACCACCTGACGCTGCATTTCCGGCAGGATGGTAAAACCGCCACCAAACGCCATCAGTGAAAGCTCGGTAAAAATGATCGCCAACGAGATTAACACCGCCATCATGACGGTTTCCTCCAGGCCAGCAGAATACTTAGCGGGGCCAGCACCAGCATGGTGGGCAGCAATGGCAGGCGCAGCCAGGCAATCGCCACCAAAGCAATGGCAACAATCGCTAACGGCAACCCTTTCCCCCACAGTGGCCGCAGCATTTTCAATGCGGTTGAGAGCAGCAAACCCGCCGCCGCTGCGGCCAACCCGGCGAACACGTGTTGCACATGGGCATCGTTTTGGTAGCGGGCATAAATCACGCCCAGGCCAACCACAATTGCCGTGGGGGCGCAGATCAGCCCGAGCAAGGCACATAGCGCGCCACGCAGTCCGCGAAACTCCATCCCCACCGCCACGGAAAGGTTAATGACGTTGCCACCCGGCAGGAACTGGCACAATCCCAGCAGTTCGGTGAACTGCTCAGCGGTTAACCAGCGGCGTTGTTCCACCAACATGCTGCGCGCCAGTGGCAGCACCCCACCAAAGCCGATCAGGCCAAGCATCAGAAAGCCAGTAAACAGTTGAGTATTGCTTGGTGGCTCGGCGATTTCATGGCCCTGTAGCGCATTAGGATCTGACATTGCGTTTCCCACATCATCTCAGTTGTTATCTGGCATAATGCACGCGGCCAAGCCATGATGTCTAATGCATTTCTGAGCCATTATCGCTACGGTGAATGCGCCGTAGAACGAACTTAATCGTCCCGATCGACAATCCGCGTCAGGTGGATGACCAAATACAGCAGTTCGTCATTGGACATCTCCATTTCCAGCAGATTCTTCACATAGTCACGGATCACCAGTGCGCAACGATAGGCATCGGGATACTCCTTCGTCACCTGTGAGAACAGGAAATCATCCTTCGACTTCACCTGTTTGTTATCGATCATGCGTTGAATGAAAAACTGCATATGCAGCAGGAAACGCGAGTAATTAAGCGAGTCCGTAGCGATATCGATGCGGAAATGGTATTTGATAATGTTGAAGATATCCTTCAGCATCTTCACCGCCAGTAGCGTGTGTTCCATGCTCTGCACGTCGGTCTGGCCATTGACCAGATGAAAAGCGATGTTCCCCGCCTCCGCTTCTGGCAACAGGATATTTAAACGCTGGTTAATCTGCGCCAGCGCCTGTAACGCCACGGCAAATTCCTGTGGGTAAAAGCGCTTAACCTCATGCAGTAGCCGGTTCTGAATGATGATGCCTTTATGGCAGCGCTCAATTGCAAAACTGAGATGATCCACCAGAGTAAAAAAGATCTGTTCGTTGACCCGGCCGCCAAGCTGACTGTTGGCCAGCCTGAGGATCATCTGCACCAGTTCAATGTGCTGTTCCGGCGTGGCTTCTATCAGGCGTAGGTGGTCGTGGCCTGTTTGACCGTTGTGCACCACATAGACTTTTTCTATGCTGGCCGCAGCCAGCACATCCCCCACTTTGCTGTTAAACCCGATGCCCTTGCCCATCACGATAACTTCGCGGTTATCGCTATCGGTGGACAGCACCAGGCTGTTATTGAGCACCTTGACGACTTTCATCATTACACTGCGTTATCCACGTTGTTGGCCGTTCGAGGCAATCAGGCGCTGATACCAGGCAAAACTGTTCTTCTTGATACGCCGCAGGTCGTGCAGATCCTGCTCGCCACGGTTGACATAGATAAAGCCATAGCGCTTGGCATAGCCCTGATGCGTGCTGACCAGATCGATTGCCGCCCACGGGCAGTAACCCAGCAGATCGACACCATCGTTAATCGCCAACTGCATTTGTTCGATATGCGCACGCATAAAATCAATGCGGTAATCATCATTGATGATATCCCCAGACAATAGCTGGTCCGGCGCGCCGATGCCATTTTCAGTAATTAAAATCGGCAGATGATAACGCTCATAAACCTTGCGCAGCGTCAGCCGCAGGCCCACGGGATCGATCACCCAACCATAGCGCGTTTTGTCGACATACGGGTTTTCCGCTGCCCGATACACGCCCGGCTCACCCAGCATGATTTGCTGATCCCCTGCACGAGCCGTGATATCCGAGGCATCGCCACGGCTGGCAGCGATGGTGGCAGTGGAATAGTAGTTTATTGCTACATAATCCGGCTTTCCTTGCAGCAATAACTGCGCATCCCCTTCGGCAATTTCCGGGGCAAGACCCCGATCCTGCAAATAGCGCCAGGCCAACGCATTGTATCGGCCATGTACCGCAACATCCAGAAAGCTCCAACAGCGCAGCGTTTCCCAGTTGTGGGCGGCGATGGCATCCAACGGATGGCAGGTTTCCTGATACATGGAAGTGGTGTTGATCGCCGGGCCGATTTTCCCCTTGGGGCAGCGCTGATGGCACAAGGCCATGACCCGCGCCTGCGCCACCAGCATATGGTGGCTCTGTTGATAAAGCACTACCTTGGTAGGTAGTTCGCCGCCCTTCGGCACACCGATGGCTCCAGGGTGCAGGATCATGGTGTTTTGCTCGTTGATGGTCAGCCAATATTTGACCTTATCGCCAAAGGCAGTGAACAGCACGTCCGCATACTCGACAAAAGCATCGATGGTCTGCCGGTTGCTCCAGCCGCCCTGTTGCTCCAGCACATAGGGCAGATCGAAATGGTAGAGCGTCACGACCGGTTCAATACCGTGCTTGAGCAATTCATCGATCAGGTCACGATAAAACGCCAGGCCAGGCTGATTCACCTCGCCCGTGCCGTTCGGCAAAATACGCGTCCAGGCAACGGAAAAACGGTACGCCTTCAGCCCTAATTCGGCAAACAGCTTAACGTCCTCACGGAAACGGTGGTAATGATCGCTGGCCACCTTAAAATCTGCCGTCTCGACGGGATGATCGAGCATATCAACAATTGAAGGGCTTTTGCCGTCTTCGTCCCATGCTCCTTCAACCTGATAAGCCGAGGTTGAAGCTCCCCACAGGAAGCCAGGCGGAAAATCGTTCAGCTGTTCGTATTTCATGCTTTTTGCTCCTCGATATTCAGCGCGACAATTTGCTCACCAAAGTTCACCGGCCCAGGCTGCTGGCAACTCAGGTGCGGATACTGTTCACTGTTGACCACCAGCACCGGGGTGATGATGTCGTAACCCAGCGCGGTAATAGCGGCAATATCAAAGCGCACCAGCTCATCACCGGTTTTCACCCGATCGCCCACCTGCAGTTGAGAGCTGAAATGCTCACCGTTGAGATTGACGGTATCGATGCCGATATGCATCAGCACTTCCATACCGTTATCGGCCTTAATGCCCACGGCATGTTTCGAAGGTAAGAAAGTCACGATTTCCCCGTTCACTGGCGCACGCAGCACGCCTTGCTCAGGCACAATTGCCACGCCCTTACCCAGCAGCCCTTGCGAGAATACGTCGTCATTCACCTGTTCCAGCGCGACTAACTGGCCTGCTAGCGGGCTGTACAGCAACGCGTCGCGATCGGACGGTGCGCTGTCTGTTGTTGCCGCCTCTCCGTCTTCATCAACCGGATCCTCAAAGCCCAGGATCCAGGTCAAGGCAAAGGTCACAACGATGGCGATGACGCAGGTAATGAGCGCGTGCACGATATTCATCGGATTTTCACCGATAAAGGCCGGTAACGCCGCTAATCCTGGCGAGACAAAGGCATAGCGTACCAAACCGCTGACGCCCGCGTAGATACCGGCACAGCCGCCACCGATCATGGCCGCGATCAGCGGTTTACGCAGTTTCAGCGTGACGCCGTACAGTGAAGGCTCGGTGATCCCCAACAGCGCGGTGAAACCGGCAGAAGAGGCCAACTGACGCAGATTCTTGTTCTTGGTGCGGAACGCTACGCACAGGGTTGCCGCGCCCTGGGCGATGTTGGAAGCCAACATGCCGGGGCCATTAATCATCTCAAAGCCGTTTTTACTCAACTGGCCGGTAGCGATAGGCGTCATCGCCCAGGCGGTGCCGGTGATCACCAGGAACGGTTGCAGGCCGCCCATTAACATCGGGATCAGCCAACTGGCCTTGCCATCGATAATCGCCGCGCCGCTGGCCACCAGATCGTTGAGGAAAATGCCGAACGGCCCCACCGCCACCAAGGCTAGCGGCGTAGTGACCAGTAAGATGATCATCGGCTTGGTGAAGAATTTAATCATGGTCGGCGAGACTTTCTCGGCAAAGCGCTCGATATAGGACATCAGCCACACCGTGAAGATGATCGGCAGCACCGAACCGGCATAATCCGCCAACCGCACCGGAATACCAATAAAATCAATCGGCGATCCGGCAGCCAGCATCTGGGCAAGGTTGGGATGCAGCAAGGCTCCCGCGATGGTCATGGCCAGAATAGGGTTACATTCAAATTTGATCGAGGCCCCATAGGCCAGCAGCACCGGCAGGAAAAAGAAGGCGGCATCAGCAATGGTGTCCAGCAGATGGTAAGTTGGGCTGGCCGCGCCGATCGCCCCAGTTAACTTGAGGATCGCCAGCAGCGCCTTGATCATCCCCGCGCCGGTAATAGCCGGGATCACCGGCGTAAAGGTGGTTGAAATCACGCTGATAATCTGCGTAAAGACACCGCCCTTGGCTTTGCTCGTCGGTTGTCCACCCAGTGTGCCCAGCGGTTGGCCGATCGCTTTTTGCAGCGCGCGGAAAGTCTGCTGTACGTTGTTACCCACCACAATCTGGAACTGACCACCGCGCTCAACCACGCTGATCACTCCAGGTAACGCCTCGATCGCTTTCGCATCCACCCGGCTATCATCGGCAAACTCCATCCGCAGGCGGGTGGCGCAGTGTGTCAGTTTGCTGACGTTGGCCTTCCCTCCGACCAGTGCCAATATGTCCAAGCCCAACTTGTTATAATCCATAGGTTTTCCCCGGCAAAAAAGCAAAAAAAAGACCAAAATGAAAATGCTCCCCTTCGGCAGAAGAAGTGCATTTCTATTTTGGTCTTGCCTGCTTGCGCAGTAACACGCCATCATAAAAATGATTGGGTAGCTCATTAGGCTACAGCGCAAGTAATACCGCGGACGCGATCGCCAGGCAACCGGCAACGGTAAGCTTTGTGATTCCTATCACGAATAGCCGTAGGAAAACTCGCAAGTGATCCAATGAAAAATCATCAAACTCTCCCGCTACATACTGTAGCCATGCCCTTCAATAGGTTAAACTTCCCTACCTCGGCGAGTTACCACTGCCGACCGTTGCGCTTGAATAACAATGAACCAAGGAAGTCCACATGCAACAAGGCTCTAAACTGCGGCCACCACCCATTGATGTGATCACCATTCAGTCGCAGGTGGTCTACGGTAGCGTGGGGAATGGCATTGCCTACCGCACGTTGTTGAAGAA
>NZ_JBKJYW010000468.1:0-4430 GCF_046715635.1 Serratia sp. (in: enterobacteria)
TAATAATTCATTCGCATGAATTACTGCTTGGTCACTCTTCAAGACTTGATATTTTTTTGCTACCGAAGTAGCTGGATATCGTCTTGTGAGTGCCCACACAGATTGTCTGATAAATTGTTAAAGAGCAGTGAGTTACGCGCTTTCGCTTGCTAACTCGAGGTGGCGTATACTACGCTTTTCCTCTGAAGAGTCAACCTTTATTTCGGTGTTTTCACCGGGTTACCTCTTCCTGGCTGGGCGACTTGTTTAGTCGTTGTTCCCGGTCAGTGGAGGCGCATTATAGGGAGTTCTCAGAAGGGCGCAACCCCTAAATTCAAAAAACTTTTCAAGCGCGGATTTTTTCGGCAAAACGCTGTCTTGTTCGTCGTTTTTGCCACTTTTTCCCGAAAACAGCCGTAAAAGCTGGCGCTCCCTGGCGTAAAATGAAAGATAACAATGCAGTTAAAGGAACCGCAGCCATGCAATTCGATGCTCAACAACAGGCCGCACAGCGTAATCTTTCTTATCTGCTGGCAGAAAAGCTCGGCCAACAGATCCTGGCCGGTGAATATCAAGCCGGCAGCATTCTGCCCGGTGAGATGGATTTGGCAGAACAGTTTGGCGTCAGCCGCACTGCGGTACGTGAAGCGGTAAAAATGCTGGCGGCCAAAGGCATGCTGTTACCGCGCCCCCGCATCGGCACCAGGGTCATGCCGCAAAGCCAATGGAACTTCCTCGATCAGGATCTGCTGACCTGGTGGATGACCAGGGAGAACTTCGGCCAAGTCATGCAGCACTTCCTTATCCTGCGCACGTCGCTCGAACCTCAGGCCTGTTCATTGGCAGCCATCAACGCCACTCCGGAACAGAAGGCGCGATTGGTCACGTTGATGGCAGAAATGCAGGCGCTACACGTGGATTTTGACCGCGAACGCTGGATTGAGGTCGATACCCAGTACCACCAGCTGATCTATGAAGCCAGCGCCAATCCATTTCTCACCTCGTTTGCTAACCTGTTCAGCTCGGTGTATCAAAGCTATTTCCGGGCGATCACCGGTAATGAAGTGATCAAGCTGCAACACCATCAGGCCATTGTGGATGCCATAGTCGCCAGTGACGGCACCACAGCCCTCACAGCATGCCAAACATTGTTGCAGGGGAATGCGTAAACTCCGCAGCTATATATAGAAGGAAAATGGGATCACGATGACAAAATCTGCACGCAGCATGGCAGGGTTGCCTTGGATCGCCGCGATGGCGTTCTTTATGCAGGCGTTGGATGCCACTATTCTCAATACCGCCTTACCGGCGATAGCCCACAGCCTCGATCGTTCCCCCTTGGCGATGCAGTCGGCGGTGATCAGTTACACCCTGACGGTTGCAATGCTAATCCCGGTGAGTGGCTGGCTGGCCGATCGTTTCGGTACCCGGCGGGTGTTTATTATCGCCGTATCGCTGTTTACCTTTGGCTCGCTATTATGTGCCTTGTCCCCGACGCTGAGTTTCCTGGTCGCCTCACGTATTTTGCAGGGGGTTGGCGGCGCGATGATGATGCCGGTGGCACGCCTTGCCCTGTTGCGGGCTTATCCGCGTAGTGAGCTGTTGCCGGTACTGAACTTTGTCACCATGCCTGGCCTGGTTGGGCCAATAATGGGGCCGCTGCTTGGCGGCTGGCTGGTGACCTACGCTACCTGGCATTGGATCTTCCTGATTAACATCCCGATAGGTTTACTCGGCATCGTCTACGCCCGCAAATACATGCCGGATTTCACCACGCCAAAGCGGCCGTTTGATTTCATCGGTTTTATGCTGTTTGGTCTTAGCCTGGTATTTATCTCCACCGGCCTGGAGCTGTTCGGTGAGCAGGTGCTGGCCAACTACATTTCTCTGGGGGTGTTCCTGAGCGGCTTTGTGATGCTGTTTGGCTATATCATTCACGCCCGCCGCCACGCTCAGCCGCTGATTGGGCTGGATCTGTTCAAGACCCGCACCTTTTCCGTCGGCATTGCCGGTAACGTGGCCTCGCGGCTGGGGACCGGCTGCGTTCCCTTCCTGATGCCGTTGATGCTGCAGGTGGCCTTTGGCTATTCGGCGATTGTCGCCGGTTGCATGATGGCCCCGACGGCGGTGGGTTCTCTGATGGCCAAGTCTACCGTTACCCAGGTGTTGCGCTGGTTCGGCTATCGTAAGACGTTGGTGGGTATCACTATCATTATCGGCGTACTGATTGCGCAGTTCTCACTGCAAAGCCCAGGCATGCCACTGTGGCTGATGATTTTGCCGCTGTTTGTTCTAGGGATGGCGATGTCGACGCAGTTTACCGCCATGAATACCATCAGCTTGGCAGACCTGAACGATGGCAACGCCAGTTCCGGCAATAGCGTACTGGCAGTGACACAGCAGCTGTCTATCAGCTTTGGCGTGGCGATCAGCGCCGCCGTGTTGCGCTTCTATGGCTCGATGGAGATCGGCACCATGATCGATCAGTTCCACTACACCTTTATTACCATGGGGATAGTGACCGTCGCTTCAGCCTTCGTCTTTACGCTGTTAAGAAGAAAAGACGGCAATAACCTGATCACCGGCAAAGAGAAATCACGCAAAGAAGCGAAGGCGACCAGTTAGCGGTAACCGACGGAGTCTCTCTCCACCAGCTCTGGCGTCAGCACCAGGATCTGGGCATCACGTTCGGGGTTTTGCAGGCGGTTGATTAACGCATCGATCGCCAGCTCCCCTAGCGAATCTTTGGGTTGATGAATGGTGCTGAGCGGTGGAGCCAGATATTTAGCCAGTTCAATATCGTCATAACCCATCACGGCCATATCCTGTGGCACCACCAACCCGGCCTGATACAGCGCCTGATAAACGCCCACGGCGACGGCATCGTTGCCAGCAAACACCGCATGAGGGGGTTCGGCCAACGCCAACAGCTGCTTCATGGCATGTACGCCCCCTTCAAACTCAAAGTCGCAATACACCTCATAGCCCGGCAGGATTTCAAGACCGGCACGCTTCATGGCACGGCGATAGCCTTCCAAACGATGTCGCGCGGTCGTTTTATCCAGCGGCCCGGCGATACAGGCGATTTGACGATAGCCGCGAGCGATCAGATGATCGGTAGCCATTTCCCCCCCCAGCAACGAGTTATCCTGAATGATATCGTTGGCGCCTTCGAACGGCGACCAGTCCATCATCACGATCGGCAAAGAGGGATAGCGGCTCAGCGCATCCTGCGAAGGGCGGTGGTTTTCGGTACACATCACTAGTAGGCCATCCACCCGCTTTTGCAGCAGCGTTTCCATGCTGCTGTTCATACGCGCCACATCTTCCTCGGTGTTACATAGGATCAGGCTGTAGCCGCGCTCATAGCAGCTGCGTTCCACGCCGCGCACCACTTCGGCATAAAACGGGTTATTGCTGGAGGTCACCAGCATGCCAATGGTGCGCGTCGTATTGAGTTTCAGGCTACGCGCCAGTGCGGAAGGCGCATAGTTAAGCTGTTCCACGGCCACCATGACTTTGTCACGCACGCTGTCGCTGACAAAGCGATTGTTATTGATCACGTGCGAGACCGTCGAGGTTGAAACACCCGCCAGGCGGGCAACATCTTTCATGGTAGCCAAAGCGTTATCCCTGTTGCTGCAAAAAGGCGTCAATCTCTTCACGCCATGGCACGGAAGGTTGAGCACCTGGCCGGGTAACGGCAATGGCCGCCGCCGCATGGGCGAAACGCACGGCATCACTCATCACTTTGCCTTCGAGCAAGGCCGTAACCAAGGCACCGTTAAAGGTATCACCAGCCGCGATGGTATCCACCGCCTTGACCTTAAAGCCCGGTACCAGTTTACCCTTACCGTTTTCGCTCAACCATACGCCGCGGCTGCCTAGGGTGATGATCACGCAGCCAATGCCTTTATCATGCAGGATTTTGGCGGCACGATCGGCGTCAGCGTCATTATTCACCGCGATACCGGTCAGCCGCTGGGCTTCGGTTTCGTTCGGGGTGATCATGTCGATCATGGCTAACAGTTCGTCAGGCAGCTCACAGGCCGGAGCCGGGTTGAGGATCACCTGGGTTTGGTGCTGCTTGGCCAGTTTGGCGGCAGCGATCACCGTTGCCAGCGGCGACTCAAGCTGCATCAATAGCGCATCGGCATCGATAACCCGTTGCCGATAGCGGTTGAGATAATCAGGAGTGACCGCCGCGTTGGCACCGGCATCGATACCAATCACGTTCTCGCCTTCGGCATTGACGAAAATCAGCGCCACGCCAGTGGTGCTGCCAGTGATAGCTTCAATCGGTTGGGTATCAATGCGATCGGTCGCCAGCTGTTGGCGAATACGTTCACCAATATCGTCTGCGCCTACGCAGGCAATAAAGGCGATATCCGCACCGCTGCGCCCGGCAGCCACCGCCTGGTTAGCCCCTTTGCCACCAAAGGCGACCTTAT
>NZ_JBKJYW010000469.1:0-3764 GCF_046715635.1 Serratia sp. (in: enterobacteria)
AAAAGAGTAATAATCACTGTCATTAACATGCGATCACCCCATCAACGTGGCGTTGTTACGGCTGACTCTCTGTTTTGGTAAATTACATTGCTGGCCTGGACTACTTGGCATTTGCGGTAGCGGGCAAGTTCAGATTAGCTGGTTTTTCCGAATGCTGGCAAGCCCTGTATTGAGGCTTTTTTCTGCAGGATGTTGGGTCGGCCCGCCGCTCGGCGGTTGCACGGGCTGGACCGACCTCAGTTTATGGCATCAGAACCAGGGGAATTGGCCCATGACGTTATGATAAAACAGCATACGCCCGACAATCTCCCCCGACACCAATGCCACTCCGGCTATCACGGCTATCGATGGGGCCAAACGTGTACGCAGGCCAAGCACCGCGAACAGCACACCACCCACCAACATGCTGCCAACCAACTGCCACCAAAGCATGATCCCCTGAGCGCTGGCTCCGGCAATCTGGTAACGCCCCACCAGCGTGACCAGCAGCAACAGGCAGCCCACCAGCAAACCGTAGCGAACCGTACACGGAACGGCCAGGCCGCAGCAGTTCAAATAGATCCCCAAGGTAGCGAACCCCAACAGTAACGCGGTACTCAGAAACGCCAATTGGGTCAGTGGCGTATGCCACAGCGGATGGCTGGCCATCTGGTAGTAGATTTGTGCCGAGACCAGAATGGCGGCAATCCCCAATACCGAGGTCACCATTCCCAATGTGGTGATCAAGGCCGACTTCTGCGGCCGCAGCCAGCAAACTGCCAACATCAGGAACAGGCTGATATTCACCAGGATAAAGGCGATCACCTCACGGCTTAACCAGGAGTGCGGCAGGCCCACCACCGCGCGGTAAGCCCCAAACGGGCTCCCCAGGTGCAGCAGTGACAAACTGGAGCCAACGACCTCCACCAGCCACAATCCCAGAACCAGATATTTCAGTTGCCCAACGGACATCTGGGAGGTTGGTCGCAACCGATAGAGCGTCAAGGCGATAATACCGCCAATGCCCCATTGGCAAAGCACGGTAAAAAACACCAACGGCAGTTCATATTCGTTCATGACAGCACCTTTTTATTTGTCCGCTGGAATAATGACCACGTTCGGGCCGCTGATGCGATGGTCTGGCATGTGATACCTAGCCTCCAGTACCGCCCAATCCGTAGTGTGGATTTTCCTTAACTCCTCGATATCACCAAACTTCAATACGCCCGCCGGGCAAGACGCCACGCAACGCGGCGGTAATCCTTCATCCAGCCGCTCGGCACACATATTGCACTTGCTGGTTTTACCTTCCTGCGGATCGAAGACCGGGGCGTTGTACGGACAAGCCATAATGCACATACGGCAGCCGATGCATTTCTCATGATCCTGCACCACAATGCCGTCCGGGCGCTTATGATAAGTATCCGCCGGGCATACCTTCATGCATTGCGGATCGTCACAATGGTTGCAGGACATCGAAATAAACCCTTCCGAGTTCGGGCCATCGGTTTCATACTCCCGCACTCGCCGCCAAAGCACGCCGGGTGGCGTCTGATTCTCTGACTTACAGGCCATGGAACAGGTTTTACAGCCGTAACAACGTTTAATATCAATCAGAAAGCCATATTGTTTGGTCATGGGTTATCCCTCCGCCCGCACATCAACCAGCGTACTGTTACAGCAATGCCCGGTACCCAACGCCTCTACGGCGTCATTGGTGACGTGGCTGCTGCTGCCTCCCTGCTGTTCCCACCAGCCGTTATCCAGGGAAACCACGCCGCGTTTGATATGCGTCGTCACCACGGCAATCGCCCGATGTTCCCCTCGCTGGTTAAATACGGTGGCCCAGTCGCCGTGTTTGATCCGGCGCTGTTGTGCATCCTGCGGATGGATCATCACGTTGGGCTGATTGCGCTGCACCTCAAGGATCCATTCGTTCATGCCGTGGCTTGAGTGAATGCTGCGGGCCAGCTTGCGTTGTACCGCCATCAGCGGGTATTTAGCGGCTAATTCCGGCGAGCCTTGCGGCGATTCATTCACCCGCAGATAAGTTACGACCGGCGAGAACGTTTTTTTCTGCCACTCTTCAATAAAGAAGTGGGCTTTACGGGTCGGCGTGCGAAACACCCCATTTTCAAACGGGATCCAGTCGCCGCTCACCGGCAGCACCGGCCCTTTTTTCAGCTGTTCCAGGGTGATACCGGAACCTTGCAGACACGCATTGATGTAATGCTCAATCGGCTGGTTAAACACCTCGCCAAAGCCAAAACGCTCCGCCAGACGCGCAAAGATCCAATAATCCGGCTTGGCTTCACCCGGTGGCTCGACCGCTTGCTCCATCAGTTGCACATAGTGGCTACGCACGCCCGCCATCAGGCTGACATCTTCAAAAATGGTCGTCACCGGCAGCACCAGGTCAGCATACAGCGCGGTAGAGCTCATCAGGTTATCGGCCACCACCACGAAGGGAACCTTTTCCAACGCCTTTCTGACCATGTTGGTGTTAGGCAACTGGGTCATGACCCCCATGGTCATAATCCACCAGAATTTGATCGGGTAAGGCCGGTCATTGGCCACCCACTCGCCCACCTTGGCAACCGGTATCGGGGTGATTTTCTTCACCGCAGGCGCTGGTGGTATGATCGGGCCAAACTTCGCCATTTGGCGTGCTCCGCCCGCATCACAGATCCCTGCTCCCCGTTTGCCGATATTACCGGTGAGCAAGGCCAGGTAGAATTGGCTGGCGGCCACGTAGGTACCAAATTCGGTGCGCTGAGCGCCTGACATATTTTGCACAATCATCGCTGGAGCGGTGGTGGCATAGTCACGGGCCAAACGCAAAATGGTATGGGCGGGAATGTCGGTTTCGGCCGCGACCCGGTCAAGCGTCCATGGCGCAGCCTGCTGGTAAACGGTTTCGAACACCGTACGGTAGCCGCTGTCGGCTGGCAGTTGGTGCTGGAACAACGCCGGGATAATACCCGCCTTGTCATGCCGCACCAGGCTTTGGCTAGTGCAGTCATAAACCAGATAGCTTTCAGTGTCGTTGGCATCGGCCCGCACCAATTGATCTTTGGCATCCACCAGATACACCGCGCCGGTATGCTGGCGCAGGAAATCCTCGTCAATGTGCTGCTCTTCGATAATGATCTTCATCATCCCGAGCGCCAACGCCGTATCGGTGCCTGGTACAATCGGGATCCATTCGTCCGCTTTGGCGGCCGTTTCGTTAAAACGTGGGTCGATAACCACGATGCGCGCGCCCTGCTCTTGCGCACGCAGATATTTTTTAAAATACGCCTGCATGGTCACCGCCGGGTTGTTGCCCCAGCAGATGATCAAACGGCTGTCGGCAATGGTGTCACGGGTATCGGCATAGCGTAACCCCACCATTGGCATCATCGCCGCCGTCACTGCCGAGCAGCAGAGCGACCCCGCCTGTTTCACCGAACCGCCCAGATAATCGAAGAACGCCTTGCCCATATCGTTTTTTATCGAGTCCATGTTGCCTGCATGGGTAGACAGCAGCAGCCCTTCGTTGCCTTGTTCCTTGATGGTGGTACTGATGTTTTTTTCGATTAAATCCAGTGCCTGTTGCCAACTGATAGGCTCGAATTTGCCCTCACCTTTCTTGCCTACCCGCAGCAGAGGCGTCGTAACGCGCTGCTGGTGATAAACCCATTTGGTACGGCTGATGCCCCGCAGGCAACATTTCACATTAAAGCCTTCCGTCGCTTCAATCTTCATCAGCTTTTTCTGATAGACGTAAGCGGTCAGGTTGCAGT
>NZ_JBKJYW010000470.1:0-11007 GCF_046715635.1 Serratia sp. (in: enterobacteria)
ATTTTGTCCTACCTGATGGAAACCTACCCGGAAGGCAGCGATTTGTGTGAAATCCGCGCCGGTGGCACGCGCTGTAACCCGCGCGCCGGGATGAACGACAGCGATTTCCTGTTCCATATGAAGGGCAAGCAGCTGTTCCGCCAGGCTTCGGCGCTGATAGAAGGCTACCTTGAGCGCTTGCTGAGCGCTGCAGGGCTCACCTTGACACAAATCGCCACCGTGGTCCCGCACCAGGCCAGTCATCTCTCGCTGGAACATATGCGCAAAAGGCTGCATGTAGCGCCAGAGGCGTTGGTGGATATCTATCGTTACCGGGGCAACCAGGTGGCAGCGTCAATTCCTTCCGCGCTGCACGAGGCGGCGATCACCGGCCGGCTGAATGCCAATCAGCCGGTAATGTTGATCGGTACCGCTGCTGGGCTGACCCTGGGCGGCATGGTTCTGCTGCCATGAAAGTCTTGGTAACCGGAGCAACCAGTGGGTTAGGGCGCAATGCGGCCGAATGGTTACTGGCTGCTGGGCATCAGGTGCATGCCACTGGGCGCGATGAGGCCGTTGGCCGTGAGTTGGTGGCGCTGGGGGCCAAGTTTACTCCGTTGGATCTGACCCGTGCCGGGATGGAACAGTGCGAACTGCTGATGAAAGGTTATGACGTGGTCTGGCATTGTGCCGCCAAGTCTTCCCCGTGGGGCGATCGCCGGGCATTTTTCCAGGCCAACACCTACGTCACGGAAAAGCTCGCCAAAGTAGCCGGGCGCTGCGGCGTGAAACGCTTTATCCATATCTCGACGCCGGCGATCTATTTTGATTTCAAGCATCATCACAACATCGCCGAAGGTCAATCTGCCCGCCGGTTTGCCAACCATTACGCCGCCAGCAAATATGCTGCCGAGCAGAGCATTAGCGGGCTGCTGCATCGCTATCCACAAACCACCTACCTGATCCTGCGCCCGCGCGGCCTGTTTGGCCCGCATGACCGAGTGATCGTGCCCAGGATCCTGGCGCAGATGCAGCGTGATAAAGGCGCTCTGCGCCTGCCCGGCGGCGGTAGAGCCTATCTGGACCTGACCTTTGTGCTCAACGTAGTGCATGCGATGGATCTGGCCAGCAATCGGGCGAGTTTGCCTTCCGGCGGCATTTATAACATCACCAACCAACAGCCGCAGCGGCTGGAGGATATGCTGCACCAACTGCTGGCCCAGCAGCTAGGCTGGCAATATCGGGTGCAGGCACTGCCTTACCCGCTGTTGTGGGCGGTGGCGGGGGGGATGGAATTGATAGCTCATTTTACCGGCAAGGAGCCGATGCTGACGCGCTACAGCGCGGCGGCTGCCTATTTTGATATGACGCTGGATAACAGCCGCGCGATTGAAGAGCTGGGCTATCGGCCACGTTATAGCCTGGAGCAAGGGATTGAGCTGACCGGGCAATGGATGAAACAGCAGGGGATGGCGGCGCATGGCTAACATCACCCCCTTTGAAATCGGCTATTGCACCCACCTTGGCTGCATGGCGCTGCGTGGCTCGCCGATGCGTAGCTGCAAATTCCCTTCCCGCGCCTACCTGCTGGAGGTGGGCGAACGCCGCTGGCTATGGGATACCGGTTATGCCCGCTATTTCCAGCAATACACCGCCAGCGGTATTTTCCGGTTGTATAGCCAGATTACCCCGGTCTATTTCAGCCCCCAGCAGGCGCTGCTTGAGCAGTTGCGTAGCCGGGGTGTCAGTGTGGGTGATATTGAGGCGGTGATTATTTCCCATTTTCATGCTGACCATATCGCTGGCCTGCGTGATTTCAGCAGCCTCAACATGATTTGTTCCGGTGAGGGCTGGCAGCAAACTCGTGAGCTGCGCGGCTTTGCTGCCCTGAAGCGGGCATTTATACCGGGGTTGATCCCCGAAGAGTTTGAATCCGCATTGCAGTTTGTGGAGTCATTCCCGCTACAGAGTCTGCCAGCCGAACTGGCACCGTTCCAGCAGGGGTATGCGCTGCCGGGCAGCGATGGGCAAATCCTCATTGTGCCTCTGCCTGGCCATGCTGCGGGCCATCTGGGTGCCTTTGTCCAAACCGACGCGGGCTGGACGCTGCTGGCAAGCGATGCCGCATGGTCGCCGCTGAACTACCAGCAACTGCGTGGTCCTTCACGGCTGGCGAACCTGATCATGGATAATCCGCGTAGCTACTACCAAACCCTTGAAGCGCTCAACCAACTGCATCACGGCGGCGCGGCAGAGATCCTGTTGTGCCATGAGGGGGATTTATGATCCCGCTGATGACGCTGTGGCACTACCTGCGAGCACGCAAGTTGCATTTCACCGAACGGGCAGAACTGGAGGCTTATCAGGCGCGTCAGTTAAAACGCTTTGCCCGTCGGGTATTAGCGCATAGCCCCTATTTCCGGCCATACTGTCTGTTACCGTTGAGCGAATGGCCGGAAATGGACAAAGCGATCATGATGACGCATTTTGATCGGATGAACACTGCCGGGCTGCAATTGGAGACGCTGTTAGCCTGCGCTGCGCGCAGCGAAACCGAACGTGACTTCACCCCAAAAGTGGGCAAATACAGCGTAGGTCTATCGACCGGCACCTCTGGGCGACGCGGCGTGTTTGTGGTCAGCCCGCAGGAGCAGCAGATCTGGGCTGGCGGCATGCTGGCCAAAATGCTGCCGCAAGGGGTGTTTGCCGGTGAGCGGGTTGCGCTGTTTCTGCGTGCGGACAACAATCTGTATCACAGCGTCAACAACCGCTGGTTGAGCCTGACGTTTTACGATCTGTTTGCTCCCTTTGCCGAGCACTTGCCGCAGATTGAACGAGAGCAACCCACCATCGTGGTCGCACCTGCGCAGGTATTGTGCGCGTTGGCTAATGCGGTCGAGCGGGGCGAGTTACGACTACAGGTGAAAAAGGTGATCTCGGTGGCCGAGGTGCTGGAGCCGCAGGATCGCCAACGGCTAAAGCGGGTATTTGCCGACGTGGGCGAAGTCTATCAAGCCACCGAAGGTTTTCTGGCTGCCACCTGTAGCCACGGGACCTTACACCTGAACGAAGAGTTTATTCACGTGGAACCGCAGTGGATCGATGAGCAGCGCTTTACCCCGCTGATCACCGATTTTACCCGCCGTACGCAGCCGATCGTGCGTTATCGGCTGGATGATATTTTGGTACGGCGTGCGGAGCCTTGCCCGTGCGGCCAGGCCAGCATGGCGTTGGAGCGGATTGAAGGGCGCTGTGACGATCAACTGTTGCTGCCAGGATTGCAGGGGGCGGCGCAGCGAGTCTTTGCCGACTTATGCCGCCGGGTGATTGCCAACGCGTTACCCGCCGTAGCGGATTATCGCCTGACCCAGTTGTCTAGCCAACGGCTGCACCTGATGGCCGACTGCAGCCTCGAAGAACTGGTGCATTGCCAGCAACAGTTGATCGCGCTGTTTACCCAGCAGGGTATCGCGGTGCAGCAGCTGGAGTGGCAACTGACCGCACAAAGTATCATGCCGCAGTTCGATGCCAAACGCCGCCGCATCGTGCGTTTGCCGGAGGCACCATGAAACAGGTGATCTATCGCCTATGGCAAATGCTGCTGGGTTGGGGCTTTGTCGGCCTGATTTATAACGCCACTGACCGATGGCAAGGAACGGGCTATCAGCTGACGCCGAGTTGGCTGGATCGCGCCATCCCCTTCAGCCCGCATGCCATTTGGCTGTATCTGTCTTTTTTCCTGATCGTTCCGCTGTGCTATCTGCTGTGCCCGCTAAGCCGGATCAAATGGCTTAGAAGCTCAATGCAGCTTGCCGCTATTGTTGCGGGGAGCATCTATCTGCTGTGGCCGACGACGATGGACTACCCGGTCGATCAAGGCAGTTCACTCAGCTCAACCATGCTGGCGGCATTGATCGGGATTGATTCAAAACAAAACTGCTTACCCTCTTTGCATATAGCCTTGACGGCCCTGGCCGTGTGGGCCGTGGCAGACAGCCGGAAAAAATGGCGCAGCGTACTGTTGTCGGTTTGGGGATTGGCGATTGCCTTCTCTATTCTGCAACTGCGTCGTCACCTGTTGGTGGATTTGCTCAGTGGGGCGGTGTTGGCCATGGCCGTCGGCTATGCCTGCCAGCATGTTCGATGGATTGTCAGTGATTTTCGTCAGGGAGAACGACCATGACCGATCTGGTTATACCGATAGTATTTATGCTGTGCGTGGTGCTGGGCGAAGCCCTGTGGCTGCAAAAGCGCAACCGGGGCAGCGTTGATTGGCATGATGTGATCTTCAACCTCAACTCCGGGCATATCATGTTATGGCTGTTCCGGGGGCTGGAGATCTTCTGCTATGGCTATGTGGCAACCCATTTCAGCCTGGGCCTGGTAGATAGCTGGCCGGTCCCGCTGGTGTGGCTGTTTGCCCTGCTGGCGTGGGACTTTGGTTTTTACTGGTTACACCGTCTGCATCACCGTTTCCGCCTGCTGTGGGCGGTGCATGTGGTGCATCACCAGGGCGAGCATTTCAACCTTTCGTTGGGCGTGCGTAACTCGTGGTATTCGTCATTAACGTCGATCCCGTTCTTTATGCTGCTGGCGCTGGCCGGTGTGCCGCTTTCGGTGTTTATCACCGTTTCGATCCTGCATTACGGCATTCAACTGTTTAACCATAACGCGCTGACCCCAAAACTGGGTTTTCTGGAAAAAATTTTCGTTACCCCGGCGCACCATCGGGTACATCACGTCAACGATCTGGCCTATTCCAACCGTAATTTTGGCGGCAGCTTTATCTTCTGGGACAAGCTGTTTGGCACCTTTGGCCCATCGCTGCCGACCGAGCCTTTCGCCTATGGCGTACGGGGGGAAAAATCTTCGGTTAACCCGTTCTGGGCCAGTAATCAGCCGTTTTTGCGCTACTTCAAACTGCCTGGCAAACCTTCGCCCCATAGCGCCCGTTTCCGTAGTTCCGCCTGGTGTATGGTGAGTGGTGCGTTGCTGCTGTTCGCCCTGGTGCTGGGCTACGTTTATCGCTTCGGATATGGCTACAACGGCCTGACCGGCGAGCAGGCGGCACTGTTTATGCTGCTGGCGGCAGGCGCGGTGGCGCTGGGTGGGATTGCCGAAGGCCGTAACTGGGGCGTAAAAGTCTGGTTACTGGTGGCGTTGGCCGCTCCGCTGCTGTTGCTGCTGGCGCTGGGTTGGCACCAACCTTACTGGTGGCTGATGACCTGCGGCATTGCCGTGCATGGCTGCGCCGTCGCCGCTGGCTGGGGACGTCATAAGGAAACTGCGCATGGCTGACTCGTTGCCGCCACTCTCTTTCCCTGCGGATGGGGAGCAGGCGTTTCATCGTGAACTGAAACGCCGGTCGCATGCTTATCTGAGCGGACGCAACGATCACCGCTTTGCCGATGTGGCCCGTTGGGTCAAGGCGGTGGTCCTGCTGTTGTTGTGCGTGGGGTTCTACCTGCTCAGCCTGATGCAGCAGCAGGGGCTGGCATTTATGCTGTGCTACTTTGCCTTTGTCATGATGGGCATGTTGCTGAACGTCAACGTCAATCATGACGCTTCGCATAACGCGTTCGCCTGCACTCCTTGGGTGAATCGCCTGGCGGGACGTTTGGTGACCATCCCGCTGGGGGTCGATCCTGACTATTGGCGGACACGGCACGTCAGCTATCACCACGTGTATGCTAACGTCGAACATTACGATCTGGACACCGAAGAGAACGGCTTTTTCCGCCAGACGCCGTTCCAACAATGGCGAGCGCACATGCGCTATCAGCACCTTTACTGGCCGCTGATTGCCGCCTTGTCGCTACCCTATATTGCGCTGGTGTTTGATTGGTCAGACCGGTTGGGCAAAACCCCGTTGGCCGCCGAGGGTGTGCTGGCCGGGCGCAAGGGCTGGACGGTGTTTATTGCCAGCAAACTCTGCCACATATTAGTGGTGCTGGTGATCCCGTTGGTGGTTTGCCTGCAACACGGCATCGGCTGGCAAACGGTGCTGATCGCCTATCTGTTGAGCCAGATGCTGGCCTCGCTGCTGGTGGTGTTCTTACTGCTGGGGACCCACTGGGCGCAGGCCGAGTTTTATGCGGTGCCAGAAGGGGGCCAAATGCCGCAGGGTTGGTATCGGCACAACTTTGCCACCGCCTGCGACTGGGAAACCTCGCCGCAGTGGCTGCATCATCTGACCGGTGGGCTGAATTATCATCTCACCCATCATCTGTTCCCCGGTTGGAATCACCGCCATTATCCGGCATTGGCCGCCATCCTGGCCGACCTTGCGCCACACTACGCGATGGATTATCGCTGTATCGGCTATCGTGAACTGTTGCAACAGCAGCAACGCTTCCTGCGTGCGATGGGGCAACAGCCGCTATGAAGATGCCAGATACCACGCCGTTGCGGCCCTTGGCGTTCCAACGGGAGCACCGCGATATTCATCTGGCACTGATGCGTGGCAGCCAGGCCTATCTGGCTGACCGGGGCGATCACCGCTTTGCCGACCGTGGGATGTTTGCCAAAGTGTTGCTGCTGATCCTGCTGTGCGCGGGTTTTTACGCACTCAGTTTGCAACAGCAAAACGCCTGGGCCTATTTCGGCTGCTACGTCGGCTTTATTTTCTCCGCCATGATGTTGACGGTGAACGTGGTGCACGATGCTTCGCACAACGCCTTTTTCAAACGGGCACGGCTGAATCACTGGCTTAACTTTGTCGTCAGCATCCCGTTGGGGCTGGACGCCGACTGTTGGCGGGTGCGCCACGTCATCTTCCACCATGCTTACAACAATATCGAAGGTTACGATCCGGATATTGAGCCGAACGGCGTGCTGCGGCAAACGCCGTTCCAGCAGCGCAAAACCTTTATGCGTATGCAGCAATACTACTGGCCGATAGTGGCGGCATTGACTTTCCCGTACTACATCTGGCTGTTTGACTGGTTGGATCGCGCTGGCAAAACGCGCATGACGCCCAAGATGATGTTGCAGGGGGGCAAAGGCTGGGGCGTTTTCTTGCTGAGCAAGCTGGCACACTTCACGTTGGCGTTGGCAATACCGCTATGGCTGATGCCACCTGAGGTCAGCACCACGACGATCTGGTTGACTTATCTGCTGAGCCAGATGCTGTCATCGTTGGTGTTTGTGATGCTGATTGTCGGTACCCATTGGGCCAAAGCCAATTTTTATCAGGCTCCCGAGCAGGGCAAGATGGTGCATGGCTGGTATCAACATCTGTTTGCCACCACCTTCGACTGGCAGGCCACGCCGCGCTGGGTTGGTTACTGGCTGGGTGGTGCCAACCTGCACCTGACCCACCATCTGTTCCCGCATTGGAGCCATCGGCATTATCCGGCCCTGGCGAGGATTATTGCCGAGGTCGCGGCCCAACACGGGCTGGATTATCAGTACCTGGATCTGAAAACGCTGTTGCAGATGCAACAGCGTTTTTTGGGAGCGATGGGGAAGCCGTAGGGGTTATTCCGGTTTCATCCCGGCGGCGGTCATCAGCAGGCGAAATAGCGAAGCGACCAAAAACAGCCCCAGGACGCTGGCACTCCAGATAACCACTAACCAACCAACGCGTTTCCACCAGGGAATGGTGGCGGTGTTCTCATTCATCGTCTTATTCATCAGTGATATCCATCCTCATGGCTCACCTTGCCGCGGAACACGTAATAGCTCCAGAAGGTGTAGACCAAAATAATCGGAATAATAAACAGCGCGCCCACCAGCATAAAGCCCAGGCTTTGTAGCGGCGCAGCAGCCTGCCACAGGGTGATGGTCGGCGGGATCAGCAGCGGCCAGATGCTGATACCCAGACCGCTTAGCCCCAGAAACACCAGCAACAGCGTCAGCAGGAACGGCGAATAGTGGGCATCGTGGTGTACGCCGTGCCAGATCCCCCAGGCGCTGAGCAGCACCAGCAGCGGCACCGGCAGCAGCCAGAACAGGTTCGGCAGGCTGAACCAGCGGGTCGCAATTTCAGGGTGAGCGATCGGCGTCCAGACGCTGACGGTCAGCAAGATTAGCAGCAGGGTAACCAGTAGCGGTGTGGTCAGACGATGCATCCGGGCCTGCAGGCTTCCGGCAGTCTTCATCACCAACCAGGTGCAGCCGAGTAACGCATAGGTCACTACCAGGCCCAAACCACAGAACAGGGCGAACGGTGTGAACCAATCGAAGGGGCCGCCAACATAGGCACGGCCTTCCACCGGGAAGCCGTCGATAATCGCCCCTACCACCACGCCCTGGCAGAAGGTGGCGAGGATTGAACCGCCAATAAACGCCTTGTCCCAGATATGGCGCTTTTCCGGTTTGGCCTTGAAGCGGAACTCAAAGGCCACGCCGCGGAAGATCAGGCCAAACAGCATCAGCGTGAGGGGAATGGCCAACGCATCCAGGATCACCGCATATGCCAGTGGGAAAGCCCCAAACAGGGCGGCCCCGCCAAGCACCAGCCAGGTTTCGTTGCCGTCCCATACCGGTGCTACGGTGTTCATCATCACATCGCGATCGTGGCTATCTTTCACCCACGGGAACAGAATGCCAATGCCCAGATCAAAGCCGTCCATGACCACATACATCATGGTGCTGAACACGATGATCACAAACCAAATCAGCGGAAGATCGATACCCATGTTCAGCTCCTGTCGTCCAAAGTTTCGTGTACCGCTGAGAGCGGGCGTGCCGGTGTGCCGTGGCCGCTTGGCTCGTCACCTTCATGGGCCTGTGGGCCTTTGCGGATCAGACGCATCATGTAGGAGTAACCGACGCCAAACACCGAGCAGTAGACGGCGATAAAGGCCAGCAGGCTCACGCTCATATGGATGTCGCCGTGGGCAGAGACGGCATCGGCGGTACGTTGCAGCCCGTAGACGACCCACGGCTGGCGGCCAATCTCGGTGGTAAACCAGCCTGCCAGCAAGGCAATCAGCCCCGAAGGCCCCATCCACAGAATGAAGTACAGGAAGGGTTTGGACTGATACAACCCACCGCGCCAGCGTAGCCACAGACTCCACACGCCAGCCAGGATCATCAGCATGCCCAGCGCTACCATGATCCTGAACGACCAGAACACCACGGTGGAGTTAGGGCGATCTTCCGGTGCGAAGGATTTCAATGCCGGAACCTGCTCGGTGAGGCTGTGGGTGAGGATCAGGCTGCCCAGGTAAGGGATTTCCACCTTGAAGCGGGTTTCTTCACGCTCCATATCCGGCCAGCCGAACAGGATCAGCGGCGTGGCCTCTCCCGGCGGGTTTTCCCAGTGGCCTTCGATGGCGGCGATTTTGGCCGGTTGATATTTCAGCGTATTGAGGCCGTGTGCGTCGCCGATCACCGCCTGGATAGGGGCGACGATCAGTGCCATCCACATAGCCATTGACAGCATCTTGCGCATAGCTGGCGTATCACGGCCACGCAGCAGGTGCCAGGCCGCCGAGGCGCCGATAAAGAAGGCCGAAGACAGGAAGGCCGCAGTGGTCATATGCAGCAGGCGGTAAGGGAAGGACGGGTTGAAGATCACTTTGAACCAGTCAACCGGCACGACCACGCCGTTAATGATTTCATGCCCCTGCGGGGTCTGCATCCAGCTGTTGGAGGCCAGGATCCAGAAGGTGGAGATCAGCGTGCCGAGTGCTACCATACAGGTGGCGAAGAAGTGCAGGCCGGGGCCAACACGGTTCCAACCAAACAGCATCACGCCCAGGAAACCGGCTTCGAGGAAGAAGGCGGTCAGCACTTCATAGGTCAGTAATGGGCCGGTGATGCTGCCGGCAAACTCGGAGAAGAAGCTCCAGTTAGTGCCGAACTGATAGGCCATCACCAGGCCGGAAACCACGCCCATGCCGAAGTTGACGGCGAAGATTTTGGACCAGAAGTGATACAGGTCCCGGTAAGCCTGATTGCCGGTTTTCAGCCATAGGCCTTCGAGCACCGCCAGATAGCTGGCCATGCCGATGGTGATCGCCGGGAAGATAATATGGAAGGAAACGGTGAAGGCAAACTGGATCCGTGCCAGCTCCAATGCATCAAGTCCGAACATGGAGCCTCCTTGATTTGTTCATAATCGGCCTCTTAGGAAAGCGAAAGCTTGCTTATTAAAACTTGCGCTAAGTAGAGCATGGAGTAGAGTAACGATAACAGTGACAGTTATTTCACTTTTTACTATAACAGTTGGAATTGTATGACCAGATATGAACAGCTCGCCCAGCAGATCCGCGAACAGATCCAGAGCCGGGTATGGCGTGCCGGGGACAAACTGCCCTCGCTGCGGGAAAGTGGTAAACGTGCCGGGTTGAGCCTGATGACGGTGGTACAGTCATACCAACTGCTGGAAAGCCAGGGCTGGATCGTGGCGCGGCCGCAGTCTGGTTATTATGTGGCGGCTCGTTCACAGGCGTTACCACAGCCCATCCGGGGCGAAAAACTGCTGGTGAGCGAACAGGTGGATATCAACGCCTTTATCTTTGACGTGTTGCAAGCCTGTAAGGATCCGGAGATTGTGCCCTTCGGTTCGGCCTTTCCGGATGCCACCCTGTTTATGCAACCCAAGTTGGCCAGGGCGCTGAGCAGCGTGGCCCGAAAATTCACACCCCACAGTTCGCTTGCCAATCTGCCGCCGGGCAACGAGGCATTGCGTCGCCATATTGCCCAACGCTATGCGCTGAATGGGATGCAGGTCTCCCCTGATGAGATAGTGATCACCGCCGGGGCGATGGAGTCGTTAAGCCTCAGCCTGCAAGCGGTCACGCAGCCGGGGGACACGGTGGCGATTGAATCCCCGGCATTTTACGGCGCGTTGCAGGCGCTGGAACGCCTGAAGCTGAAAGCGGTGGCGATCGCTACCCATCCGCAGCATGGGATCGATCTGGATTCGCTACAGCAGGCGATTGAGCAGTATCCGATCAAGGCCTGCTGGCTGATGACCCATTTCCAGAACCCGCAAGGGTCCAGCATGTCGGACGAGAATAAAAAACGGCTGGTGACGATGCTGCGCGAGCATCAGATCTCGTTGCTGGAAGATGA
>NZ_JBKJYW010000471.1:0-8275 GCF_046715635.1 Serratia sp. (in: enterobacteria)
GTCAAGTGCGGTACACACGATCATCGCCGTGGATGGCCAATGCTCCAGGCAAAGCGCAATCAGCCTCAAACCATCCAGACCCGACTCTTCTTCACAGCACAGTTCCATAATCAGCAGCCGAGCCGGGCGATGACGCATCAATCCCGGGATTTGTGCCAGATTGCTGACCCGTTGTACCTCGTCCGTCAGGCCACAGGACTGGGCCAAAATATTACGCATGCCGAGTGCCGTAATGGGACAAGATTCCATTACAATCACCCCGTCCCCTTTAAGCCCGTAAGGACTGGGGGAATGTGCACTCCCTCTCTGATAGGTATGAACCGTTGTCATATTAAATCTCCCATTTCTGCCGAATTCCCTTTTTTACTTCCTTGATAAATTGGTGTGCAAAAATGTCATTCCCTCTCTTATTGATGAGAGTTATCTTTTCTTATTATTGGTCAAAAACGCATTGAAAATAAAGCCAGCGATAAACGATGAAATAAGCCCCAGACGATCAACTCAACAGACACAGGTAAAGCTAAAGCTACCATTAGAAAATGGGGCCAGGTTTTCTATGGTTAGTGGGTGTTACAGGTGATTACTGATAGGTAAGTGCCACCTGCACAACACCCTCAATACTGCCTGGGGTTGCACCACCGTGAGTGCTAAAAGCGCGCGCCCTCAGCGGGAAAGTCGCCGTATTGGTGGCGTGATCGACCTGCACAGTCATATCACTGCCGCTGCCCAAGCGGCGATTGACGCCTGGTGAACTCCTATCAACCATTTCAATCTGCACAGAACCAGCAGGATTGGCCGCGGCGTTCTTATACAGATCCGCGCTTTCATCCGCTGCCGTACCGGTGAATGTCGCAATAACGTCAGTGGTTGAAACTGGGCAATCACTCAGATCCAGGCTAAAATCCTCCCATGGGCTCCCGGCACCCGCAGTCAAAGTATGAGCCTTGATCTCCTTCAGATCGACATTGACATCCCCCCCCACGGCATCGACCGTACACGGCGACGCTTTAACTGTACCGGTGATCTTTATACGTGCATCGACCGCCAGAGCCGAGTAGCTGACCCCCATCCCACCGAGAGCCAGGCACAATGCAGTCGTTTTAAAAATTGCTTTCATATCCATAATAAATATCCCTCTCCATTTTAGTTAAAATGACTTTCGCAGAAAGTCTGACATTCCCGATACAAACGGGTTTACTCCATTTTTACCGTAATAGTCGCGGTTGCTTCAAAGTCTCCCACTTTCGGTGCTTTGCCAGTCGTGCTAATAGGATAGATGTTCAATGTCATCTGACTATCACTATCGATATTACCCAAGCCGTTCATTGTCATAGACAGCTTGTCTCCAGGCGAAATTACCTGAGTATTCCCATTACGTTTTTCTTCAATTCTGATCGCAATATCATCATTATCCATCGTCACCGAACCATTGGTGGTGGTGGTCTTCAGGGCTGTAGGATCGTGGGGATTTACCTCACCTTCAAACAGCAAACTGATTTTCGCGCGTGTCGATAAGTTGGTACACTCCAGATACAGGGTTTCTTCATGTATTTGGACGGTGCTCGGCTTCTGGCCTTTAACTTTAAAATCGGTGGACATAATGCTGCCAAAGGGCACCGTAATCATTGAGTTTTTAAGTTCACATTTTTGCGGTACGGTGATCGTACCACTCATGCTCACTGTCGCCGTTGGCCTGCTCCCACGGCTTACATTGGGATCGGAATTAATATAGATATCCAACAAGGGAGAATGGGTTATTGTCGACGTACCAATAACCGCCTGTCTGAAATAAAGATAAACGAACCCTTGTGCACCGCTATCATATAATACGCCCTTACAATCCTGGGGCCGGTTATAAAAACCATTACCCCTCCATCCATTTCCGGGGAAAGGCACAGAGAAATATTTATTGACATCACCAGCGATATACACCTCCATAGCAGCAGAAAAATCTTCGCTACCGCTCAACGAATAAAACTGCCTGGTACCATTCCCATCCTCCAGCAGAGGCGTCCCCCTTGGGACCGCCATAATAAACGACTCTTTCATCTGAGTTGCGCTGCCGCAGTCGCAGTTGACTAGATACCCGTCCCCCTCGTTCTGCCACACACGTTCGGCCTCATTCACCTTATCAAAAGTCTTACCAGCGGTGTTCTTATCCGGATGGTCGAACAGTTGATTAAACGTAAAGTGATAACTCATAGTCGAGCCTGCAGGTTCACACTGCCCAACGAGGGCCTGCGCCGACGGCAGCATCCCCAACCCCAAGGCAATAACTCCCCCGATGGCTGAATAACGCACTAACGATTTCAATTTATTCATCATTAAAGCCTTTATAAACATTGGCCATTTATCAAACGGATCCCGGTGCTTTCTTTTTGCTCCGGCAAACTGTAAGACACTTGACATTGTTGTGACGCGGCGTTGCCCCATTTGACCTGCAACTTGCCGCTGCCGGCCATCCCAGAGAGGAACACCTGACCACCGTCACCGACGATGCTGCCGTTGTCACCACCATTGCTATCGGTTACGGTAGCGCCAAACGGTACAGGTGCACCGCCCTGCCTCAACAGGGTCATCAATACCCGTTGGCCAACATTAGGTTTGAACTCGGCGCGTACTATGGCACCACGGGTTGGGATCACCGTCTGACTGGTTATCGTCATATCGACGTCATCCGGCAGGGTAGTGGTGTTTATCGCAATATTGTTTTTGCGATACACCGTGGCATAAGGCACCACGGCATAGCCACGCCAGTCGGTTGTAACCCCTGTTTGGTTGGCTATACTGACACCCTTGGCTCCCGGTGCTTTGACCAACACGGCCGTCTCATTCATCTGTTGCGAGAGTGTCAAACCGTCTTCGTGCAAGAGGATCCCGCCCTGTACACCGTAGTTGAGACGATGATCGGAACGGTTATAGCCATACCCCACGTTAACTCTACCCAGGCCACCACGATAGCCAAGGCTGCTATTGCCGTAAGCTCCGACCCCTTGGCTGGTGTACCCCTGGCTGACGTTGTAGCTCAGGTTATTACTGGGTAATGCGGTACCGTTTAGGCCGACTGAATTGCTGGTGGTGCCTTTGCGGCTGGTATTGAGGTTGTAGCTTGCATAGCTGTCAGACAACCACCCACCCAGTGGCATGCTGATATTAAAGGCGACAATATGGTCGTCATAGTTGACACGATCGCCATTGCTGTCATAACCATCTCTGCTGAAGGTGTAGTTCAGGCCATAGCTGATACTGTTCCAGCTATTGTTGTACCCAACACTCACCGACTGGTTACGGCGCCTATCATTCCAGTAATCTTCGTTGTACAGGCTGAGCGACAGTGAGCCGGCACCTTCCCAGAGCGTTTGACTCATCGACAGTTCAGCACGGCTCTTCTTGTGATTCTGACTTTGTGATGATTTGCCATCGGTATAGGTATTTAACGTTTCCTGCAACGTATAGAACCCCGCCGTCGAGTAACGATAGCTAGCCAAAGTGAAGCTGGTTCCGGTTTCGACAAAGTTCTTGCCGTAACGCACACGCCACGACTGACCTCTCTCTTTGTCAAGATGTTCAGGTTTAGACCAAGCCTGGGTAACATCGGCAGAAAACGCGCCGATAGCCCCCATGTTTTGCCCCCAGCCGAAAGCCAGTGCCTGATATTTGCTGGCAGCCTGCACGCCGCCGTAAAGGGTCGCCCCCCAAGGCAAGCCGTAGATTGCCGTGCCTTGAGTAAACAGCGTGTCATCCACGTTGCTGTTGGACGAGCGATATTGGCCGCTGGTCAGGCTGTATTTGAAACGCCCTTGCCGCTGTAACACCGGGACGGAAGCAAACGGCACTACCAACCTTTGCTCACTACCATCGCTCTCTTTAATGCTCACTTGCAGATCGCCGCTGCCTGCCGTCGGATAGAGATCGCTGATTTCAAAGGCGCCGGGTGGCACATAGCTCTGATAAATCACATAGCCGTTCTGGCGAACAGTGACCTGAGCATTACTGCGGGCTATTCCGCGCACCGTCGGTGCATAACCCCTTAAACTCTCTGGCAGCATGTCATCGTCCGAAGCTAGCTGGCCGCCACGGAAAGGCACGCTGTCAAACACCTCACTTTGCGAGGAGCTGTCGCCCAGCATCAGTTGGCTCTTCAGTGCCACGATGTCGCGTTGTAAATAGGTATTGATGGAATCCCAGTGGCTTTCGCCATCAGAGTCACGATTCCAAGTTGAGTAGTTACGCAGACGCCAGGCACCAAGGTTGATCCCGGAACGCAGGTTGAGATAATAGGTGTTGCTGTCCGAGCTATCGCTGCTCCGTGCCCAGCTGTTGGCACCGCTAAAGTTATAATTGACCAACAACGCCGGGATCCCCTGATCCCACTGATCCGGTGAAACATAGCCGCGGGCGGTCGAATTTAACGCAGCCTGAGGAATACTGATGTCCAACCGCTGCTGGTTAAAACGGAACGAGGCCGATGCCGAGGGAATGATCTGCGCCAAATTCACGCACTGCCCAGAAGCCTCGATAGCGGGGAAGGAAGCAAGCTTCACACCCATGCCCTCCAGCATCTCGCTGCTCAGGCAAGGCTGCAGGCTATCCTCACCTGCCGGGCTCCGCTGCAGGGAGAAATCAAGATCCTGGGTATCGATCATCGCACCATTAAGATAGACATCAACCCTGTACGTACCTGGAGCCTGAGTCAGGCCATCTTCAAAAACCGTCAGATCAGCCCCCCGCTGAGACGGATTATCAAGCTCCAACAGTGCCGGGTTAAAGTAATCTCGGGCCTGTACGCTACCGGGTATTGCCATTGACATCGCAACCTGGCATGAAATCAACCACGCCAGCGGGGTACGGTTAAATCCGCGATAGCCTATACGCTTCGGGTTTTTCATCCATTTAACTCCATTTATCAGCCGCACTAGCAAATTCCGGCAAGCCGCGTCCCTTCCCTGAACTACCTGTGCAGGGATTAGCTGTATTTAATCCTGGTTAATGCCTTATAGATTCCCGATGAACGGTTTCGTAATACCGCCGTAATCGTTAATAACTTCCCAGCTCAATGCCCCACCAACGATACCGGCTGGCAGATCGAAGCGCGCACTAGACTTCGGAGCAACCATGCTGACATTTTTCAGTGGGCTACCATTAACCTTGACTGAGAATAGAGTGATATAATAGGGCGATGTATTATTCACCTGAACCGCGTTACCGCTACGCTGCCAAGTCAATGCTTCGGCGGCTTCCTCTAACGTTCCGGGTAACCCCTGTGGGCGATAAATCAGCTTGATGCGCGTCTTGACCGCAATTTGCAGACTGTTTTCCTGTTTCTTGGCCGAAGGAATAGATTTGATGTTCAGCCAATAGAGAGATTCTTTATCGGTCGGTAGATTCCCCCCAGCACGGACTACGCGCAGAATATTATTCTGTTCACCATCCAAACGGAATAAAGGGGGAGTAATGATAAATGGCGCTTTAGAAGAATCCCCTTCGTGCGTGTCAACCCAGGACTGAATGAGGTACGGTACCTTATCCGGGTTATTAATCCCCAGAGAGGCTTCTTTTTTAGCACCGTCATAAACCAAACGCGTTCCGCCGACAATAATGCCCGCCTGCACCTGCGCACCAAAGGTTAGTAATAGCGCTGCGACTATTGTGCTCCGCCAGACTTTCATTTCTTATTCACCACTTCGACCATTGAGGAGAAAGGCCAGGGGTAGCTTTCGCTCCCCTGACCCGCTTTATACCGCCCGTATGAGCCGAGCGGATAAAACTTACTGATAGATAATGGTAAAGTTGCTCACTGCGTTAGCCTTACCAGCAGTTACAGTGGCAGAAGTAGAGTAGTAACGTGCAACAAACCCGAGCACGTTATCTTCGGTGCTGCTTAGTGGGTAAACGCTTGAATCCGTGTGCAGGTTAATCACCTTGTTGTTGTTGTCAGCAATCTGAACACCAACGCCAGCAGCGACATCTGGCCCATCGGTCAGCGCCAGAACGGAATCGTTACCCGCTACCTGGATACCATCAAAACGTACTGTCGCAGCTTTAACCGTATCTGGGCAGTTTTGCAGGACCAGAGAGAAATCCTTAGAGGCAGCAGTTACGCCAGCGCGCCCCTGGAATGCGCCAACATAAACTTTACCCAAAGTAACGGTCTGGTTTTCAGAGTCAGCATGCACGGTACAAGCTTGATCGATGATCTCACCAGAGAAGTTTACTTTGCCGTCTTCAGCGAACGCAGCGGTAGAAAACGCGGAGGCGGCCAGTACAGCAACGGCGATCAGGTTCTTGTTCATACTACTTTTCCTTTTAAATAATGCACACTTCAATGCGCGCATTTGTTTATTTTTGACATAACCCTATGTCACTCCTTTTTATTTAGTTCATCGACTGGAAACCACCTTCGCAAATAGCGATTGGGTGGCAATACCTTTCCAGTCAAACGATTCATTTTGAACTAAAGTGACTCCTTTGGTTTAATGTGCCATGGAGGGCCTTTAAAAACTCAAACTTCAGTTAATTATGTTAATAAATGTAGAAATAAAAGGATTATAATCCACTCGAAAAGCGAGCAAAATCTGAGATTGGTTTTTTAGGAAGGAAGCAAGAAAATACTTGGGTATGACCGAAGAGGATTTTTATGACAAAATAATTTTAACTTATTGTTATACAATGTGTTTTTTGGGTAAGGTGAATTATTGAATAGTTAGTGTTGACATTATTTTTGAGTATCCTTAGAGTATGTTGCAATTTAGTTCAAAGTGACTCATTAGTCATATTTATCAATACTCCAGTCACCATACTTCCTTAAACCTTCTAGCATTACTTGCCGTATAAAGCACCGTATTCTGAATATTCCTATGGCCAAGAAAATCCTGAATCAAACGCGTATCAATTCCCCGGTCCGCCAAGGCGAAACCGCAGCCATGACGCAGCATATGGGGATGTGCATTGACCTCCAGGTTAGCTGCCTCGCTGTAATTACGAATGAGCCAATAAATACGCTGGCGTGATAAACGAGATCCCCGGTTAGAAAGAAATAACCACTCGCTATTCGCGCCACGGTAATGCTGTCTCTTGGCCATCCAACGCTGTAAACACTTCCGCTCGCGGACATACAGAGGATGAACGGTTGAGAAGCCATTTTTCAATCGATGAATATAAATATTGTCGCCTTCAAGATCGATATCTGACAGCCGCCAGCTATTGATTTCACTCACTCGGCAACCATGAATAAAACACATATAAATCAAACAGTAATCACGTTCTGGGTTCTTGCCTTTCAGCGTTGCCTCAAGCAGTTTTTCCACTTCGGAAGGAGTTAAGTGTTTACGACTGGTCATAGTACCTCTTTGACTTTTCACCAAAAATATGTGGATTTCTCCTCCTTTTTATTTCCACAACCACGCTCAGGGGGCATTAGCCCCTGCCTTCGGATGACATCCTGGATCCTGAGTGGAGTATAGCCGATAAGCAATCAGGTAACAGCCAGGTCATAGAACTATGCTAATTGCCCGTGATCCCACTCAACTTGGCTAACGTTTAGATTAAAATCAGCAGTTCAGCAATAAACTAATAGAGCAACAAGGTTAATTCATAGCAACACGATGGCAACATCATAAAAACAGAAAATACAACATAGAAACACTTTGATGCAAAATTCAATTATATTCACCCCTATCACCTGATGGAGAATTAAACACAGAGGCATCCTACAAGCATTCACCAGGGAATAATCCCAAAAGAAAATCAAATACATTGAATGAAAAAAATAACCCCTACCTATCTAAAAAAGTACATCTATCGGGAAATACGCATGAATGGCGGGGTAACAATCAAACGAATCAGAATAAATTCACGGAAATGTAAGGTAAGAAAGTAATGAAAAGGTTAGCCCGATGAGTAATAAAAAGGGGCACATGTTAGAGAGTGCCCCGACATAAGACAGGAGTGCGTTCAGACGGTCAACCCCCCGTCAAGCACCAGGCTTTGGCCCGTCATATAACGGCTGTCATCACCGATCAGGAACGCGGTGGTACGCGCCACCTCGCTGGCTTTACCCAGGCGGCGCAAAGGGATCTGCTTGCGCAGCGCTTTCAGCGCTTCCGGCGGAATGGCCTGCGTCATATCGCTTTCGATAATCCCGGGCAACAGGCAGTTCACCCGGATACCAAAGCGCGCCACTTCCAGCGCCAGAGATTTCCCCATGCCGATCATCGCCGCTTTGCTGGCCCCGTAGGCCGTTTGCCCGGTGTTGCCCTTGATGCCCGTCACTGAC
>NZ_JBKJYW010000472.1:0-4786 GCF_046715635.1 Serratia sp. (in: enterobacteria)
GCTGGCGGTTACCGTTGTTTTGTGGGAACGGATAGTGCTCGAACATCTCGGCCACCGTGGTCTGGTAGATATCGATCAGGTTGGCCTGCTGGCTGTCCTGATAGTTTTCTTCCGGGCCGCGGCCATAATAATTCACCCGTTCAAAGCCGCCGTTGATGCCCATATCCAGCCCGATGGCCGGGATCACATAAGGGTAATCGCCATAACGTTCGCCGCTGAGTTCCACGTTGAGCTGGCCTTCCGCATTGATCTGGTAGCGATAGCAGCAGCGCATGCCGAAGTCGAAGACCGGCGGGGCGATAATGCTGGTGACGGTGACTTCAACGCGGCCCTCGTTCTGAACGACGTCCAACGTACGGAAGTGCTCCTGCATGATTTGCAGGTGAGCGGGTTCCCACAGGCCTTGATACTCCTGTTTATGGTTATCGATCATCGGTTTGAAGAAGCTTAACGCCGGGGCAGAGGCAATGATTTCTTCCCCGTTGCTCATCCAGGAGGTCAGCTTGCCGTTCATCTTGGAGAAGGTCAGCGTAAAATCCTGGCCGCTGATGCAGTACGCCAGGCGGCTTTCTGCTACCTGTAGCGGCAGTGCATTGAGGTTGGTATAGCCTGCTGCCTGCGCAGTGTTCTCTTTTAACGGGAACTGGTACACCGCGATTTCGTGATTGGCCGGGCTGTACAGCGTGCTGGAGTTCTTGCGCACGCTGAAGTTGACAAAGGCTTCGCGCTCATCCAGTTCAGGCAGCTCAAGGCGGATTTCCCGTGAAGAGTTGGCCGCCAGATCTTTCAGCCGCAGAGACCGCGTTGCCAGCGTTTCCCCTTCTGCGCGGATCTCGGCGATGAGGGTGTAGTCATCCAGATTGGTAAACCACAGCTTGTTCTCAACCAGGAAGGTGCCAAGCCGAGCCTCAAGCGCGCGGATCTTCACCGGTGCAATAACCTGTTTGTACTCTTTCAGACCCGGCCCTGGGGTTTGATCCGGGAAGATCAGCCCGTCCATGCAGAAGTTGTAGTTGTTCGGATAGTCGCCGAAGTCGCCGCCGTATTTGTAAAATGCCTGGCCTTGCTCATCGTGCGCCAGGATGCCGTGATCGCACCATTCCCAAACGTAGTGGCCCTGAATATGATCGTGCTGGTAAAACACGTTCTGATATTCCGTCAGGCCGCCGGGGCCATTCCCCATGGCGTGCGCGTATTCACAGATGATGCGTGGTTTGGCGTGCGGGTGTTCACCAAACTCATTCATCAACGGCGCGCGGGTATACATGGTGGAGATAATATCCACCACCTCGGCGTCACGGTCTTCTTCGTAGTGCACCAGGCGGGTATCGTCGATGGCCTTGGTGGCGTGGTACATCGCATGGATGTTACACCCGTAGCCGGACTCATTGCCCAGCGACCACATCACGATTGACGGATGGTTCTTTTGCGCGTGAACGTGGCGCACGATACGATCGACGAATACCGTTTCCCAGGCCGGATCGTTGGTGATGCGGCTCAGATCGCCCACGTTGGCAAAACCGTGGGTTTCGACGTCGGTTTCGGCCATCACGAACAGCCCGTAAATGTCGCACAGCTCATAAAAGCGTGGATCGTTCGGGTAATGGGCGGTACGTACCGAGTTGATATTGTGCTGCTTCATCAGGATCAGATCTTTTTCAACGCGATCCATGCCTACCGCACGGCCTTTCAGATGGTCGTTATCATGGCGGTTGACGCCGTGCAGCATCACATACTGGTTGTTAATGTAGAACAGGCCATCGCGCACTTTGATATCGCGGAACCCGACGCGTTGAGGTATCACTTCCAGCACGCTGCCGCTTTGGTCTTTAAGCGTGATAAACAGCTGATAGAGATAAGGGTTTTCCGCTGACCACTGGATTGGATTTGCCAGATGTATAGCAAAACAGGTCTGAGTTTGTGCGCCTAGGCAGTGCTGCGCCAGGAGGTTACCGTGATCAAACAGGGCATACTCGACCACGTAGTCTGCTAGCGGTGCCCCAGACAGGTTCTCAATCTCCAGCGCGCAAGACAGGGTCGCGCTTTGGTAGTCGGCGGCAAAATCGGTGCGAACGGTCAGATCCTGCACGTGAACCGGCTCTTTGCCCACCAGATAGACATCGCGGAAGATGCCGGCCGTCCACCACATATCCTGGTCTTCGATGTAGGTCGAATCCGCCCATTGCATGACGCGCACGGCCAGCAGGTTTTCCCCGGATTGCACGTAATTGGAGATATCAAATTCGGCGGTCAGGCGGCTGCCCTTGCTGAAGCCCACATACTGACCGTTAACGTAGACTTCAAAATAGGTCTCAACCCCATCAAATTTGATGATGGTCTGTTTCCCGCGCCACTGTTCACCTAGTGTGAAGCTACGTTGGTAAGCGCCGGTTGGGTTGTCTGTCGGCACGAAAGGCACATCGATCGGGAAGGGGAAGCCCTCATCGGTGTATTGCAGGATGCCATGGCCTTCCATTTGCCACATGTTGGGCACCGTGATCTGGCCCCAGTCAGTCATCCTTTGTGAATAAAAGTCTTCGGGCACCAGCAGCGGGTTGGTGAAGTAGTTAAAGCTCCATTGGCCGCTGAGTGCCATAAAGTGGCTGCTGAGGGCGCGCTGAAAGGTTTGGGCACGTTTAAGTGAGTCATATGAGAAGAAGTAGGCACGGGGAGCCATTCGGTTCTCATGCAGGTATTGAAAGTTTTCCCAATTATTCACGTCATCTCTCCTGGTCTGAATGCTGTAGGCCGCAGTCTTGGCTGGAATGCGTCAATGCTTGGGATGGATTTTAGTAAAACATTTACTAAAATATAGCTGATAATTTGTTTTGCTTTAACTCGATCACGCTTTATACCCGATGCGCTGGTGGATCTGTGATCGGGTTAAAGAAACGGTGGATTGGCATGTTAGGCGGAGAGTGGTAGCAATAATTGGCAGGTTTTAAGGTAAAAAGGCTCGTTATTATTAGTATTTTTTACTAATAATTAGGCGTTTGGATGCGAGATAGGTGCTGCATTTAACGGGCGCAGCATGCGGCGCCCCTACATTGCGAGACTTGAGCTGTCAGTTATTTGGTGGTTTCACGCAGTTTTAGCTTGCTGGGCACGTAGACCTGCAGCGGCAGAGCACGGCCATCACGGAATTTCTCCAGCAGCAGGTTGACCCCCTGGATCCCCATCATTTCCGAGTGGATACGTACGGTGGAAAGCGGTGGGAAGGTAAAACGCGCGGTTGGGATATCGTTCACGCTGATCAGGGCGATGTCCTGTGGGATTTTCAGCCCCAACTCATGAATGCTGCGCAGTACCCCAATGGCAATGGAGTCTGAGGCAACAAACAGCGCGGCAGGATAATCCGCGGTTGCCAACATCTTTTTCGCCAGCTCATAACCTGAGGCGCTAGAGAAATCACCACGGTAAATATCTTGCTCGCGAACCACGCCTTTTAGCCGCCCATATTCCACAAAGGCCGCTTCGCGGATATCCGCTTTATTCGGCTCATCGGCACCGCCGATAAAACCGATGCGTTTGGCCCCGTGCTCAATAAAGAAGTCGATGATCTCTTTGCTGATTTTTGCCAGATCGATATCCACCGAGTCGTACTCGGAACCGGGCTCATTAAAATCAATAAAGCAGATGTTGTCGGTTAACGCCGCTGCCTTACGCAGGGTCTCAGGTGCAGGCTTGCTGACGATCAGCACGCCAGTGATCTTTTTCAGATCCGGCAGTTGGTTGTTTTTGTAGCAGTTGGTGAGTTCAATCCCCAACCTTTCGCACTGGGTTTCGATACCGTGGCGAATGGAAAGGTAGTAAGGATCGTTGATTTCCATCTCTTGCTTATAGCTGTATAGCGCCAGCACGTGGTGCTGTACCACCGCGTTAGTCAGATGCTTTTTGGCACTGCTGGTTTTGTATTCCAGCTTTTCGGCAATTTCCAGAATGCGATGCTTGGTCTCTTCTTTGACGTTGAGCGTGGGATCGTCATTCAAAACCCGGGAGACCGTCGCCAGTGAAACCCCTGCTTCGGCCGCGATATCTTTCAGCGTTGCCATATCTATCCTTATCTCACAGCCTGAGCGGCAAACTTCGTTATCAGGCATTGTAAGTGATGTCGGCGAACTTTCATCGGTTTTTAGTAAAAAAGTAAGGATAGCTTATCGAAGTTGGTGACATAAAGCTGGGATCGGGGAGGGGGATTTAGTGACATCAATGCCCCTCACCCTAACCCTCTCCCAAAGGGAGAGGGGACTGAACGTGCCACAGATTGGCCCATGCATCAGGCAATAACACTGCACCATTTCAATGCTGATGAGGGAACTGAACGTGTTTCAGACTACCGCTGTACTTGCCCACATCACCCCAACCCTCTCCCTGTGGGAGAGGGTTGGGGTGAGGGGCACTTGTTCGTTTACTTCAGCTCATCAACCATGGTAGTGGCGCGGCCAATGTAGTTAGCCGGCGTCATGGCTTTCAGGCGGGTTTTCTCGTCTTCCGGCAGTTCCAGGCTATCGATAAAGGCTTGCATACCGGCTGCATCCACGCGCTTGCCACGGGTCAGCTCTTTCAGCTTCTCATAGGGCTTTTCAATGCCGTAGCGGCGCATCACGGTCTGGATCGGCTCGGCCAGCACTTCCCAGTTGTGATCCAGCTCGTCCAGCAGGTGCGTACGGTTCACTTCCAGCTTGCTGATGCCTTTCATGGTGGCCTGATAGGCAATCAGCGCATAGCCCAAGCCCACGCCCAGGTTACGCAGCACCGTGGAGTCCGTCAGGTCACGCTGCCAGCG
>NZ_JBKJYW010000473.1:0-10086 GCF_046715635.1 Serratia sp. (in: enterobacteria)
AAGCATGTTATAGTCAGAGTTATATCCAGGCAAGACGCTGCCTCAATTAAATAGAGTTTTAAAAATGTTTTGTGTCATCTATAGAAGTGCCAAGCGCGATCAGACTTATCTTTATGTCGAAAAAAAAGACGATTTCTCTCGGGTGCCGGAAGATCTGATGAAAAGTTTTGGCACTCCGCAGTATGCCATGATGCTGTCGCTCGACGGCCGTAAGAAATTGGCTTCCGCGGATATCGAAAAAGTGAAAGAAGCCCTGCAACAGGAAGGGTTTTATCTGCAGTTCCCACCGCCGGTGGAAAACCTATTAAACCTTCATTTGTCTGACGCCAAAAAATAACCGGGCGTCGATTTTCAACCCTGTGTTAACGCCAGCTTTTAAGCATCATCTGCATCTGGCGGCAGGTCGTCACAGGTAGGGAAAATCATGAAGAAGATGTTGATGATGCTAACGCTACTTCTTTTGGCAAGCAGCGTTGAACAGGTGGCGGCGGCTCCAGCGCCAGCTATGCAGCCGACCGGGAGTACGCTGGCAGAAACCGGGCGTGATCCGGCGGAGTTCCCGGCCTATGTGGAACAACTGAAGCGGCGGGCCATCAAACAAGGTATCCCAGCGGTTACCGTTGAGAGCGCCTTTGCCAACGCGCACTTTGTCGATCGGGTGATTAATGCCGATCGCAATCAGTTGGAAAAGAAAATCACTCTGGATGATTATCTCAGCCGTGTCTTGCCCGCGTGGAAGATCCAGCGGGGCCGTGAGATGCTTCAGCAATATCAGCCACGGCTGGCGCGAGTGACGGCGCGTTACGGTGTTCCGGAACAATATATTGTCGCGCTATGGGGTATGGAAAGCGCTTTTGGCAAGATACAGGGTAAGGAAGATGTTGTTTCTGCCTTGGCGACGCTGGCGTTTGAAGGACGGCGCGAAGCATTCTTTACCAAACAGCTGATGGCAGCCTTACAGATTATTGAGCAGGGTCACGTCGATGCGGGCAACCTGAAAGGATCCTGGGCGGGGGCGATGGGGCAGAGCCAGTTTATGCCAACCTCGTTTTTGACCTATGCCGCTGATGGGGATGGCGACGGTAAAATCGATATCTGGAATAATCTCGACGATGTGTTTGCCTCCACCGCCAACTATCTGGCTACCGAGGGTTGGCAGGCTGGGGTTGGCTGGGGCCGTGAAGTCAAACTGCCCGCGCATTTCAATGCTGACCAACTGGGGCTGAAAGACGCCCAGGGGCATCGCGAGGAACGGTGGGCGGCCAAAGGCGTGGTGTTAGCGGATGGTTCTCCATTATCGGCCTCTGGTTTGCGTAGTTGGGTGATCGCTCCAGATGATATGCAAGGACGCGCATTCTTGGTTTATGATAACTTCCGTACTCTCATGCACTGGAATCGTTCGTATTATTTTGCGATCAGCGTGGGAATGATGGCCGACGGTATCGGTCAATAGCTTGGCACCTGCAAGGTGTCTGGAATGGCACCCCGTACGTATCATGGGCTGAGGTTATCTGGCCCTTACATTGTGGTTGGGAGAGGCGGTATGTATCAACATAGAGACTGGCAAGGAGCGTTGCTTGATTTCCCGGTAAGCAAAGTGGTTTGCGTAGGCAGCAACTACAGCGATCACATCAAGGAGATGGGGAGTGCCACCCCGTCTGAGCCGGTGTTGTTTATCAAACCTGAAACGGCACTGTGTGATATTCGTCAACCGGTAGCGATCCCCAAGGGGCTGGGGTCGATTCATCATGAAGTCGAGTTGGCGGTGCTGATTGGCACCCCGTTAAAGCAGGCCACTGAAGATCGCGTGGCCCGTGCCATTGCGGGCTATGGCGTGGCGCTGGACTTGACCTTGCGCGATCTGCAGGCCGGGTTCAAGAAGGCGGGGCAACCTTGGGAAAAAGCCAAGGGATTTGATGGTTCTTGCCCAATTTCCGGTTTTATTCCGGTGGCTGAATTTGGCGATCCGCAAAATGCCGAGTTGTCTTTGTCGATCAATGACGAACTGCGTCAGCAGGGCAATACCCGCGATATGATCAACCCCATTTTGCCGTTGATCGCCTATATGAGCCGTTTCTTTACGCTGCGTGCGGGCGACATCATTCTGACAGGGACTCCTCAAGGGGTGGGGCCAATGGTTTCCGGCGATATGCTGAAAATCTCGCTTAACGGTAAGACCCTCAGTACCCGAGTGATTTAATCCCGCTCTGTCTTTCTGCCTGTCGGGCCTTCTGGGTGTTGCAGGCAGAAACCTCTTTATTGCTTTACACTGTTACTATCCACGTTAGATGCCGTTGCAGCAGGCAGGGGCCGCCGGGGAAACGTTTCCTTTTGCGCTCAGTGTCTATATAGTGTGCCCCCTTGAACCTGCTTGCAGGTGGTTTGTTCATTTACCTATTTTCGGAAGTCGATATGTCACAACTCCCTTTTTGGCAACAGAAGACGCTGGACGAAATGTCTGAGGCAGAGTGGGAATCGCTGTGCGACGGATGTGGGCAATGCTGTCTGAACAAGCTGATCGATGAAGATACCGATGAAATTTACTTCACCAACGTGGCCTGCGATCAGCTCAACATCAAATCCTGCCAGTGCCGCAACTACGAGCGCCGCTTTGAACTGGAAGAAGACTGCATCAAGCTGACGCGCGAAAACCTCACCACATTCGATTGGCTGCCGCCAACCTGCGCCTATCGCCTGATTGGTGAGGGGAAACCTCTGTTCGACTGGCACCCGTTGGTCAGCGGATCAAAAGCGGCAATGCACGGTGAGCGCATTACCGTACGCCATATCGCGGTGCGTGAAAGCGAAGTCGTGGATTGGCAGGACCACATCCTCAACAAACCTAGCTGGGCCAGGTAAGTGATGGTATGTGGAAATAAACTAAGTAGCTGTATCGAATAGTGTTACAGGTGGGAGTCATGCAGAACACCGACACGCCGTGAACCCGTCCATGGGGGCTCGTATCGCGCATCCCTGCGCTCAACGGTCGGCTAACCTGCAATGACTCCCACCTGTCTCAAGCTTAAGGTGTCGCGGTATTAAAGGCAGCCTGTGCAGTAGCCTTATCGCACCACCAAGACCGAGGTTTTGGCATACCTGACGACCGATGATGCCGTCGTGCCAAGCAAGAAGGTAGTGATACTTGGTCTGCGCGAACCGACAACGATCAGATCGGCGTTGATCTCTTCTGCAAAATTCAAAATCCGATCTCTCGGCGCGCCAATTTCTACCGAACAGTGCACTCGGCCTTCCGGGATATCAAACGCCGTAACGGCTTTCTTTAACTCCGCCAACGCAATCTGTATTCGCTCATCATCGCTTGGCAGCAACCGCTCGGGGTGCGACAGCTCATATTCATAATAAGAGAGCATGGGGGAGAGTACGGCGAAGAAATGGGTATGCGGGTAGTCGATTTTTGCCAGTGAATTAATCGTGGGAATGATTTTTTGCGTTAACTCGATTTCAGCCAGATCAATGGGCGCTAATATAGTCTTGTACATACAACCTCCTGTTTAAGTCGGTGATGTGCATACTACTGCGTAATTAATATACCAAATCCTCTCAACTATTAGGGTGACACAGATCGAAGTTATGGCCGATCCACCGAATGAGCTGTGGATCGGCTGAGAAGCCAGGTTTGCCAGGCGCTAGATTAATGGCCGGTGTAATAACCCTTCCAGAACTTTCAGCGGTGCATTCTGCGGGGTTTTCATGGCGCTCACCGGTAAAATAAAAGTCTGTTCCAGCATATATTGCCCGGCCATGGCGGCATGGGGAGTTTGATCGGAAAAACAGATCCAGCTGCTTCCAGGGGGGAATTCAACTGCCTGCTGGGGGCCGCTTTCCTGATAGTTTTTATCTGCCTTCATGGCATCATGCATTTGCAGCATCAGGTGATCGTAGTGGCTACGGCGCGTTTTGGTAATGCCAACTTTATCCTGCAACCAACTGGCAAAGGGCGAGTAGCGCTTAAGGCGTGGCAGGAAACGTTGTGCCAATTCAGGGAACGGCTCGCCAACGCGCCACAGTCGGCTTTCACCATGAGGATTGATATTGGTGAAAATACGTAAAATGCGTTTGCCATAGTTGGGGCGCGAAGGGAACGCATCGACATGCAGGAGGCTGTCGTCCTTGCGCCATGAGGTCGCGGCAGTCCATGCGGAGATTGGGTGCAGACGCAGGCTATTGGTAGGCATCTGCACTGCATGCCGATATTCGGGCAGTACGGAATTGATCAAATGCTGGCAGGCCTGATAGTGGCGTGCCAGTAATTTATGTACCGCTTCGCGTTTAGCCTCAAGGGCAACTCCGGTCAGCTTTTGCTGCTCTGGCTGATAGCTAATATTCTTGCGTTTGGGGTCAACCAATTCCGGGCTGAGCAAGGTTTTCTCTGCGTCGGTCAGGCTAAAGGCCAGATGGGGGAAATACAGCACCTTGCCGCTTTCCAACGCAGCTACGGCATCCACTGTGGAAGGTGAGGTGGTATTCCAGTCTACATAAGGAAGCGTAATGAGGACAGTTTGCAGATTGATGTTATTTTCTGACATGGTGATCCCTTGCTAAACATACTCTGTCTATCTCATTGGCTGTATCGTTCGGTGGTTGAACCCCTACGGCCTAGTAGACGTACAGCGTTTTATCACACAGAGCATAGCCTAAATAGCACGCTTACCGGGCGGAAAAGTTAAACAAAAGTTGAACGAGAGAGTAAATAAATCAGGGCGGATGAGGGGAGTGGCTTATACACGTCATCATTTTATTTAGATCCTACTCTAAGTATTAATGCGGTGAATGAAAAACGCCCAACCAGTGATTAAGTGTAGCCAATATATCTGTGCTTGAAAGGGGGAAATTGCCAAAGGTGGGCGATATATCCCGCAACCAAAGTTAATGTTATGTAAATTACGCCGTAAACGTCAGGTGGACGCTTCTTTTTAAACAAAATCTTAGGTAGTTTGTGGACACCTCCGCCCTGTGATGAGAGTTTGATGATGAAGATGGTGCGTCTGTTTGCCGTGGCCGGAGTACTGATCGTGCTCGTGTATTACTTTACCCACACTTGATGCCGACCAACCACATCCGATGCAATAAAAACGGCGCCCTCAGGCGCCGATCTTGTCATGTTTACCGTTAGCGACCAAACAGATCACGTTTACGTTGGCGTACAAATTGGCTGAGCAGAACGACAATCCCGATCAGTAAATAGGCAGCAAAAATCCCCACCAACCACTGTGGCATTTCCAACGACAGGAACTGCCACTGACGCACCGAGCAGTCACCCGAAGCGTGGAACACCGCAGGCGCCCATTTGTCTAGCGGCAGCCAGGAAGGGAAGCTGACAAAGAAATCACAGGTATTAAATGGCGACGGATGCAGCTGGATCATCGTGTGTTTCCAGGCTAACTGCAAACCTTCCCAGGCGCTATATATCCACAGCAGGATCGCTACATAGCGCAGCGGCGACTTCGGTGCCAATGCACCAAGCAGCGACGCACCCAAAATCCCGAATAGCGCGACGCGTTCGTAGATACACATTACGCAAGGCTGTAACAGCATCACGTGCTGAAAATAGAGGGCAGCCAACTCCAGTACCAATACAGTCAGAGCCAACAACAGCCAAGCACCGCGCCCCTGCGAGCAGCGGTTAAAGAATTGCAACATATCTATATTCTTCCATGCAGTAAGCAATTGAACCGGCAGTGTAAACCAATTCATCCCCGCTGCCAGCTACCTAAAGACGATTCAGTGAAAAATATCGTGGGTTGTGGAGGCGGTCACGGCGCTTAATGTGCAGCGATTGGGGCCGTCGCGTCAAGTGGTAGCGGCATTAACCACTGCCATTGGGCTAACAGTTCCGTTACCGGTGCCAAGGTAAACTGCACACACAGTAGGCCGACCAGCGTCAGCACCAACGTATAAGGCAATGCCATCCAGACCATGCGGCCATAAGACAGGCGTACCAACGGCGCCAGGGCAGAGGTCAGCAGGAATAGGAAAGCCGCCTGCCCGTTGGGTGTAGCCACCGAAGGCAGATTGGTGCCGGTGTTAATTGCTACCGCCAGCAGTTCGAACTGTTGCAGTGAAATTGCTCCGTCCGCCAGTGCCGCCCGAGCTTCGTTAATGTAAACCGTACCGACAAAAACGTTATCAGAAACGGAAGAGAGCAGACCGTTGAACAGATAAAACAGGGACAGCTGTGAGCTCGGCGGTGCCTGTAGCACATAGTGGATCACTGGAGTAAACAGTTGCTGTTCAATGATCACCGCCACGACGGTGAAGAACACCGTCAGCAGCGCGGTAAAGGGTAGCGCTTCCTGGAAGGCTTTGCCGATCGCGTGCTCATCGGTTACGCCACACAGCGAGGTCGCTAAAATGATCACCGAGAGGCCAATCAGGCCCACCTCTGCCAGGTGGAAGGCCAGTGCTATCACCAACCATAAGCCGATTAACGCCTGGACCACCAATTTCATCTTTTCTTGGCGGCTTCGCTTGGCGGTTGCCTGGCGATCGAACTCTTTCAGTACGCTACGCACCTGTTCCGGCAGTTTGGTGCCGTAGCCAAATACCGCCAAACGTTCAACCAGCAGGCAAACCAGCAAACCGCAAACGAACACCGGCAGCGTGACGGGAGTCATACGCAGGAAAAACTCGCCAAAGCCCCAGCCGGCGCTTTTGGCGATGATCAGGTTTTGCGGCTCGCCTACCATGGTCATTACGCCCCCGAGAGCAGTGCCTACACCTGCATGCATCAGCAGGCTGCGCAGAAAGCCGCGAAACTGTTCCAGCGTCTGTTTATGGTCGGTATCTTCCAGGCGACTATCGTCACTAATATCGCTCTTCTGATTAGAGACGACGTTATGGTAGATCGAATAAAAACCCGTGCCGACGCTGATCACTACCGCGACCACGGTCAGGGCATCCAGGAACGCAGAAAGCAGTGCCGCAGCAACGCAAAAGGATAGGGACAACAACATCTTTGAGCGGATGTTAAGCAGCAGTTTGGTAAACACAAACAGCAGCAACTGCTTCATAAAGTAGATGCCTGCCACCATAAAGACCAGCAGCAGTAGCACCTCAAGATTACTGGCAATTTCCGCGCTGACATGAGCGGGGCTGGTCATGCCGATCAACACCGCCTCAATGGCCAGTAACCCGCCAGGCTGCAACGGGTAGCATTTAAGCGCCATCGCCAGCGTAAAGATAAACTCGATAACCAGTAACCAGCCCGCCACAAAAGGGCTGACCAGGAAAAACACCAAGGGATTGATCACCAGAAAACTGATGATGGCCAGTTTGTACCAGTCGGGGGATGCCCCGAGAAAGTTCTTTACCAATGCCGAGCGAATTGTCATATCCATGCTTGTTTTTGCGAAACCTTATAGTGAGTTGGCCGTCATACCCTAACAACGGCAGTGGGCTTGATGCAAATGACCAAGCCTTAATAGCTTGAAATTTCGGCGAAGTGTTTTTTTTCATCTTTTTGCCAGCTTATGCACACTTTCGTTTATTGTTTTTGGCTCTCGCTATGTGATGCCCCGGCGATCTGGTATGATCTGCCGATTACAATTACTGATTATCGTCGTTACGGAACATCAAACACATGGTTATAAAGGCGCAGAGTCCTGCCGGTTTCGCGGAAGAGTATATCATTGAAAGTATTTGGAATAACCGCTTCCCTCCCGGCTCTATTTTGCCCGCGGAACGTGAGCTTTCAGAACTGATTGGCGTCACGCGCACCACATTACGTGAGGTTCTACAGCGATTGGCCCGTGATGGCTGGCTGACTATTCAGCACGGCAAACCGACCAAGGTGAATAATTTTTGGGAAACTTCCGGCCTTAATATCCTGGAAACCCTGGCCCGGCTCGATCACAACAGCGTACCGCAACTGATCGATAATCTGCTGTCGGTGCGTACCAATATTGCCTCGATCTTTATCCGTGCGGCGGTGCGTAACCATCCGGAGCAGGCGCAGGAAGTGCTGGCGAAAGCGGCGCTGGTTGACGATCAGGCGGATGCCTTCAACCAGCTCGACTATGAAATTTTCCGTGGCTTGGCCTTTGCCTCAGGCAACCCGATTTATGGCCTGATCCTCAATGGCTTGAAAGGGCTATATACCCGCGTTGGCCGCTATTACTTCTCCAACCCGGAAGCGCGCAAACTCGCACTGACCTTCTACAACAAGCTGTCTAGCCTGTGCCATGAGAAAATGTACGATCAGGTGATGGATTGCGTGCGTAACTACGGTAAAGAGAGCGGGGCCATTTGGCAGAGCATGCAGGGCACTATGCCAAGCGATCTGACCGAAGCGCGTCGTTAATTGGGTGTCATTCCAGTAATCAGCTAGTTGAAGGGGCGCTGCATGCGCCCCTTTGTCATATTGCCGCTTTATAACGCGTTGGGTCTTGGTGGGCAGCGGTCCAGCAATTCTACGCTGCCATCTTCGTTTTGCTGCTCCAGAATAATGTCGAATCCCCACAGGCGATGCAGATGTTTCATCACCTCGCGGCGGCTTTTATCCAATGGTGCCCGGTCCTGCGGAATGTAGCGCAGCGTTAATGAGCGATCGCCACGCAGATCCACATTCCAGATCTGAATATTGGGCTCATGGTTGCTCAGGTTGTACTGAGCCGACAGCTCCTGACGTATCGCCCGATAGCCCGCTTCGTTGTGGATCGCTGAAATCTCCAGGTAATTGTTGCGATCGTCATCCAGCACGGTAAACAAACGGAAATCACGCATCACCTTCGGTGACAGGAACTGGCTGATAAAGCTCTCATCCTTGAAGTCACGCATGGCGAAGTGCAGGGTATCCAGCCAGTCTTTGCCGGCGATATCCGGGAACCAGTAGCGATCTTCTTCGGTCGGTGACTGACAGATCCGTTTGATGTCCTGGAACATCGCAAAGCCCAGCGCGTACGGGTTGATGCCGTTGTAGTATTGGCTGTTGTACGGTGGCTGGTAGACCACATTGGTATGACTGTGCAAGAACTCAAGCATAAAGCGATCCGTCACGCGCCCTTCATCATATAGGTGGTTAAGGATGCTGTAGTGCCAGAAGGTGGCCCAGCCTTCGTTCATCACCTGAGTCTGCTTTTGTGGGTAGAAATACTGGCTCACTTTACGCACGATGCGCAGCACTTCACGCTGCCAGGACTCCAGCAATGGGGCATTTTTCTCCATAAAATAGAGAATATTTTCCTGTGGCTCTCGTGGAAAACGCACGGCCTGTTCCGGCAGAGCTTCGCGATCGACTCGCGGCAGGGTTTTCCACAGCGAGTTGACCTGGCTTTGCAGATACTCCTCACGGCTCTTTTGGCGGGCTTTTTCTTCCACCAGCGAGATTTTTTGCGGCCGCTTGTAGCGATCGACCCCGTAATTCATCAGCGCATGGCAGGAGTCCAGCAGCTTTTCGACTTCTTCCACGCCATAGCGTTCCTCACACTCACTGATGTAATGGCGGGCAAACAGCAGATAATCGACGATCGAACTGGCATCGGTCCAACTGCGGAATAAATAGTTATTTTTGAAAAACGAGTTGTGCCCATAGCAGGCATGAGCCATCACCAGTGCTTGCATGGTGATAGTGTTTTCTTCCATCAGATAGGCAATACACGGGTTGGAGTTGATCACGATCTCATAGGCCAACCCCTGCTGGCCATGCTTGTAGCGCTGCTCGGTTTCGATGAACTTCTTGCCGAATGACCAGTGGGTATAGTTGATCGGCATTCCGACGCTGGAGTAGGCATCCATCATCTGCTCGGAGGTAATGACCTCGATCTGATGCGGATAGGTGTCGAGCCGGTAGTGCTTTGCGACCCGGTCAATCTGCTCCAGATAAACTTGCAGCAGCTCGAACGTCCAGTCCGGTCCATCGCTCAGACGTTTATCTTCCTTAACCTTTTTATGTGTTGAAGTAGTCATCAGCGCACCCTCGTTATTAACGGGTCTTGCTCATTCGGCAGACCCTTTAACAATGATAGTCCAAGCCGCAATAAATCGTTTGAAATCATCTGCACGCGTCGAAAGGACGTCCCTGCTTCGCCACCTTAAATCGGTGGGATCGCGTGTGAGACGACCAACAGC
>NZ_JBKJYW010000474.1:0-2565 GCF_046715635.1 Serratia sp. (in: enterobacteria)
CGATGGCAGCGGATCGCCCCCTGGCCAAAGATCATCATGGTACGGGTCAGGATATTGGCACCATCCACCGTGATGGCGATCGGCGCGCCCTGGTAGGCACGGGCCAGGAAGTTGGCTTTGCCCAGCAAGATGCCTTTACCGCCGGTGATATCCATCGCATCGATGATGGCCTGCTGGCCACGGTGGGTACAATGATATTTCACGATGGCGGACAGCACCGCAGGTTTTTCGCCCTGCATCAACGCATAGGTGATCAGCGAGGCAGCGGCATCCATCACGTAGGTGTTACCGGCAATGCGTGCCAGCGGTTCTTCAATCCCTTCCATCTTACCGATAGAGATTTTGAACTGGCGGCGAATATGGGCGTAAGCGCCGGTCGCCAAAGCCACGGATTTCAGGCTGCCGGTGGAGTTGGATGGCAGAGTGATACCCCGGCCAACCGACAAGCATTCAACCAGCATCCGCCAGCCTTGACCGGCCATTTTTGGCCCGCCAATGATGTAATCGATCGGCACGAACACGTCGTTGCCGCGGGTTGGGCCATTCTGGAACGGCACGTTGAGCGGGAAGTGACGGTTGCCGATCTCCACCCCTGGGGTGTTGGTTGGGATCAACGCACAGGTAATGCCGGGGGATTCGTTATCGCTCAGCAGGCGGCTTGGGTCATGCAGCTTGAAGGCCAGCCCAAGCACGGTGGCAATCGGCGCCAGGGTAATGTAGCGCTTGTTCCAGGTCAGGCGCATGCCCAGCACCTGTTTGCCTTGCCATTCGCCCATGCACACGGTGCCTACGTCTGGGATGGCCCCAGCGTCGGAACCCGCTTCTGGGCTGGTCAGTGCAAAGCAAGGAATTTCGTCGCCGCGCGCCAGGCCTGGCAGGTAGTGATCTTTCTGTTCTTCAGTGCCGTAATGTTGCAGCAGCTCGCCTGGGCCGAGGGAGTTAGGCACGCCGACGGTGATCGCCAGAATACCTGAGACACCCGCCAGTTTTTGCAGGACACGAGCCTGAGCATAAGGGGAGAATTCTAGCCCGCCGTACTCTTTCTTGATGATCATCGCAAAGAAGCGGTGCTCTTTCAGATAGGCCCACAGCTCCGGCGGCAGGTCGGCCAGTTCGTGGGTGATCTGGAAGTCATTGGCCATGCGGCAGGCTTCTTCTACCGGACCGTCGATAAAGGCTTGCTCTTCTGCCGTCAGCTTGGGCTGCGGATAGTTGTGCAGCTTGTTCCAATCCGGTTGGCCGCGGAACAGATCGCCTTCCCACCAGGTGGTCCCGGCGTCGATGGCTTCTTTTTCCGTGGTGGACATTGGCGGCATCACTTTGCGGAAGGCGCGCAGTGCCGGGGCAGAAAGCAGTGAGCGGCGCAGCGAAACGATGTTCAGCGGCAGCAGCACGATTGCCAGCGGTACCAGCATCCAGTAGGTCCAAAGGCCAATAACGCCCATGGCCGCCGTATAGGCTAACAGCAGCAGACTGCTGAGAGCCAGATTCACTCGGTGATAAAACACCACACCAATGAGCGCGAGTAAAACAACGATACTAAGAACCATCATAAGAAGCTCCGAAGTAGTAAGAGGTCTGACCTGTTGTGTATATCTAATGGTTTTAGTCCATACCCATTTTTTTATCAATGTATTTACACTTTAATTACAACTTAAGTCACAAACTGACAGCATCAATTGTCAAAAAATCGCCGGGTCGTTTCACACTAGCGCTGTTTGCGTCGCAACGCTTCTAGGTTTTTCTGCAATCCGTTACACTGCGAGACGAAAGATTGACGATGCCACCGCACAACAAGAGGCGATCTCTATGTACCACGATTTAATTCGCAGTGAACTGAATGAAGCGGCTGATACTTTGGCTAAATTCCTTAGCGATGACGCCAACATTGATACCATCCAACGCGCGGCAGTGCTGCTGGCGGACTCCTTTAAAGCCGGCGGGAAAGTGATCTCCTGCGGTAACGGTGGTTCGCATTGCGATGCGATGCACTTCGCAGAAGAGCTGACTGGCCGCTACCGTGAGAATCGCCCAGGCTATCCGGCCATCGCGATTTCTGACGTTAGCCATCTGTCCTGCGTCAGCAACGATTTTGGCTATGAATACGTGTTTTCGCGCTATGTGGAATCCGTTGGCCGTGAAGGCGACGTGCTGTTGGGGATCTCCACCTCCGGCAACTCTGGCAACATCATCAAAGCGATTGAAGCGGCCCGCGCCAAGGGGATGAAAGTGATCACCCTGACCGGTAAAGACGGTGGCAAAATGGCCGGTAGCGCCGACGTGGAAATCCGCGTACCGCACTTTGGCTACGCTGACCGTATCCAGGAAATCCATATCAAAGCGATCCACATCTTGATCCTGTTGATCGAAAAAGAGATGGTTAAAGCTTAATGGATGTAGGGCGTGGCACTTGCTACGCCCTTGTACCCAATGTCAGTAGTCCTCAAGGGGTGGCAATCGATGTGTGAACTGCTCGGGATGAGCGCCAACGTACCAACCGACATCTGCTTTAGCTTTACCGGGCTGGTACAGCGCGGTGGCCGAACCGGGCCACATAAAGATGGC
>NZ_JBKJYW010000475.1:0-16295 GCF_046715635.1 Serratia sp. (in: enterobacteria)
TGGTCGCGGCAGGCCTTTTCACCTGTTCGTTTGCCAGCTACGCCGGCGGACTGGTGACTCCTGATAACGATCTGCGCAATGACCTCGCCTGGTTATCCGATCGCGGTGTGATTAACGTCAGCCTGTCGACCTGGCCGCTGAGTCAGGAAGAGATCAATTCGGTGCTGGCGCAGGCCAGGCCGGTGACCAACACCGAGAAAAACATCATTGACCGCGTACAACGCCGCGTTGGTGACTTAAAAGCCAATATTACCGTCAGTGGTTATACCTCAACCGACAAACCGGGCACGCCACAAGGCTTCGCACAGAATCAGTATGCCGACAGCAGCCTGACCATCGGCGCCGGTGCCAACGGTGAGTTCTGGGACGTGCGCCTGCAAGGTGCCGTGGAAGGCGATCAGCGCGTCTCTGATGGCTCCAAATTCAATATGAACGGCTCATACGGTGCCATCAAAGTGTGGAACCAGTGGCTGTCATTCGGTGAAGTCTCTCAATGGTGGGGCCCTGGCTATGACGGCAGCCTGATCCGTTCCGACGCGGCTCGCCCGGTGGCTGGTTTTATGCTGCAACGTGCCGATCAATCCCCGTTCGAAACGCCTTGGCTGTCCTGGATCGGTCGTTGGCAATATCAGCTCACCGCAGGCCAGTTGTCACAATATACTGCTGTTCCTGACACCAAACTGTTTGGTGGGCGTTTTACCATGATGCCAACCAATTTCCTGGAATTAGGGGCATCGCGTGTAATGATGTGGGGGGGAGAAGGCCGCCCACAATCCTGGAGCTCATTCTGGGATGCTTTATCAGGCAATGATAATACCGGCGACAAATATAATGACCCGGGTAACCAATTAGGCGGTTTCGATTTCAAACTTAAACTACAGCCTCTAATCGGCATGCCTGTCAGCCTGTATGGTCAAATCACGGGTGAAGATGAGGCTGGGATGTTGCCGTCTCACAACGCATATTTGATTGGATTAGAGGGGCATCCTGAGTGGGGCCCAACGACTATCAACTGGCATATCGAAGGGGCAGATACTCGCGCCAATGGCGAGTCTAATAACGTTATGTATACCCATTACGTTTACCGAGATGGCTACTATCAGCAAGGCTACCCTCTGGGCCACGCCATGGGTGGTGATGGGCAGATGTTATCTGGCCGCGTAGAGCTGGTGCTGGACGATGGCCAGCGTTGGAGTACTCGCCTGGTCTACGCCAAAGTGAACCCAAATAACCAGAACATCAATCAGGCATTCCCGAAATCCGACACGCTGAAAGGCATTCAGTTGGGCTGGGGTTACAACTTCGCCTCTAAAGTGAAGTTCGATACCAGCCTGTGGTACACCGATAACAATAACAGCACCGCCGATGACGTGGGTGCTGGTGTCAGCATGGCAGTACCGATCAATCTCTGATCCCTGTAGATGTCAAAAAACCCGCCGCGGCGGGTTTTTTATTGGTGGCAATGCAGGACAACTTAACGCCAGGCTTTAAAGCGATTGATTAAGCCGTTGGTTGAAGGGTCGTGGCTGGTCACCGCTTCTTTACCCGCCAGTTCCGGCAGAATACGGTTAGCCAGTTGTTTACCCAACTCTACGCCCCATTGGTCGAAGGTGAAGATGTTGAGGATCGCGCCTTGGGTGAAGATTTTGTGCTCATACAGGGCAATCAGGCTACCCAGGCTGAACGGGGTGATCTCACGCAGCAGGATGGAGTTGGTTGGGCGGTTGCCTTCAAAGACTTTGAATGGGGCAACATGCTTAACCTCTTCCTGCGTTTTACCCTGTGCGGCGAACTCTTCCTCAACCACGTCCAATGACTTACCAAACGCCAGCGCTTCCGTCTGTGCGAAGAAGTTCGACAGCAGTTTGGCGTGGTGGTCACTCAGTGGGTTATGACTGATGGCCGGAGCGATAAAGTCACAAGGCACCAACTTGGTCCCCTGATGGATCAACTGATAGAACGCATGCTGGCCGTTGGTGCCTGGTTCCCCCCAGATAATCGGGCCAGTCTGGTAATCTACCGGGTTGCCGTTACGGTCAACGTATTTACCGTTAGACTCCATGTTGCCCTGCTGGAAATAAGCGGCAAAACGATGCATATACTGGTCGTACGGCAGGATCGCTTCGGTTTCTGCGCCGAAGAAATTGTTGTACCAGATGCCGATCAGCGCCAACAACACCGGCAGGTTTTGCTCGGCAGGCGTCTGGGCAAAGTGCTTGTCCATCTCATGTGCGCCGCTCAGCAACTGCTCGAAGTTTTCAAAGCCCAAAGACAGCGCGATAGACAGGCCGATCGCCGACCACAGAGAGTAACGGCCACCGACCCAATCCCAGAACTCGAACATATTGTCGGTGTCGATACCAAACTCGGCCACCGCTTTACCGTTGGTAGACAGCGCGGCGAAGTGTTTCGCAACATGCTGCTGATCGCCAGCGGTGCTCAGGAACCAGTCGCGCGCGCTGAGGGCGTTGGTCATGGTTTCCTGGGTAGTGAAGGTTTTAGACGCTACCAGGAACAGCGTAGTCGCCGGATCCAACGGTTTTAACGTTTCGGCGATGTGGGTGCCGTCCACGTTGGAGACAAAGTGCATGTTCAGGTGGTTTTTATAGGGGCGCAGCGCTTCGGTCGCCATATAAGGGCCGAGGTCTGAGCCACCGATACCGATGTTGACCACGTCGGTAATCGGTTTGCCGGTGTAACCTTTCCAGTCACCGCCAATAACGCGGTCGCAGAACTGCTTCATCTTCGCCAGCACCGCATTGACTTCCGGCATCACGTCCTTGCCATCAACGATGATTGGCGTGTTGCTACGGTTACGCAGGGCAACATGCAACACTGCACGATCTTCGGTACGGTTGATTTTCTCACCGGAGAACATCGATTTGATCGCGCTTTGCAGGTCGGTTTCTTTCGCCAGTGCCTGCAGCTTTTCCAGGGTTTCTGCGGTAATGCGGTTTTTGGAATAATCCACCAGCATCTGATCGTTGAAAGTGGCAGAGAACTTGGAGAAACGCTCACTATCCTGAGCAAACAGGTCACGGATCTGGACGTCTTTCATTTGATCGAAATGGTGCTGCAGGGCTTGCCAAGCAGCGGTTTGACTAGGATTGATATTTTTCATAGCGGCGCTCTTATGCTTGAGAATGAATTATGAGGTGATGGAGCGATTGTAGCCTGTTCGCCTGTGATTATGATCTCTTTTCTTGCGATAGGCGCTAACTCTTAGACCGCCACACCCCATTTTTACCTTTCCACAACAATCAGCCGTGACTTCAGCTAACAGCCTGTTATCACTACGCTAAGGTTTACCCCAAATCACGCTTTTTCGCTCAGTGAAACGCCGACAATATGCAGAGGTTCTGCCCCCTTCTGGGGCCAGATGAAAATCCCTCAGCGTCTGCCCGTTGACAGCAGCGCTCAAACCCGTTATTCCTAATCACCTACTTGCACATCCACTGTGCAAGCCAGAAGAGGCGCGTCGCCCAGGTAGAGTGTCAGAGGAGCCAATATCCGATGACGGCACTGGAGGGGGAGCGACGCCGAGGCGAGATGCTTATGGCAACCATCACGTCGGCTACAGGGGCTGAATCCCCTGAGTTGTCACCATGGGCTGCTCTGTATGAGCAGTCAGCAAGGTGGGGCGCTTCTGGGTGTATCGTAGCCTCAACCTCTACGCCTGCTCCCTGTTTACCGCTCTTCCCTTGTGCCAAGGCTTATGGAAATAAAATGCCAATTTGAATGGCGTCCCTGACACGAGGTTTTACATGACTCAAACAGCACCGCAAAACGCAACCGTAGTAGCCAAATTCGGCGGCACCAGCGTGGCCGATTTCGATGCGATGAACCGCAGCGCCGACGTAGTACTCTCCAATCCCGATGTCCGTTTAGTGGTTCTCTCCGCCTCTGCCGGTATCACCAACCTGTTGGTGGCCCTGGCCGACGGTTGCGAAGCCGAAAAACGCAACGAACAGCTGGCTGAAATCCGCCGTATTCAATATGCCATTCTCGATCGCCTCGATAATCCGACGGTGGTTCGCGAAGAAATCGACCGCATTCTGGAAAATATCACCACGCTGTCGGAAGCCGCTGCGCTGGCCACCTCTGCCGCACTGACCGATGAACTGGTCAGCCATGGCGAGCTGATGTCTACCCTGCTGTTTGTGGAAATTCTGCGCGGCCGTAAGGTACAGGCAGAATGGTTCGACGTACGTAAAGTGATGCGTACCGACGACCATTTCGGCCGTGCCGTGCCGGACAGCGCCGCACTGACCGAGTTGGCCCAAACCCTGTTGAAGCCGCGCCTGCAACAAGCGTTGGTGATCACCCAGGGCTTTATCGGCTGCGAACCCAAAGGCCGCACCACTACGCTGGGCCGTGGTGGCAGTGACTACACGGCAGCCCTGTTGGGTGAAGCGCTCAGCGTCAGCCGCGTGGATATCTGGACCGACGTACCGGGTATTTATACCACCGACCCACGCGTGGTGCCTGCCGCCAAACGTATCGATAAAATTGCCTTTGAAGAAGCGGCGGAAATGGCCACCTTCGGTGCCAAGGTACTGCACCCGGCCACCCTGCTACCTGCCGTGCGCAGTGATATCCCGGTCTTTGTCGGTTCGAGCAAAGATCCTGCCGCTGGCGGCACGCTGGTATGCAATACCACAGAAAACCCGCCGCTGTTCCGTGCGCTGGCCTTGCGCCGCAAGCAAACCCTGCTGACGCTGCACAGCCTGAACATGTTGCACGCACGCGGCTTCCTGGCCGAGGTGTTCAACATTCTGGCCCGTCATAATATTTCGGTCGATCTGATCACGACCTCCGAAGTCAGCGTGGCATTGACCATGGATACCACTGGCTCTACGACCACCGGCGGCAGCCTGTTAACCACCTCTCTGCTCACCGAGCTTTCCTCACTGTGTCGGGTGGAAGTGGAAGAGAATCTGGCTTTGGTCGCCCTGATCGGCAACAAGCTGTCACAGGCTTGCGGCGTCGGTAAAGAGGTGTTCGGCGTGCTGGATCCGTTCAATATCCGCATGATCTGTTACGGGGCCAGCAGCTATAACCTGTGCTTCCTGGTGCCGGGCGATGATGCGGAGCGAGTAGTACAAACGCTGCATCACAATCTGTTTGAATAACTCCCCCAAAGGCGCAGTGCAGTATTGCTACTGCGCCCAACCTCCAATAATCTGTTTATAACCTATAGAGGCTCAGCGCACTGGGCCCACCACAACACACACCACCACCTTCCGTTCAATTGGCTAAGGATAACCCCTCTCATGCTGGCAAAAATCACACGCTTATTCCCATTATGGGCCGTGCTGCTCTCCATTGCGGCCTACTACACCCCGTCAACCTTTACCGGTATCAGCCCTTACGTCAGTACGTTGCTGATGCTGATCATGTTTGCCATGGGCGTCACCCTGCGCCTGGATGACTTCAAGCGCGTGCTGTCGCGCCCCGGCCCGGTAGCGGCGGGGATCTTCCTGCATTACCTGATCATGCCGCTGGCCGCCTGGCTATTGGCGATGCTGTTCCGTATGCCGCCGGATCTCTCTGCCGGTATGGTGCTGGTAGGTAGCGTTGCCAGCGGCACGGCCTCCAACGTGATGATCTATCTGGCGAAAGGCGATGTCGCCCTGTCGGTGACCATTTCAGCCGTTTCTACGCTGGTTGGCGTTTTTGCCACCCCACTGCTGACACGACTGTATGTCGATGCCGAAATCAGCGTGGATATCATGGGGATGTTATTTAGCATTCTGCAGATCGTGGTGATCCCGATTGGACTGGGCCTGATCGTCCACCACAGCTTCACCAAAACCGTCAAACGGGTTGAGCCTTATCTGCCAGCCCTGTCGATGGTCTGTATTGTGGCGATCATCAGTGCGGTGGTCGCGGGTAGCCAGAGCCATATTGCCTCGGTGGGCTTTGTGGTGATCATCGCGGTGATCCTGCATAACAGCATCGGGCTGCTCGGGGGCTATTGGGGAGGAAAAATGCTCGGGTTCGACGAATCTACCTGCCGTACGCTGGCTATTGAAGTCGGTATGCAAAACTCCGGGCTGGCGGCAACGCTGGGTAAGATCTACTTCTCACCGCTGGCCGCACTGCCGGGTGCGCTGTTCTCGGTGTGGCACAACCTGTCCGGTTCACTGCTGGCAGGTTACTGGTCTGGCCGCCCGATCAAGAAACAGGATTAATCCCCCACCAGCGATAACGCCCGATATTCTGGCGGCCCTGTTCAGGGCCGCCACGCTATACAACCTTATTTCACTGGTAACGTGATATCCGCCTGTTTAAAACCATAACGGCCCAGCGGAGTCATGCCCACGGAGGTCACCTTGCCCGACACGGTTACTTTCTTTTCCTCACCCGACATCAGATAGTAATTCTCCAGCAGCACAACTTGCTTTGAGGGTAACAGAGTCAGTTGTGGGGCTAAACGCATCACATGCAATCCATTGTTCTTCACCACCAAGGTCGTCCCTACCTGGCTCAACTGCAAATCCTCCCAAGGGGTTTTGCTCACCGCCACCGCTTTCGGTTGTATAATCAGCCCAATGCTCTGGCGTACCGGGATACGTGCACTGTTGTCCACCGCCTGGCCCACACCTTCAAAAGACGCTTTCAGCATCACCTCATGAGGTAACACCGCCCCCTGTTTCAGCACAAAGTTCACCTGCTGACTCTGCCCGGCGTCGATCCGGGAAATCGGCGGCGAAATCAGTACCATTTTACTAAAGGTTTTCCCATCTAGATCTTCAACCTTAGTCGCCAACAAAATCGGCTCAGAGGTGGTGTTCTTGATACTAAAGGTAGTCCGCCCGGTACTTTCCTCTAGCACTATCCCCATACTTTCCAGCTGGAAAGCAGCCTGGGCACATGACATCCCCCCCGCAATCAGTAAAAGACTACCGACTACTCGGCCAACTAACCCTGTCGTACTATTCATATTTCATCCTGTTTCGTTAAGTTCGATTGTTGGTGCCATGGCGGCCTATTGGCAGACAGCATCCCGCTCTTCATACAATACCAACGGGTCAAACTCCGCCGGTACGTCATAACTCACCCGACATTCATTCATATTGACGCGACGCACGCGCAAAACCTTGCCAATATCTTCATTCACCAGCATGAGGTTACCGTCAGCAATCAAGGTGCCCAACAGTTGCCCTTTCTCATCATGCACAGACGACCCCGTGGGTAAGACATCTCCCTGCGCATCACGCAAGGTCAGTAATAATTGACGAACCTCGGTGACCCGGAATCGCCTTGTCGCCACGGTGCCGCGCGCCAGCTCCATCTCCAAAGCCGTGCTGTCCAGCCGCAGGTTCAACGGTAATGACAAGGTATCTATTTGCGCCTTTAGCGGCATATAGGGCGTGGCCGAGGGCAATAACACGTTACCGGCAAAATCAGTGATGCCATCACCCGCCCCTGTCACCCTGGCACCAGACTGCCCTGGCACGCTCACCACCACCAACGTATCGCCCGCCCGCTGAGGTGACGTCACCCAGATATTGTTGGCGACTCCCAGCGACCCCGAAGAGACCAAAGACTGTGAGGAGCTACCCTGGCTAGAGCGCGATGCCCCCAGCGACAAACGGGTATAGGCGGTATTCCCGCTCAGGTTTCCGCTGGTCTGATACTCGCCGCGACTATCGCGGCCGATATCCATATAACCATTTAACGGCCCTCCGCCGATGGCCCCCTGCCAACTGCTTCCCAGCGTCATCTGGTTGTTCCTGCGCAATTGCAGGCGGCTGTTAACGCTCCCCCCTCCAAGCGGTAAACTTATCCCGGCATAGACGGCAGGCCGCTCACGGGAAGAGGATTGCACATTCAGGCTCAACGTCGCCGACCCCAGCCTTTTGCTGTAGGCTAGTGTATGGACCCAGTTGGCCGTGCTGTTGTGGTAATACCGTTCATGCGACAAGCTGTAGGCAAACGCTCCCCATGCCAAGGTATTCCAAGATAGGGCAAGCCCCCCCGTATAATGCAACCGTGAGTCCGCACTCTTTTCTGCCCTCCGCACTGGCTGGCGCAATGACTCATCCGTTTCCCGAAATCCCAGGGTTCGATACTGTGAAGTCAGGGATAACGAAAAGCTTGGGCTCACAGCCAACTGCCCTTGCATATCCAGTTGAACCCCCTGCTGCTGCCCTCGGCTGTACACGGTATTAGCGGATAGCCAATTCCCCAGCCCATCGCCAAAACTCCCCTGCCAGGCCATTCGCTGGTATTTTGCCGCAGCCATCCCACCGATCCCCATCTGCCGGCTACTGCTTAAACTGACCCTTTTCTCTCCCATCAGCAGCGCTGGCGGGGAAACACCTTCTTGCTGCCCACCGTAGGTACGATAACGCCCCAGGGCAAGTTGATAACCACCTTGCCGGTCCTGATCATCACCGAGGCCCGGCGTCACGGTAAAACGCTGTTGAACCCCCTCGGCATCGGTAACAATGACCTCCGTTTCCACTCCGGTTACTGCCTGGCCCAGGCTGTCCAGGATGAAAGGACCGGCAGGTAACAGTGTGCGATACACCACCTGTCCACGCTGCTTGACCTCCACCGTCGCCTGGCTTGATACACTACCTTGTAAGGGAACTGCTAACGTCGCACGAGCAAGCTGGAAACGTTCACTGGACAGCTGTAAACCGGTAATAGGTAGCCCACCGCTTAACGTCCCACCAGCACTAAACTCCCCCACCTGTACTAACGCTCCCCAGTTCGGAAAATCCCGCGTTGCCGAGGTCTCATACACATCCAGTTGACTGCCAAACTCACTCTTGCTGTAACTGGAACGGTTTCGGAGCACCCAGTTGCCAAGATTCAGGCTTGGCTCCAACATGCTCTGCCACGATTGCTGATTGCCATAACGCCCCTGCATGCGGTTACCGTACAGATCATAATTCAGCAGTACGGCATAGCCTCCACGCAGTTCGCTACGCAGTTTGTCCGGATCAAAAGCCTCTTCGGGCAAGGTGATCTCCACGCGGAAAGTGCCAGGAAATACCCGTATCTGTGCCCGTGGCCAATATGATTGAATATTTTCGCAGTCGCCAAGAGGCGTGGTCAGATGCAAACGCAGCATTTCGGCTAAATGCGCATCCAGGCACAGTTCCCCGTCTTGCCCAAAACGCACGTCTTCCTGATAGCGTTGCGCAGCATTCACCTCCAGCGCAACCCGGTGAACGCCTGGCAAAAAACGTGATGTCGAAAAGAACTCTGCAATATCAGCGTGATACCCCAGCTGCTCAAGGGTCTTTACATCAAATCCGGCCGCTCCCGCACGCGCCATCAGCAGGGCCGACAACACCCACGCCACCGATGCCTTTTGCCTCATGGGCGATTCTATTCCCTTGATTGCCCGACCTGCGTCGACACAAATAGAGGGGGATCCCCCCCTCTCAATTAGCGTCAGACATGACCTTTAGAGATTTACAGCCCGAAGCCAAACTCCATGGTGGCAGAGCCGTCCAGGTTGGTATCTTCACCGAGGGTGCCGTTCATATCACTTTTTCCCGCCAAGTGAGCTTGAGCCGACATACTGAATGTGAAGTCTTTGCCGACAGCCAACTCATTCACACCAGAGGCCGGTGCCCAGCCAAAGCGTTTGCCCTGCTCAATAAACTTGGCGCTTTCCATCGTTTGGATAGATCCCTCCGACGCCTGAAGCAGCTTGCTAGCTACCCCATCCACAGTCGGCTCACTTAAATTTAAATAGTAAAAACCCAGTTTCCCGGTTCCATTAACATTACCAAGACCAAAACCCCGCTTTCCAGTATTGTAACTGGCGGTGCCCAACCGATTGTCTGTCGTAGTGAACGTCAATGCCGTAGGCGCACTACACTTCACACGCACACCTCCCTGGTCTTTAGTACCGAGTAAAGAGCTACTGTCCTCTTTCACCATCGATTGACTGATTTTGCCAAAATCAAACACGCCATTATTCGTCATCGTCACTTCACAGGTTGCCGTCGTTATTTCACCAATAACCTTGATCTCGGCACTTTCTGACGCTAGCGTCGCGGCAGAAAGCAGTAACGATGAAACAGCCGTTAATGTCAGTAGATTTTTTTTCATCTAATATATGTCCTTATGTATATCCATCCCCTGAATATCAGGAGGCGTATTTATCCGTAATAAAAATCAGAGCGCGTAACTAAAGTTCAGCGTGGCGGAACCATCCAACTTGGTGCTATCCGTAATAGGGCCACCCATCTCTTTTGACGAGGCCAACACCGGTTCCACCATCAGGAATGCTTGGAAATTTTTACCACTCGCTTGAGCATTTTCCGAATTTGCCCAGCCGGTAACCTTATCTTTGTCTACCAAAACTTCCATTGATGATGAAAGTGAAGTGCTACCTTTAGATGCGCTGTAGACAGATACGCCAACCCTATCAACGGTGGCAGCTATCAGTCTCATTTTGTAATAGCCTAACTTACCGGTGCCGTTCACATTGCCGAGGCCAAAATGAGTACTCTCGACCGTACTGGCAGTGCCTGCACGATTATCAATGGCGCTAAAGTTCAGGAAGGTATCAGCTTCACATTCAACATTTATAGCAGCAGCAATTTCTTTCATTGGGGTAGACTTGGACGTTTCAATGACAGCATTTGAGATTTTACCCAAATCAAAGACGCCATTCTTTGCTAATGAAACCTGACAGGAAGGAATGGCCAAATGCCCTTTCACTGAGAGCTCAGATGACATAGCCGCCGCCATTGCGCCACCCATGCTCATCATCATGGCTGCAACCACAGCACCTGAAACAATTGTTTTTTTCATAAAATATCCATATCGTTTTTTGAATAAAACCCACACCCATTCTTAGGCGCAGGCAAGACCGGAGAGCAATAAATGCCCCCTTTTTATTTTATTACCACGCAGGCGTTACCTACCTTGCAGCAATAATAAAAATCACCTCCCTATCAACAAAGAGAAAATAAATAAGATGCGTATTTATATACCGAAAGCAAAATCCAGCGTCACTGAACCATCCAATGATACGGCTTCCGTCGCGACATTTTCAGGGATAGTCAGCTGTGGAGACACCGTAATATCCAGAGAGAATACCCTTCCTGCCGGTGCTAAGCGCGTTATCTGCGATACATTATCTGGTATCAACCAACGGGTGCGCTTGCCGGGAAGCAGTGACGAGATGCCAGCCTGTGACATCGGTTGCCCGACCGTTTTTGACCTGACAGCCACTCGATCAACCCGGGAGTTACTTATGCCAAGCATGTATTTCCCAAGCGTCTGGGAGTCACGCCTTCCAAGGCTAAAATAGGCCCCGCCCATATTACCGCCAGCCCAGGCTCGGTTATCTTCTGGGATAATATCCAGATAGGCCGCGCTGCCACACCTCACTCGCCAGGATTGCGTCATTGCGGGCAAAGTCATCGGGCCATTTAATCTGCTTGGCCAGCGAATTTTCCCAAAATCATACACCCCATTATTGGGCGCAATGATCTCACAACGGGACGGTTCTATTTCCCCTGCAACCTTAATCTCTACAGAAGGCAGCCCCGCTAAACACCCTGTCGATAATAACACTGTAGATCTCATCATCCATTTGAGCACCTGAATATTCAGTGGACCACCTCCATTTGACACCTACCGTTCCATTCCAAAAGAAATATTACGTTCAAAACCAAAACGCCTTGCCATATTAATGAAGAAAGAGTCTAGCAAGTTCATGCTTAAATTTAAAAGCACTTCCAAACCACAAAATGGGAAACGCAAATGAAACATTAACTTACAAAGCATTAATTGACATTAAATTAAATTACAAGTCAGTGAGTGGGCAGATCTTAAGACTAATAAAAGCAATAAATTAGATATTTAGCTCTGTGGATGCCGATATTTTAAAAATGACTAACTAATTAAAAATTAGCTCATAGACTACACCAACATTAGGCACACCTAATCGAGCACTACATTACGGGTTTAAAAATCTTAAAATTAAAATTTATTCCAGACACCGACTGGGGGATAACCTCCGTCAATGTTAAGATTAGGACTATATATTAAGATTTGGACTATAAGATTTGGACTGTATATTAAGATTTGGACAATATGTGAGAAGGGAGATAACAAGCGGTGAAAGCCTGATATATAATCAGGAAGAGTTAAACTATAGTCTACAGCCCCTACAATAAGGTAGAGGCCATGTGCCAGGTGAGAAGACCCCCACTACCTCACCCAGCCTTGAGGTCATTTTTCCTGTTGCCCGTGATTGATCGTTAACGCCCCTGGATTAAGGCCTACCAGACATTTCCCCCCAGTCACGGTCGTCGTCTTTCTCGTCCTGGTCCAGCGCGTTATAGGCCACTGCGCAAAACAGCGAGTTAAGCCGCTTCATATCCCCCAACAGCGCAAGATGCAGCGAACTGGTTTCGATACTCTGCACGTTTTGCTGATGCAGGCGATCGACGTGCGCATGGGCATAGCGACGATCCAGGATGCGGAAACGGTGCTTGGAACGACGTAACCGCTTGGCACTGGTGACATCACCGGAGAGAAACACCGACAGGCTAAGGCGTAGATTGTCGGTCAACTTTTCATGCAGTTGGTCCAGTTCGGCTAGCCCTTCGGCAGAGAACGAGCTGTGCGCACCATGCGACTGATCCGCCACGTCACTAGCCATACGTTCGATGATATCGCCGGCCTGCTCCAGGTTGAGAGCCATTTCGATGATCTCCGCCCAGCGGCGCGAATCCGCCTCCCCCAGGTCTTCCTTCTGGATCTGCGCCAGGTAAAGCTTGATGGCGGTGTACAACACATGGACATCATCGTCCAGACGGCGAACTTCTTTGGCCTGGATGCGCTTACCATGCAATACCTCATGGTGCAGGATCATCATATGTTCAACCACATCCCCCATCCGCAGGGTTTCGCGCGCCGCATTGGCCAGCGCCAAACTTGGCGTATCCAGAGCGCTGACGTCAAGGTAGCGTGGCCGCAAACGGGGATCTTCTGTAGGAGCATCGACGATCCACGTTTCGCACAGGCGCGCCATCGGCCCTGACAACGGTACCTGTAGCAGACAACGCACCAGGTTGTAGAACATGTGGAAATAGATCACCAGCTCTTCTGCATTACCCGGCAGCCGCTCAATACCGTGCGCAATCAGGGAAACAAACGGCAGCACCAGCGCACTACCCAACAGTTTGAACAACAGGCTACCCAAGGCTACGCGGCGGCCTGCGGCATTCTGGCCGCTGGTGTTAAGCATCACCAACAGCCCGCTGCCCAGGTTGGCACCGATCACCAGGCACAGCGCCACCTGTAGAGAAATCACTCCCGAAGCGGTCAACGTCGCGGTCAATAACACCGCCGCCAGGCTGGAATAGCTGATAATGGCAAACAGGGCTCCGATCAGCGCATCGAGCATCACGTCACCGGTCAGCGACGAGAAGATCACTTTAACGCCATAGCCCTGAGTGATCGGCGTTGCGGCGGCCACAATCAGCTCCAGCGCCAACACGATCAGGCCAAGACCAATAGCGACGCGCCCCATCTGGCCAACACGAGTTTGCTTACGGCTGAGGAATAAAATCACGCCGACAAAAATCAGCAGCGGCGAAAGCCAGGAGAGATTGAACGTCAGCACGCGCGCCATGATCGCCGTACCAACATCGGCCCCCAGCATAATCACCAAGGCAGGCCCAAGTCCAACCAGCCCTTGCGCCACAAAAGAAGAAACCAGCAACGCCGTTGCATTACTGCTTTGTACCAACGCGGTTACACCGATACCTGCTACAAAGGCCAGCGGCTTTTTCTCGATACTGCTGCTCAGGACCTGACGTAAATTGGCACCATAGACCCGCATAATGCCGGTACGGACGATGTGGGTTCCCCACACCAGCATGGCAATGGCAGAAAGCAAATTAAGAAGGGTCAACACGGAAGGCTTGCTCCATAGACGCCCGGCAGGCACCACAGACTATCCCACCTGCCAGACGCCAGTTAAGCAGGACAGCGGCAATGTGCTTTGTGCTATCGAAAAGGTATAGTCAAGAGGGAGAGTTCACCGTGCCACTGTCAATCATTGCGACAGCGAAATCATGCAACTACCCGTAAAGCAACAGTTTATCATTGTAGCCCACTTTCATCATCAACGGGGAGTCAATCGCCCGGCGCTCGATTCGGCCGATCAGTCAACCGGAAAATAACCGGGACGAGGTTAAACTCGCCCCGCCAGGTGGACAGCACCACGGCTTGAAACACCGCAGATATCGCCATTAATCCGCATCGTATCCCAGATTCGGGGCCAGCCAGCGCTCTACGTCACCGATCTTCATCCCCTTACGCTGCGCGTAGTCTTCTACCTGATCGCGCTGGATCTGTGCCACGGCAAAGTACTTGCTCTGTGGATGGCTGAAATACCAGCCGGATACCGCTGCCCCAGGCCACATGGCGAAGGATTCGGTCAGTTCCATGCCGGTATGGAGGTTAACGTCCAGCAACTGCCAGATCTCCGCTTTTTCGGTATGCTCAGGGCAAGCAGGATAGCCGGGGGCCGGGCGAATGCCTTGATAATTCTCACGGATCAGCTCTTCGTTACTCAGATTTTCATCGGCGGCAAAGCCCCAGTGCAGCTTACGCACCTGCTCGTGCAGATATTCGGCAAAGGCCTCCGCCAGACGATCGGATAACGCTTTGACCATGATCTTGTTGTAATCATCATGTTTGGCGTCATAAGCCACAGCCAATGCATCTTCCTCCAGCCCGCCCGTGACCGCGAATGCGCCAAAGTAGTCGGCTTTGCCGCTGCTTTTCGGGGCCACAAAGTCGGCCAGACAGTAGTTCGGGAATTCGGTTTTTTCCGTTTGCTGACGCAGATGACGGCTGACCACCAGCACCTCTTCACGGCTTTCATCCCGGTAGACTTCCACATCATCCCCGGCCCGGTTGGCCGGGAACAGGCCGTAGACGCCACGCGGGTTGAGGGTGCCGGTAGCGGCCAGCATATCCAGCATTTCGTTGGCATCCTGGAACAGGCGCTTGGCTTCTTCCCCTACCACTTCATCTTCCAGAATGCGCGGATACTTGCCCGCCAGCGACCAGGTCATAAAGAACGGCGTCCAGTCGATATAGTGGCGCAGCGTGTTAATACTGGCCTCAACCGGGAACACCCCCAGCTTGTTCGGCACCGGCGGCTGGTAGTTTTCCCAATCCAGTGCCATAGCGTTATCCCGCGCCTGTTGCAGGCTGACCGGCGGCGTACGCGGCTTTTTACGCCCATGCTGGATACGCACGGTTTCGTACTCTTTGCGGGTGCGGGCGACAAACTCGTCCCGCTGAGTGTCTGACAACAGCGCCGCAACTACGCCAACGGTACGCGAGGCGTTCTGCACGTAGGTCGTCGAGCCACTGTAGTTCTGCTCAATCTTCACCGCGGTATGAGCTTTGGAGGTAGTCGCCCCGCCGATCAGCAGCGGTAGGGTAAAGCCTTGGCGCTCCATCTCTTTTGCCACGTTCACCATTTCGTCCAGTGACGGGGTGATCAGGCCAGACAGACCGATAATATCCACCTTCTGTTCGCGGGCGGTTTTCAGGATCTTGTCCGTCGGTACCATTACGCCCAGATCGATAATTTCGTAGTTGTTACATTGCAGCACCACGCCAACGATGTTTTTGCCGATGTCGTGCACATCGCCCTTCACCGTCGCCAGCAGAATTTTCCCGGCGGTGGTGCCCTTCTGTTTGCTGGCCTCAATGTAAGGTTCGAGATAGGCCACCGCCTGCTTCATCACGCGGGCCGATTTCACCACCTGCGGCAGGAACATTTTGCCCTCGCCGAACAGGTCACCGACCACGTTCATGCCGGCCATCAGCGGCCCTTCGATCACTTCGATCGGGCGATCCGCCTGCTGGCGCGCTTCTTCGGTGTCTAACTCGATAAATTCGGTAATGCCTTTGACCAGCGAATACTCCAGACGCTTCCCTACCGGCCAGCCGCGCCATTCGGCCTGCTGCACCGCCACTTCATTGTCTTTGCTGCCACGGTATTTCTCCGCCAGTTCCAACAGGCGCTCGGTGCCATCCTGACGGCGGTTGAGTACCACATCCTCAACGGCTTCACGCAGTTCAGTGCTGAGATCGTCATAGATCGCCAACTGCCCGGCGTTGACGATCCCCATATCCATGCCGTTGCGAATAGCGTGATACAGGAACACCGCGTGGATCGCTTCACGCACCGGATCGTTGCCACGGAACGAGAAGGAGACGTTGGACACGCCGCCGGAGATCATCGCGTGCGGCAGGTGGGTTTTGATGTCGGCGCAGGC
>NZ_JBKJYW010000476.1:0-6296 GCF_046715635.1 Serratia sp. (in: enterobacteria)
TGGTGGTGATCAGCGGCAGGAAAATCCCCAGCAGGCGATACAGCGCTGGGCTGGTTTTGCGCACCACCATTTCGGTGAATTGCACCACAACTGCGATCACCAAAATGAAAGACAGCGTGCGCAGATACACCAGATCCAGCGGGATCAGGATAAAGCTGTTGATCAGCCAGGCACAAATTGAAGCCAGCGTCATAACGAAAGTGGTGGCCATGCCCATGCCGATGGCACTTTCCAGTTTCTTGGAAACGCCCATAAAGGGGCACAGGCCCAGGAATTTCACCAGGACAAAGTTGTTCACCAGTACGGTGCCAACAAACAAGAGCAGGTATTCGGTCATTGCAATGCCTAAAAAAATAAAAGCCGCCTATTATCGGTAATCGGCGGCGTAACGACAACATACTAATCGCAAGGGTATTGCGCTTTTTTGCCCATTTTGCTGAAAATTTACTCGGCAGGGCGATCAAATCGTGCCTTACCGCGGTTACTTCTCGGTGAAGGTGCCTTTCACGCGCTGGGAACGCTTAAAATAGGGTACCAGCAGGGCGGCCATCACCAACGGCCATAGCAGGCTACGCACTGCCAGTTCATCGGGCACTGGGGCAAAGGCGAATGCCTTGATCGCCAATAGCACGGTGATCAGCAGCCAGACCAGGAACAACTTCGGAAAACGTTGTGAACGCTGGCAGAACAGCCACAGCAGGTATAGCGTAAAGCACCACATCACCAGCGTGGTAAGCACCGACAAATACCACTGTGTGGAGAAAGCCTGAGCATTGGTGCTCAGATACTCGCGTGATTCCGGCATAAAAATGGCCATACCGTACAGGGCCAGCATCAGGCTGGCACTGAGCAGGGTAACGATCAGATAGGCCATTGGGGCTAGCAGCCAACCGCCAATGCGCGAGTATTCAGCTTGGGTCATACGAGATCCTGAGTGGTATTCCAACGAAGTAAGCGGCATAGCTTACTCAAATATGCGCCATTGCGCGAGGAGAAGGCGGCACCAACGGCAAAATGCCAGTCAGATTTCGCTGACTGGCATGACACGGTTTACAAACCTCAACCGGTGTTCACCGTAGGGGCGCTGCATGCTGCGCCCGTTTAGCCGTTGTTAACGTTCCGCACCGTTGCTGGCGATCAGTTTCTGGTACCAGAAGAAGCTCTTCTTACGCTGGCGCGCCAGATCCTTGTTGTGGTCAACGTAGATAAAGCCGTACTGCTTCTGGAAGCCGTTGAGCCAGCTCAGCAGATCGATAAACGACCACGGATAATAGCCACGCACGTCGGCACCCTGTTTGATGGCGTCTTCAATGGCGCCAATGTGCTGGCGCAGATAGTCGATACGAGCGTCATCCACCACTTCACCATCGATAATCGGATCTTTGGCACCCAGGCCATTCTCGGTGATGTAGATAGGAATATCGCCGTAACGTGCCTTGATATTCATGATGCCTTCGGTGAGGCCCTGCGGATAAATCTCCCAGTCCCAATCGGTATACACGCCGTTCGGGTTGCGGACGAATTTGAACAGCCCTTTAAAGCCGAATTCGTTACCCTGCTGGTGGCCGCTGCCTTTCTCACCGGTGGTGTTGATGGTCAGATGTGACTCTTGATTATTGGCCGCGATGGTTTCACGCTTGTAGTAGTTCAGGCCAATAAAATCACAGATATTGTCGCGCAGCAGTTGCTCATCACCAGGTGCGAATTGCGGCACGCCCCACAGCGCCTGAGTCTGCGCCAGCAGTTCGGCCGGATATTCCCCTTTCAGCACCGGATCGTACAGCCAATGGGTAAAGATCCCTTCGGCCAACTGATAGGCCGCCAGGTCTTCAGCAGACTGGCTGAGCGGGGTGTGGGTTTGCAACACGTTGACGAAGCCGATTTGGCCGTCAATGCCGCTGGTGCGGAATGCAGCCACCGCTTTAGCGTGGGCTACAAATACGTGGTGGCAGGCCTGGATCGCCCGCGCCGGGTTCTGTACGCCCGGTGGGTGGCCGCCGGTGATGTAACCGAAACCGATAAAGCACACGGTTTCATTGAAGGTAGACCACAGTTTGACGCGATCGCCGTAACGCTGATAACACAGGCGGGCATACTCTTCAAAAGCCTCCGCAGTGCTACGTGCTTCCCAACCGCCTTCATCTTGCAATGCCTGCGGCAGATCCCAGTGGTACAGGGTGATCATCGGCTCAATGTTGTGTTCCAACAGGGCATCGATCAGATCGCTGTAGAATTTGACCCCGGCCTCATTGATGGTGCCTCGGCCTTGTGGCAGCAGGCGCGGCCAGGAGATAGAGAACCGGTAGCTCTGCATCCCCATTTCGGCCATCAGCGCCACGTCCTCACGGAAGCGGTGATAGTGATCGACGGCAACGTCGCCGTTAGTGCCTTGGTAAGTGGTACCTGGCAGGTGGGAGAAGGTATCCCAGATGGATGGGCCCTTGCCATCGGCATCGTGTGCGCCTTCAACCTGATACGCCGCGCTGGCCGCGCCCCAGAGGAACTCTTTCGGGAAAGCAGACATAACTATTCTCTCCATATGTTAAATATTGAGTCTAGTTTAGGTCGAGTCGAAACGAGTTTGCAACCGGTTTCTGAAACCGGTTGCAGTTTTTGCTGGCGCGTTTAGCGGCGGTTGATTTGGTAGTAAGTTTCATTCCAGCGGATTTCGTTCTTGAACGCTGGCAGGGTGGTGTCGTTATCGATCAGCAGGAATTCAATGTTATGCATCTCGGCATACAGGCGCAGGTAATCGGCGTTCAGTGACTGCGAGAACACCGTGTGGTGCGCGCCACCTGCCAGGATCCAGGCTTCCGCCGCCGTAGCCAGGGAAGGCTGAGCGCGCCAGATCGCTCGCGCCACTGGCAGCTTAGGTAACGGTTTAGGCTGTTCGATGGCATCCACCTGATTGACCAGCAGGCGGAAGCGATCGCCCATATCGATCAGGCTGGCGTTCACCGCCGGGCCTGCCGGGGTAGAGAAGATCAGCCGGGCAGGGTCGGCCTTGCCGCCAATGCCCAGATATTGAATATCCAGCAATGGCTTGTGCTCTTTGGCGATGGAAGGGCAGACTTCCAGCATATGGGACCCCACCACCAGATCGTTGCCCGGCTGGAAGTTGTAGGTGTAATCCTCCATAAACGAAGTGCCGCCGTTTAAGCCGCTGCCCATCACTTTCATAATGCGCAGCAGGGCCGCGGTTTTCCAGTCACCCTCACCGGCAAAGCCGTAGCCTTGCTGCATCAGGCGCTGCACCGCTAAACCTGGCAACTGCTTCATGCCGTGCAGCGTTTCAAAGTTGGTGGTGAAGGCGTGGAACTTGCCCTGTTCGAGGAAACGTTTCATGCCCAGTTCGATAGCGGCGGCATCGATCAGGTTCTGCCGTTTGGCACCGTTTACTTTTGCCACGTCGCTCAGCTCATAGCTGGCTTCGTACTCTTCGATCAGAGCATCGATATCGCCCTTGCTCACTTCATCGATCACGCTGACCAAATCGCCGATACCGTAAGCATCGACGGAGTAGCCAAACTGGATCTGCGCGGCCACTTTATCGCCATCGGTCACGGCGACCTGGCGCATGTTGTCACCAAAACGCGCCACCTTCAGCTGTTGGCTTTCCTGTTTGGCGCAGGCAACACGCATCCATTGAGCGATACGTTCTTGAGCATTTTTGTCTTGCCAGTGGCCCGCAATAACGCTGTGTTGCTGGCGCATACGGGCACCGATAAACCCGAACTCACGGCCACCGTGGGCGGTTTGGTTCAGGTTCATAAAGTCCATATCCATGCTGTCCCAAGGAACCTCGGCATTAAATTGGGTATGGAACTGGAGCAGCGGTTTATCGAGGATCGACAGGCCGGCAATCCACATTTTGGCCGGTGAGAAGGTGTGCAGCCAGGTGATGATGCCGACACAGTCCTGATGATAATTGGCATCACGGCAGACGGTGGTGATTTCGTCCGGCGTGGTGACCAGCGGTTTCAATACCATCTTCACTGGCAAACCTGCGTCACGATTCAGGCTGTTCACGACCTGCTCGGCATTTTCCATCACCTGTTGCAAGGTTTTAGGGCCATAGAGATGTTGGCTGCCGATCACGAACCACACTTCACGTTGTTTAAAGATGTTCATCGAAAACTCCTGAATCTAGAGGTTTTATTGAGCCGAGGATGTCCTCCCAGCGTATTAATCTTTGGCAGCTACGGCAAAGCGTGGCTCAGCGGCGTGGCACCACTGCTGGTAGCGTTCATAAAGTTGTTGATAGCGCGCGACGTTAGCGGGATCGGGCTGCAAAGTACGTTCAATACTGCAAGCCATATGCTGCTGAGCTTGCGGAACGTCGCTGAAATGCCCGGCGGCCACGGCGGCGAAGATGGCCGCACCCAGCGCGCAGCATTGGTCGGAGGCGACAATCTGTAGCGGGCGATCCATCACATCGGCACAAACCTGCATAATCACCGGTGACTTGCGGGCAATGCCGCCTAAAGCCAGCACGTTATCGACGGGAATATCCTGCTGTTCGAAGCATTCCATGATGGCGCGAGCGCCAAATGCCGTCGCGGCAATAAAGCCACCAAACAGCGTGGGCGCATCGGTGCCGAGGTTGAGATCGGTGATCACCCCTTTCAGGCGCTGGTTGGCGTAGGGGGTGCGGCGGCCATTGAACCAGTCCAGCACTACTGGCAGATGGTCCAGCGAAGGGTTTTTAGCCCAGGCAGCGGTCAGGGCGGCCAGCATGTCGTGCTCGATTTGTTGCAGTTGCGCCTGGAGTTGCGGTTGCGTTTTGGCGGCCTCACGCAGTGGCCAGCTCAGCAGGCGGCTGAACCAGGCGTACATATCGCCAAAAGCGGACTGCCCGGCCTCCATCCCGATGGTTTGCGGTACCACGCTGCCGTCCACCTGGCCGCAGATACCGCTAATGGCGCGATCGCCCACGCGTTCACGATCGGCGATCAGAATGTCGCAGGTTGAGGTGCCAATCACTTTCACCAGCGTATAAGGCTGTGCACCGGCTCCCACGGCCCCCATGTGACAGTCAAAGGCGCCACCGGACAGCACCACGTTTTCTGACAGCCCAAGCCGCGCGGCCCACTCTTTGGTCAGCGTCCCCACCGGTAAATCGGCAGTGTAGGAACCGTTGAACAGCGGATAGGGCAGATCTTCTACCAGCAACGGATCCAGGGCCGCAAAGAAGGCTTTAGGGGGCAAACCGTCCCAGTCTGGGTGCCACAGCGTTTTATGCCCAACGCTGCAACGACCACGCTTTAACCGATCCGGTGCGGTAGTGCCAGCAAGCAGCGCCGGTACCCAGTCGCACAGCTCTACCCAAGAAGCGGCGGCGTGACGTACCGCCTCATCCTGGCGTGAAACGTGCAGGATCTTGGCCCAAAACCACTCAGAGGAGTAAACGCCGCCGATGTAACGCGAATAATCGGGGAAATCGCCACGGCGGCACAGTTGGTTAATCTCCTCGGCTTCCTCGATGGCGGTGTGGTCTTTCCACAGGACAAACATGGCGTTGGGATTGCTGGCAAACTCCGGCCGTAACGCCAGCACGTCGCCATGTTCATCAATCGGGGCGGGAGTGGAGCCGGTGGAATCCACCCCAATCCCAACCACGGCCTGCCGCTGTTCGTGGCTCATGCGCTGCACCACGGCGACGACGGCTTGCTCCATGGCTTCGATATAGTCGAGTGGATGGTGGCGGAACTGGTTCTGCGCAGCGTTACAGAAGTCACCCCGCTGCCAGCGAGGGTAGTAGACCACCTCGGTATCCAGTTCGTTGCCGTTTTGACAGTCGACAGCCAGTACCCGCACTGAATCGCTGCCGAAGTCTAATCCCAGGGCAATAGCACCTGCCGTCATGATGCTGACTCCTTACTTGTTAGATTGAGATTAACGATAGGAGCGGGACGGGGAGGCAGGTGAGGAATCATTGGCTGGAAGTATGCACTTTTCTGCTTGCTGCAGTGATTTTGTGATGGGGTTCAAAAGTTATCACTTGGTTAAATTTGCTAAATGTATGCACATATCTGCTGTTATCTCGGGATGTGATAGCGCTCTACATTTAACTAACAAATACCGGCTAAAACTGTTTGCGTCTTACCTGAGTCGACGGCGAGAAGCGAGATACAAGGCCATTGTCGTGACAGGATCTCATAATGATAACGTTTTCACGGTAGCCCGGTTTTCCTACCGATGAAAGCAAAACAGCGGAGAGTACCATGCATAAATTCACTAAGGCGTTGGCAGTGATCGGTCCGACGGCGGTTATGTCACATTCAGCTGTCGCAGAG
>NZ_JBKJYW010000477.1:0-4954 GCF_046715635.1 Serratia sp. (in: enterobacteria)
GTTTTGACCTGTCATTGTTGAAATATATTCAGGAACACAGCCCGGTGTTAATCGAGGATGTCACCTCCAGGTTTGGCAAAACCACGTCGACGCTGAAGCGCTCCATGAAGGAGATCAACGAGTTCCTAGAGCCAAATTGCCACCTGCATATCGATGGGCAGTGGATCGTCACGGCAATCGGCTACCGGGAATATATCGCCTTTTTGGAGCAGATCCCGTTTAACCGCTACATCACCACCGCCGATGAACGCATTAAAGATCTCAGCGTGGCGCTATGCCTGCAGGACGTGGTGAACAAAAGCGAGTATTACCGCAAGTTTAACGTCAGCCCAACCACGCTCAAAAATGATAACCAGGCGCTGTCGGCATTTTTGCAGGCGAACCATCTCACCGTTGCCGCCATTCCCAAACAGGGATCGCGGCTGGATGGCGACGAGATCCTACTGCGCATCGCCATTTGCCTGACGATCCTGAAAACCATTGAGATCGGCGAAGATCACCTGCTGGTGCCCCACAAGGCCAACGAGCCGATTAATCGCTCCATTGCCACGCAGTTCTTAAAGGTATGCCAACAGGAAATCAGCGCCGCCGCCGAGCTGTATCAACACCGGCTGAGCCAGCGGATCACGCTGGGCTATAACAGCAAGAAATACTTCCTGGTGTATATGAGTATTGCGCTACATCGTATGCGGCGCGGGCATTTCATTACCCACAGCGATAACCTGAGCTTTATTCAATCTTCTGACTTTGGATTGCTGGATGGCGAGCACGAAAACCGCTTCCTCGACCTACTGATTTCATCCCTGACCTACACTTGGCGGCCGTTCGATATTTACGATCCCACACTGATTACACTCGTTGGCCACCTTTGTGAAACCTTGACCCCGTTGCTGCGGGCAGAAATCCACAACCGTTCGCCCTTCTTCGCCGAGATCTACCAGTTCATCTATTCGACCATCGTACAAAACAAGTTCAATCTCTATTTTGACGATAAAAAACTGTATCAGGTGCAGACCCGGCACGCCCAGCTCTATCAGGGCGTCGCCCTGGCCACCGCGCCCATCGCGCAGCACTATCAAACCACCTTTTCAACGGTGCATCTGTCCACGCTGGTGTTGATCCTGAAGAAATACGAGCTGCAAAACCGAGTCCACAGCGAGGAGAAAAAACGCGTCATTATCGTGACCAACTCTTCGGAAAGTAAGGTGGGCTATTTCAAGGAGGTGTTGAAGTCGCACTTCCATATTGAGATTGTCGGCTATGTGAATATCAATGAGATACACACGCTCGAGCAGATCCCCTTTGATTTGCTGATCACCTTCACCAATAAAATCTCGAGCTATCTTAAGTATTATCAGTGGGATTACATCAAGGTGAATTTCTATCTCAGCCGCGATGATATCTCGCTGCTCAGCCAGCACGGGCTTTCCCGGGCGAAGAAGAAGATCCCGGCAGAGGGGTTTATTCAGGAGATTGAGGGATTGGATCGTCAGCAGCTACGTGCCCTGTTAGAACAGAGATACCCTGACTTTTTCATTTGATCAGGAACAACCACCAGCCTTGGCCGGTGGTTGTTTTATCGCGTAATAACTCTACCCAATTTTAGAAATCGATTTTTAACTTGGCGTAAAAACCGTTTGAAGTGATATCGCTATTATAGGCACCGGTGTATGACAGACCGAAGGTGGTCGCTTTACCGAGCTTGGTTTCAATCCCTAACCCCACGCCAACCAGGTTAGACAATTTGCCCCCCTGGATCCTGGCTACTCCGCTATCTGCAAGAGACATTGTCGCTTCTGGAGTCGTGTCACCGAAGAAGTGCGTACCATACAGATCGCCTTTCACTGCCATATCCAGGTTAGCCAAGGTAAATGGTACCGCGGTGCGCACGCCAAGGGTTGTGACCTGCAGATCCTGGTTATCAACGTTGGTGGTAAACACCATATTGTTAACCGTTTCCACATAGCCATCGGATTTGATATGCATCCAGCTGATACCGAAATAGGGCTCAACGGAATAGCTATCGGTATTGAATCCTGAATAGGCCGCTTCTGCAAACAGCTGGGTAATATCCACATTTGGGGAAACAGAATTTGTGCCAACCTGATCGAGGACACTCAAAGTACGATTAGCATCACGATCCTGCTTGGTGTACATCGCACCATAATTCAGCGAAGCCACATCAGCGATTTTAGAGACGCCGTAAACCCCGAAGTGCAGGTCGTCACTGTCGATTTTACCACTGCTTCCCCCTTTGAAATCGGTACTACCCGCCCCAAAGTACAGCCCGAGTTTAGTGCTGCTGCTAACATCGATTTCACTGCCAATTAAGGCAGCGAAGAAATCGACGTCCATGCTGGATTGGCCGTAATCCACATTAGACCAGCTACCTATAGGTGCCATCCAGAAGCGGCCCGAACCATCAGCCGTTTCGACATAACGCCCTCCCCCCACGCCAACCGCCTGATCCTTGATAACACGGGACATAGTCATTGAATTAACGATGCTGGCATTTTGCGTATTGAGGTACATGTCACTGCCGAGTGAATTGTAGGTATTACTGACCTCCTCGCCAGATGCCAACAGCAGGGAGTTGAAAAGCGTCCCCGTACCCGTGCCCTCAATCGTATTGGCAATAGAGCGACCATTATGGTTTGAAGCGTAAGAGGCAAACGTCACATCATCATTGCGGCCAAAACTGGCGGTGAGGGCATTACCAGAGACTTCAACCTGGGTGTTGAAGAACGCGTACTGAGGTGTGGCGATGGCCTTGTCGGCACCGGTTAATGCATCAGCGTTGACCGTGCCAACAGCGACGGTGCCATTATTAAAGACGTCTGCGTACACGTCCCTATCATTGGAGCCCACCGTAATCATCGAACCGTCGTTAAAGGTCAACTGACCCACATTGACATGTTCATCCGTGCTGACGACATAAGTACCCCCGGCATTGACGTCAATATTAGCCTTATGGCTTTCTGTCGATGTCAGCTGCCCCTTCAGCGTAAACGTATCGTTATAGTGGCCAATAACCCCGAACTTACCGCCATTCACCGCCACGGTGCCGCTACCAAAGGATTCAGTGAAGCCATACAGGGCGCCGTTCTCCACGGTGGTATTACCCTGATAGCTGTTATCACCGGTCATGATCAACGTACCCGCACCGAGTTTAACCAGGGAGCCGGTATAGAGATCGGCATCAATTTTGGCCTCAATAGCAGCAGCACGCGCAGCGTAATAATCTTGCCGCCATTTTTCCGCATCCTCCTGGTTAACGATATGATCCGTCGGATCGCTGTTACCGTCATTGACGACGAAGCTGTTACCCAGTTCATAGGCTCCACCAGCCGCAATACCCTGAGCTTTATAGTTCTGTAGCCAGGCCAAATCTTCTTGTTTACGTGCATCCAGCGCTTGCTGGCTGATGTTATTACTCCAGACATCAAGCGGCGTAGTGGCCATGTTGTATTCAACCTTGCCAAGGAACTGACCAGGCCCATACATGCCTTTATCAAGATCGGGCACTCCCCAGCCGTAGCGAACATCGGGAACGCCCTCAGCCGCAGTCCAGTTGGCCAACGTACTACCGTCTGGGTTCTGGTGGCTGGCGGTGGTGAACATCACATCACGAACCTGAAGAGCGCTCATATCCTGATAACGTGATAGCAGTACGCCCATGGCACCAGCCACATGGGGAGCCGACATAGAGGTACCCGATGAGTTCCCCCAGCCCGCAGCACCGGTTGTCGCATTTACCGTGGTTGAGTAGATGCCATTTCCCGGCGCAGCCACGGTCCACCATTTAGCCTCGCCAGCCTCATTCCAGGTATAAGAGAGGGAGTATTTATCGGTACCGGTTACCCGCTGCAACCCGGCAACAGCAATCCAGTGCTGCTCGGCTTCAGGGTGATAATAGGGGTAAAGTGCACGATAGAATGGATTGGCAAAATCGCGGTTGCCGGTGGTAAATATCTGCACCACCGTGGTGCCTTTCACGGCATCATAGGCAGCATCAACAAAGGACGGATGGTCTCCATAGACTTTATTGAAATAAAAATACTCATATTCTGACTGGGTCATGTTATTGGCAGGTATATGCACACCGGTATTGCCACCATCACTGCCGGTTGACCCGTTGTCGACAACACGAATGTTGGTGCCCCAGCTGTTGTTAATCACCTCTGCACCGGAATCAACCAGCGCTTTCCAACCGGTGTAGAAGTACTGGTAATCCTGGAACGGGCCATAGTTATTGCTATCTGTGCCACCGGTATTAGCGACATAAATATTGGCGCCCCAGGCAACACCGTGCATGCCTTCACCATCACGATTAGCCCCAACGGTACCGGTTACGTGGGTTCCATGGCCATCGTTAACACCGGCTACCCATTGGCCGCTGATATCAAATGCCTCGCCCTCGATATATTCGCCCTGTAACCCCGGTGCCGACTGTGGGTAACGCAAACCGGACGAACCGTAGATGCCATTAGCCTGGACTGCATGGAAGCGATCGCCGTTAAGATCTTGATGAATAAATAACAGAGCACCAGAATCCATTACGCCAACGTTAACCCCTTGTCCAGAGTACCCCAGCGCATAGGCGCTGGATGCTTTCATCGCAGTGATGCCCCAATCCTTGCTGTATTCCTCTGTTTCCCAACTGGCTTTATCGCCAATCTGCCCTGTTTCCACATAAGCTGCGGTGGCCACACCGGCCATTGGCGAGATTGCGGCGGAAATAGTCAAGGCAATGAGTGACTTGTTAAGCGTTACTTTTTTCCCCGGGTTTTGATTTATTTTGTTGGGTTGTTGCAAAGCCTTGTGAAAAAATACCTTTGAAATCAAATTCATGTTGATATTCCTTTCAATAATGCTCACAGAGATATTTCTTTGTGCCAAGTTGGCCACACCTTTTTTATTGATTTGTATACCATTTCAAACGAGCACCCGCAGT
>NZ_JBKJYW010000478.1:0-4940 GCF_046715635.1 Serratia sp. (in: enterobacteria)
CCAAGGAAGTCCACATGCAACAAGGCTCTAAACTGCGGCCACCACCCATTGATGTGATCACCATTCAGTCGCAGGTGGTCTACGGTAGCGTGGGGAATGGCATTGCCTACCGCACGTTGTTGAAGAAGAACCTGGAGGTGTTGCAGGTACCGAGCGTGTTGTTTGGTTGCCCGCCCTATTACGGCGCGCCGCACGGGGGAGCAATCTCCAGCGAATGGTTCAGCGGTTTTCTGGAAGATCTGATCGCCCGTGAAGTCGTCTGCCGCGCGCGGGCCATCATTATCGGTTACCTGGGTGACGTGGCGCAGTGCCATATTCTGGCCGACTGGCTGCCGCGGGTGATTGCCCTCAATCCTGGTATCAAGATCTATATCGATCCGGTGATGGGAGACTACGGCGAAGGGGTTTACGTCGATAAACGTCTGGTTGAACGTTATCGCTCGCCATACCTCAATCTGGCCCATGGCCTGACCCCGAACGGTTTCGAACTGGAGCAACTGTGCGGCATGACGCTGAGCACGCGCGAGCAAACCGAACAGGCTGCACGGGCGTTACTCAAAGGTAATACGCAGTGGGTGCTGGTCACCAGCGCACCTGGCGTGGCCAACAGCGCCCAAGAAGTTGGCCTATTACTGGTCACCGCCGACGAAGCGCAAAGCTTCACCCATGCTAAAATCGATTCACCGGTGAAGGGGACGGGTGACATGTTCACCGCACTGTTAATTGCCCATTTGCTGCAGGGGGAACCTTTCAGCAAGGCAGTGCCGACGGCGATCCATGAGGTATGTGCGGTATTGGAAGATGCGGCGCGTCACGGCTGGCAGGAGATCGGCCACCTGCGGGCGCTGAAGTCGTAATGCCCCCTCACCCTAACCCTCTCCCGCAGGGAGAGGGGACCGATCGAGTTGGGCTGAAAGTGTAGTAATTCACCTTGAACACTGACGGTTGCAGGGGCGTTCGAGGTTGCTGAGATTACCTCTTTACTTCCAAACGAGCATGGGCTATCAGCTCCCTCTCCCTGTGGGAGAGGGTTGGGGTGAGGGGTTCAACGCTTTTTCTTCTTGTTGAAATCCAACTCAAAAGCAAACACCGCGCTTTGAATTTTGCGTTCGGTCAGCATTCCCATCTTGAGAAAACGACAGGACAGGCGCATGAAATGATGCGTTTGCTCTTCATCAATATCATGATCTTCATTCACGGCGATCAGTTCCATATTCACCTTGAACCTGCCGTAATCCCCCAAATCCAGCTGCGCCTTATTGAACACCAGCCCCGGCTGCATATAGTCGGGTACCGCGCCATCAATACGCAAACCAACGCCACCCGGCGAAAGATCGTGGATACGCAGTTGATAGGGAGTGCCATCGCTGTGTTCCCCGTTACAGAAGAACTCACGCCAATAAGGCGTGGTGATGCGTAACTGGCGGCGGCGCTGGATATAAACCAGCTGCTTCGGCAGACGCGCCTCATACACCGGCATGTCGTTATGCTCGGTCAGTTGCGCCTGTTCGACGGAAAATTCGATTTTTGCATCGTGGTTTTCGATCACAATATTGAATTTCCCACCGGTGACCTGCTCTGGAGCATCGCAATCAAAGACGATGTTATCAGCGCCAACGCTTAATAATTGGCCGTTGAATTGATGCTGTTGATTAACGACACGTAGCGGCGTTCTTTGCTTATAGATGTCGCGCAAGATTGCCAGAACCTCAAAACGCTCCTGCTTGATAAACCGTCCGTTATCAATATGTTCCACCCGTCACTCCCAGCATTGTCCATCGACGCTTACACTTTCCTTACACAATCATCACCGCCATCAATACTAAAGTCAAATTTCCCAGCGTTGCCATAATAATGGCAATAACCGGGCAAAACGGGCGGCCCATGCTGCCTGGCCTGCACTATCCCTAATTAAATCCTGGCGGATCTCAATGCCAACATAGGGTAATTCATGGCGTTCCGCATGGTTCGGCAGCGTGTAGTCGGTTGCATCGGTCATCGCATAAGGCTCATTGATGCCGACCTGTAAGTCCCCTTCTGCACGCAGTAGCTCCGCCAACAGCAGGGCAAATTGTGGATGGCGGTTAAACAGCAGCCCAACCTGCCACGGCCGCGCATCGCCTTTAAACACCGGCGTAAAACTGTGCATGGCGATCACCGCGCAAGGTTGGTTATTGGCGCGGCGAGCAGCCAGCGTGTGATTGATGGCTTGGTGATAAGGCTGAAAAATTTCCTGCTCACGGGCCCCCGCTTCTGCCGCGCTAACCCCCTGATTACCGGGTATCGGCGTGAGCTCAGATAGCGGTGGGATCGAGCTGGCAAAACCCGGCGTTCGGTTACAGTCGATCACCAAGCGCGAGTAGTGCTGATGGATTAATGTCGCATCCAGCCGTTGGGCCAACAGGCGGGAAACCGCCAGCGCACCGATATCCCAGCCGATATGCCGATCGATCTCGCCGCTGGCCAGACCAAGATCGCCCAGACGTTTTGGGATGGCCTGTCCTGCATGATCGCACAGCAGTAAGAAAGGAGAAGTCGCCTGTGGCAGCTCAATGCAGACGGCCACAGGATCATCGGCAGACAACAAGGTTGGGGTATAGGGGTGATACATAGGGCACTCCGGCGAAAGAAACCGCTAATTCTAGGCGATCCTCTCACCGGCTACCAATTTCCTATGGGAGATTGTGGCGCGGCCGCACGTTCGGTCAAAACGCAGCCTGTGTGTCATGACCCATTGATTTTATGAATGGGCGCAGCGTGCAGTCCCTCCCTACATTGTTAGCCGTGCTAAAGATGTGCTGTAATATAGCGCTGATAGCAGGCAGGTTTTAGCCGCGTCAGATCGACTAACACCAAACCATCAATACGTGGACATAAGCTGGAGTCAACTCGAAAAAAAGGCCTTCAGCCCCTTTGGGACTTGACCCCTGCTGGAACAAGAGTTTTGCCGGGTGCGAAATAGAGATGGTGCAGAGTACATAGAGAGAGGCAGGGAACTGGAAAAGAGCATCAACCGACACGTCGGCTCAGGTTACAGCCGTGCTTATCATCAGCGACCGGCAGTGATGAATAAAATGTGTAATCGGCATTTTGATGCAAGATTTATTACAGATAAATCCTAAACCCGCTCATTCTATTATCTCTATGAAATTTAATCACAAATTAATTAAATTAGTTTTTTTAACTAAAAAATATATTTTTTAAAAATTTTCGACTGACGAAAAAAATCAAGTCTTTTTGATTTAATGCGCTGATATAACTGCATTATATTTATATAAATTCCATTTTTTTTGATTTTACTAGAATTTAATTCTGATTATTGATTTTTTAGTGCTCAAAACTATCGCCATGAATGAGTTGCCACTAAAGAAATTAACTCTATAATGACCTCAATAAATGAAAGGTTGTTATTTTAGTTTTAAAAGCGGAGATAACGGGCCAACTATATGAATAGTAGACTGTATGGGTTGATAATCGATGGCGATATTCAATTCAATTTCGCTAAAAGCAAAACAAAATATTGTATTACGGAGATGATGATGCAGAACGCTGATTCTTTTTCCAGTCAGTGTCTTTAAATGAGAGTCAGACGCGGTTATTAATCTATTTGTTGAAAAACTGTCATAAGGCAGTGAATTATAAAGATGACATAATGAAGTTCCGCAGCCCGCTGACCAACATGACGGCGGGGGTAAAAACTACCAGAATGCGTCGACTAGGCTAAGCTGCACGTAGCTGGCGCGAAGGTCGGCAACTATTCCGGTCTGCGGGTCGATCGGTGGTGCCATGTGGCGGTGCCGTACCTGAACCTGTATGAAATGAACGAAATCCATATCGATCCCAAAGGGTTGCCGTATGTCGTGGAGTTGCAGAGCACCAGTCAGAATGGAATCAGATATCTTTAAACAGCAACATAGCGGGAAGGTAAGCGTGATAATGAAGAGAATGATTTATACCGTGTTTTGGGGATTACTGTCTGTAACCGGCAGTCATAGCGCATGGGCGGTGATCAACTGTACGCCATTGCCGGGGATCCCCCGTACGGATACCGTGACATTAGCCCCGGCCAATATCTCGGCCGGTATGGATATACCCGATGGGACCGTCATTTATCAGGGGGAATGGAGTACCATTTCAAGTGGAACTCCATTGAATGTGATTAGCTGTACGTCAACCGCACCTTCGTCGTCGCAGTTTTTTATGCGCAAATGTATATTGGTGTACAGAATCCTCCTCTGCCACTGTCGGGGTGGATGCACCCACAGTATGGCAACGTGGTCTATCAAACCGGTATTCCAGGCATCGGGGTGATGGTAAGCTTTGGTGCGACGGAAGGGAATATTGATACGGCTTATTCACCACAGCTGCGGGTTGATGCCAATCCTTCAGGGAACATCAACTATAATCTTAGAAGATGGATCAGTTTGATTAAGATAGGCCCGCTTCAGCCGGGGAGCTATCCCTTGAACGGTAGCAACTTGCCCACCATGATAATAGGCACACAGTGGATTTCAGGTCTGCCGGTAACGGGATTGCCGAAAGTGACTAATATTATCCCGTTTCAGGGGGTATTGAATATCTCGTCACAGACTTGTAAAACCACGGATGTGAATGTTGATATGGGGAGTTATGAGACGCGGCAATATTTTACCGGTTCCGGCTCCACGACCCCGTGCGTTGATGCGTCTATCATTCTGACTGACTGTCCTACTTTTCACGGGTACTATGATGCATCGAATTACGTGACATTATTTGATTACCATGGCTCACCGAGAACTCCTGCGTCAAAAAATAACAGTCTGGGCGTTCGACTTACTCCTTTAACACCGGTCATTAATTCCGCTAACGGCATTATGGCGATAGATACCACTGTTGCCAATGCGGCGTCAGGGATAGGGATCCAACTTGGATGGGGAAGTACCAGTAGTAACCCTACGTTA
>NZ_JBKJYW010000479.1:0-9942 GCF_046715635.1 Serratia sp. (in: enterobacteria)
GTTCAGAATCATTGCGAACCCCCAACTTGCGCATGCTATTGCACTTATGTGCGCTGATGGTTTTGACACTTCGATGCAGTAAATCAGCCACGTCAGAAACGCTCATTCCTTGCTGCAAGTACTCCAGCACCTTGTGTTCCGCCTGCGTCAATACCACCATACTGTCCTGCACTTGTGCAGGAGAGGAGCTGTGCAGCAGGTACATGGCCATACTGGGGCTACAAACCTTGGCACCGGTCAACGCCTGCGCCATATCACGGCGAGTCTGCTCCTGCGACTCCTGGCGGGCGAGCAGGCTGATGTGCGGCCTGAGATTCAAACGCGTCAACAACGCAATGTCCCGGCAATAAGTGCACACCACGATACGCAGTGCAGGCGCACGTTCAGAGAGCTGCAGCAACTGCTGTGTATCGCGGGCAATCTCCTGCGGTGAGCCACTGAGCACCACCGCCAACAGATCAATTTGTGGCGGCGCCCATTGCGCCAGCAATTGCTCAAGCGAAGAGACCATTACCACCAGGTGCATGGGAGGATCAAGGTTCTGAATAAAATGTGCCATCCCTGCCTGGAGCAAGGGTATGGGGGCAACAACGGCCAGTTTGACAGCCGATAAGGGCGTATTCATGCAGCGACTCCTAGATCAGTAATCCATTACGCGCTAGATAATCTCCACGAGTATAGAGATCGCTATCACTATGGAAGCCGAGCTTAATCATGGCACGGCGTTTATGGGTGCTGATGGTGCGCACATCCCGAGCCAGAACCCGTGCCGTGTCGGTCACGGTTCTGCCGGCAAACAGGCACTCCAGTACGTCCATCTCACGTCCGGTTAGCGATAATGACGGCGCGCCATTGCCAATCAAGTTCACCGCTGACGGGCTAAGACTAGACAACCCCGCCATCGCGCAGAGAACGCCTTGTGTCAGTGATGACAGGGGATCCTGTTTGAGGTAGATACCGCTGACCCTCAACGTTCTCAACTGTGCAAGCAGGTGCGGTTCCTGCAAAGAGGTGGCGACGATAAGCGGCACCCGTGCCCAGTACTGGCGTAAATGACTAATCATTCGCAGCCCCTCCAATACCGACTCACCTTCACCACAGAGTTCAGTGATCACCACGTCCACTTTGCCCTGCTGCATCGCCACCAGCAGATCGCACACTTTCTCTACGTGCACGCAATCCATGATTTGAAACTGTGGTGGCTGGAATGCAGAACAGATCCCGGCACGCGTTATCGGGCAAGCGTCCATGAGCAATACCCGGTCGATACGGCATGCCGTCTGCATTTTCGGTAAGGGAGTGTTGTTCCATACGGTTGATGTCATCATGATAATAGTTCCGTTATTAATGACTCAGCTTGTCCTGATAGGTGCTGGCACCCAAAATAGACTTGGGTGCCGATGTTAAAACTTTCTCTGCCAAAACCCACCGCGGCTAAGGAAAGCAACGTCGGCCATCAAACTTGACCGCGCTTTACCCCCCGCGCGAACTGACCTTACTCATCAGTTATAGGTAAAATCGACTGACATCACCGCAGCGATATTACCCGGCGTGGCCGCCGCTTTGGCATAAGCACTGGCTCTCAGTGCAAATGTCGCCGTGGTGCCTACCACCGTCGAATCCATGGTAGAACCTGGGTTTTGCAAGGTATACGGGGACACATCTTGCTCAACTGCTACCGCCACGTTCCCTGCCATGCCTGTACCGCTGGTCGTCGTATAACGCCCACCAGCCGCAGCATCCGCCGTACCACTAAACGCTGCAGTAACTTTGGTGGTTCCTGTCGGGCAATCTCTTACCACCAGCTTGAACGGTACCGGCGTAGAGGTGTTTCCTGCCGTCGCCAGGCTGGTCGCCTGAATGTTGGTCCCCAGATCGACATTCAAATTTGAGCTGGTGGTGTCTACCGTGCAGGGTGAAGCCACCACGACACCGGTAATATTAACTTGAGTTGGGGCTGCCACTGCCTGATGAACACCAGCGGCCAAAACCAATAGGGCCAGCAGCGTTTGTTGAGCCTGTTTTTTCATCATGTTTCCTTACTGTTGCAGTATATATTCGGGCAAGAGGTTTCTGCCCGAATTCCTTGGGTCAAATAACGGTTGTGCCAAAGCAGGGTTTATTGAATTTCCACATTGACGGTGGCCACGGCGTTAAACTGCCCTAACGCCGGGGTATTTCCCGTCACGTTCATTGGTGCCAGAGTCATAGAACTGGTACCAGATTGTGAAGAATAGTCGAAGGTGACGGGCAGTTGCCCATTGACAGGCGGCACGATATTATTGTTTGCGTCGCGTACCCGAACCCCGATATCAGTATTGTCCGTCTTCAATGCGGTCGGATCCCCACCCGCGGGCTCTCCACTAAAGGATAAGCTGACGACAACACCGTTAGAAATATTGTTACAGGCCAACGTCATATTAACGACTTTAGGGGTAAATCCATTGGCAATCTCACCCATCCTTTTGATGTCATTTGACATGATATTGCCAAACTTGACATCAATTACCTGCCCGGCATTAATATTACAAGATTGTGCTACCGTTACCGACCCATTCATATAGATAGACGACATCGGCATCCCACCATATGATCCACTGACTTTTGAACCATAAAGGTCCAGGATCTTGACGTTGTCTATTGTAACCTGCCCCACAAATGGCCTGGTAAAGTACAAAGACACATAGCCATTAGCACCGGATATCCAGTTCTTTACACCCGAACAGGCGCTGGGAAATAGATTATCCACGTTATCGAATGGGGTGGCAACCCAATCCCTCTTGTTCCCCCCAACATATAATTCAGTTGCCACTTCCAGATATTGATTTAGTGAATAAAAATGTAATCCATTATAGTCCCGCGTGGCTGTCAGATTGCCAGGTACCGCTGCCTTATAGAAGGTGTTGGCCGAGGCGGTACAATCACAATTGGCAGCGTAATTCGCAGCTAAACTCCACTCGTAGGTTCGATTAAAATATGTGCCAGCCGAGTTATCACCTGGACTATCGTACTGTTTGACAAAGGGGAAGTTATATGTCTGCGTGCCGCCTACCGTGGTACACCACCCGGTTGCAGCAAAGCTTGATACGGAAAACAGGCACAGCAGACCGCCCAATGTTAATTTAACTAACCTGATTAACTTCATCATCGTTCCTTACCGACACTGCGCATTCAACAGCTGAATGCCAGCATTCTCTGTGGTTTGTTTCGTCAGGGAATAGCTCACCTGACACTGTTGGTCTGCTCCGCTGCCCCACTTCACATTCAGGCTGCCGCTGTCCGCCATCCCGGTCAGATAAACCTGGCCGTTGTCCCCGACGATAAAGCCCTGTGCTGTTTTCTGTGCCGGATCGCTCACCGTGGCACCGAACGGTACCGGGGCACCGCCCTGGCGTAACAGGGTCATCAGCATTCGCTGGCCCACGCTGGCCTGGAAGTTGGCTCGAACCACTGCGCCGCGGGTTGGTACCACGTTCTGAGAGGTCAACTCCACCTCAACGTCATCTGCGAGCGTTTCGGTATTCAACTGCACCTGATTCTTGCGGTAGGGGCTGACGTACGGCACGATGGCATAACCACGCCAGTCGGTTTTCACCCCGGCCTGATTGTTAACGCCCGTGCCACCGGCCCCTGGCGCTTTCACCAGCGCAATGGTTTCACCCATCGGTTGGCCGAAGGTAATACCGTCCTGGTGCGCCACAATGCCGCCCTTCAGTCCGTAATTCAGACGCTGGCTGTTGCGATCGTAGGCATAGCCCGCCAACACTTCTGCATAGGTACCCCGGTAGTTGGCGTTCAGGTTGCCGCCGTTGCCCACCCCCTGACTACCATAGCTTTCCTGTGCGCCCCAACTCAGGTTGTTATCCGGCAATGCCGTCCCGTTCAGACCGACCGAATGGTTGGTGTTACCCTTCTGGCTGGTGTTCAGGCTATAGCTGGCATAGGTCCTGCTCAACCAGCGATCCAGCGGCAGGCTGACGTTAAGTGCAAACACCTGGTCACGGTCATAAACTACCCTACTGCTGTAGCCACTGGCCGTCGCGTTTTCGTTATAGCTGTAGCTCAGCCCGTAGCTGATACCGTTCCAACTGTTGTTATAACCGGCACCCATCGAGCGCATGGTGCGGTCGCTGTTCCAGTAGTCTTCGCTGACCCAGGTTAATGACAGGGTTCCCGCCGCATCACCCAGATTCTGGCTGATGGTCAACTCACTGCGGTTGCGTTTGCGATCGGTGACCGGATAGCTGCTACCGTCACGATAGGTGTCCATCACTTCCTGCAAGCTGTAGTAGCCATCGGTTGAGTAGCGGTAACCGGCAATCGAGAAGTTGGTGCCGGTCTGCACGATGTTCTTGCTGTAACGAACTCGCCATGACTGACCACTATCTTTTGGCTTGTCTTGCATCGTGGACCATGCCTGGGTCACGTCTGTTGATATAGCACCGATACTCCCCAGGTTCTTACCCAGCCCCAAGGCCACTGACTGGTACTTGCTGGCAAACTGGCCGCCACCGTAGGCGGTGAAACCATTGGACAGACCGTAAATCGCCGTGCCCTGGCTGAACGTCGTCTTGTCTATACTGCCGTCATAAGAACGGTATTGCCCGCTGGTGACCGAGTACTTCAGGCGACCTTCACGTTGCAGCACCGGCAGCGAGGCAAACGGCACCACCGACTGCTGTTCACTACCGTCAGCTTCCTTGATGGTCACGACCAGGTCACCACTCCCCCCGGTCGGGTACATGTCGCTGATTTCAAACGCCCCAGGTGCCACGAAACTCTGGTAAATCACATAGCCGTTCTGGCGGATAATCACCTGTGCGTTGGTTCGCGCAATCCCACGCACCACCGGCGCATAGCCCTTCAGGCTGTCTGGCACCATCTCGTCGTCCGATGCCAACTGCGCTCCGCGGAAAGATACGCTGTCGAACACGTCCGAAGGCGAACTGCTGTCCCCCAGGGTCAACTGACTTTTCAACGCGATAATGTCACGCTGGGCATAGGTATAGACCGTATCCCACCGATCCTGGCCGTCACTGCTGCGGTTCCAGGTGGTGTAGTTACGCAACCGCCACGGCCCGAGGTTGATACCCGGCCGCAGGTTGGCGTACTGGCTGTTGCTATCCTGGCTGTTGCCACTACGTGCATAGGTATTAGCACCGCTCACGTTGTAGTTCAGCAGCAATGCCGGGATACCTTCATCCCACTGTTTTTCGGAAACATAATCGCGCGCGCTTTGTGAGAGTGCCGCCTGCGGAATACTTAGCAGCAACTGCTGTTCGCTGAAACGAAACTTGGCGCTGGCCTGCGGGATGACACTGAGGTTGGCGCATTGTGTATTGGCATCGCCCAGCGCCGGGAACAGCTCGGTTTTCACCCCCAATGCCTTAAGCTGCGCCACGGTCAGACAAGGTTGCAGACTGTCTTTGCCGTCCGCCCCTTTTTGCATGCTGAACGTCACATCCCGTGTATCACGCGGTTCGTTATTGAAGTAGATATCGACACGATAGGTTCCTGGCGCCTGGCCAGTTCCTTCTTCAAACACGGTTAAATCGGTCGCACCCTGGTTTGGGTTATCCATTTGCAGCAGTGCCGGGTTAAAGTAGTCACGCGCCTGTACGCTAAAGGACAGGGTTCCCATCAATGCCAACTGGGCAGCAATCAAATATGCTAGCCTGCTGATGCGCGGCAAGTGCCCGGCCTGGCTTTTATAGTTATTCATCCGTTTTACTCCATCACCTGCAGGGTGAAATACCCCCTGTGTCCTGTGCCCCACAGCCTGTGAGGATGCCTACTAAATCAACGCCATACCTTCCAACACCGGCTATAACGACGCGATTTGCTCTTTGCTTACCGCCCCGTAATCGTTGATAATCTTCCAACTGAGCGAGCCGCCGCTGACCCCGGTTGGCAGCGCAAAGCTTGCCGAACTCATCGGGGCCACATGGGTCACATCGCTCACCGCTTTGCCCGCCACCTTCACCTCAAAGAAGTTCATATAAAACGGCGTCGGGTTGGTTACCTGCAGGCTATTACCACTGCGCCGCCAGGTGAGTTTATCTGCCACTTGTTCCGGCGTGCCTTTAATGCCCTGCGGGCGGTAAAGCAGTTTGATGCGCGTCTTCACCGCAATTTGCAGCGTGTTGCTGACTTCACTCTTGCTTGCCGCCGGGATGGACTTGATGTTCATCCAGTACAACGATTCTTTATCAGAGGGCAAATTACCCCCGGCACGCACCACGCGCAGGATGTTCTTCTGATCGCCATCAAGGCGAAACAGCGGCGGCGTCACCACAAAGGGGGTTTTCTCAGCGCCACCTGCGGTGGTCTCTACCCAGGTCTGGATGAGGTACGGCCCCTTGTCCGGGTTGCTGACGCTCAGTGAAGACTCCTTTTTGCCACCGTCATAAATCAGGCGCGTACCACCCACAATCACACCGGCCTGAGCCACACAGCTCATCATCAGCAAGCTCGCCAGCACGGTGATAGGAATAACTTTCATAGGAAAACCTCATAAAATAAGACATAAAGGCCAGCTCAACTGCCGCTGGCCTGAAATTAGAGAGCCCAGTCCATATGTCGAATCGGTAAGGTCTTAGTTGTAATTGAGGGTGAAGCTGGCGGTGGAGTTCGCAACACCGGCACTAATGACGTTAGAGGTAGAGATATAACGCGCAACGAAATTCAGGTCGTTATCACCCACAGCCAGATCATATGACTTGGATGCGGTAAACAATGGCACTACAGCGTTAGTATCATCGCTCAACTGAATGCCCACACCCGTAGCACCGCCTGCAGCCAGTGCCAGAACAGTGTTGTCACCGTCCACAGCAGTACCGTCAAATTTGACTGAAGCTTTAGTTGCCGCGAGCGGGCAACCAGTCAACTTGATGACGAAATTGGTTGCAGAAGATTTGATACCCGCTGTCGGCGTACCACCAACGTTGAATGAAGTTCTAGCTACTTCACCCAGTTTCACTTGCAACGGGCTGCCTACGTCGTTAGTAACTACGCAAGCGTCATCGGTGATTTTACCAACGAAATCTACTTGACCATCAGCAGCGGCAGCAGCGGTAACGGCAAACACAGAAGATGCCAATACGGCAACAGCAATCAGATTCTTTTTCATACAACTCTTTCCTTCAAATGTAATGCACCCATGTGCATAGCAAAATTATTTGACATAGCCTTATGTCGTTCCCTGTTTATTTAGTTCCAAGCGAGAACCTCTCCCGTTAAATAACCCATCAAGCCGTTAAGCCTTATCGAACCGACGAGTCATTTTGAACTAAAGTGTACCGTCCAATTATTTATGCTGAAAATTCTTAGCGACCAGCATTAAACTCCAGCCGATGAACAATTAATAAACAAAAATGAAACATTAAGACTAGCGATAGCGCTGAGGGGGATTTTTCAGACCTGACAGAAGTGAGCTTGATCAACCACGAATGGGGAAAGGCATATGAGAGCGAACCCTCTCAAAACAAACGCAATACATTGATAATAATGGAATTTTAAAAATCCGAAAAGTTGTCACAACAAATTTGTTGACTCGCGAAAAGATAGTCCCTAGAGTGCGTGACAGTTTAGTTCAAAGTGTACCGGGTGAATTAAATCATTACATTTTGTTTACCAAACTTCTTTAAATCTCCGCGCGTTGCTGGCCGTATAAAGCACGGTGTGCTGAATATTCTTATGTCCCAGAAAATCCTGTATCAACCGAGTATCTATCCCACGATCTGCTAGTGCAAATCCACAACCATGCCGCAACATATGAGGATGAGCGTTAACTTCCAGGCCAGCTAACTCGCTGTAATGACGCATTAACCAGTAGATACGCTGGCGGGATAGATGATTCCCCTTCTCGGAAAGGAATAACCAGTCGCTGTCGGCACCTCGATAAGTGCGTCTGACCTTTAACCAGGCGCGTAACGCTTTATGTTCTTTGGCATATAAAGGATGAATGGTGGAAAAGCCGTTTTTCAGGCGATGGATATAAATGCTTTTACCCTCCAAATCGATATCGGAAAGACGCCAACGATTGATCTCACTGACGCGACATCCGTGGATAAAACACATCCAAATCAAACAGTAATCGCGTTCAGCATGCTTACCATGCTGAGTAGCTCCTAGCAGACGCGCAACTTCGGAAGGAGTCAGATGCTTGCGATTATTCATAGTGCCTCACTGTGACTTTACAAAAAAAAAGTGCAGGGCTATTCATCCTTTTACATACCTACAAGATTCATAGGATCGCTGATGCAAGGGTTGCTACAGTTTCAACCTATCCCAGTTCAGTATAGCGGAGAGACAAAATGACAACAGCCATAGAATGACTAAGGATATCTGGCAAAAAAACATCGCTCCTAGTTAAACGAATATTCTTATTTAATTAATGTAAAAATCCTAAACAATACAATAATAAAATAATTAATTCATTCAATATTGAGTGCTGAAGCCATTACTGGTTTTATATATTTACGCCTATGAAAAACTTTTTTCTAATTGGAGACTCTATTTAAAGTAAGCTTAAATAGCTCCACAGCATCTACCACACTCGTGGCTATTTATTACTCCATGACGCGTGACTCTCTAGAGATGGGTAGACATAAAATGTTAAACTCAACCATCATTGGATGAGTTTAACCGTCATAGATGAATTAAACAGGCTATTTCCCAAGCGGATTTTAATCTATATTCTAATCGAGCGGAAACGCCCCGCGTTACTGGCAGTATAAATTACCGTATTCTGAATATTTTTATGGCCTAGATAATCTTGGATTAAACGAGTATCGATGCCGCCATCTGCCAGCGCATAGCCGCAGGCGTGGCGTAACATATGCGGATGCACCGGTACGTTCAGGCTAGCGCGTTCACCATACTCGCGGATCAGGCGATGCAGTTGCTGGCGAGAAAGCCGCCCCCCCTGGCGTGACAGAAACAGAAAATCACTCTCTGCTTCAAGATATTGCGGACGCTTGGCCAGCCAACTGACCAGTGCGAACTGCTCACGCGGCTGGATCGGATGCTGGACGGAAAAACCGTTTTTCAGGCGATTGACATACAATTTATTGCTGAGTAAATCCAAATCCTGCAGGCGCAGATTACAGAGTTCAGAGACGCGCAATCCATGAATGAAGCAAACCAGTAACATACATTTATCGCGGACAGTATTCTTATGGTCAGGAATTGCATCAAGTAAACGCTGTACCTCATCCATACTCAAAAACTTACGATTATTCTTAGCCACTATGCGGTATTTCCCTATACACGTTTTGTTTAAGATATTGGATTTAACGCTATCGGAAAATTCCGGTCAAGCTTTCAGTTCTATACTTATCATAACTTTGTGGAATAAATCGAATTTCAGCGGGTCTAGTTTCATTTATTCATTTGTAACCTCTGGTAATGCTGCGTCCTGAAGCGTGTTTTTTGAACAGGCAGGCTTCACAAGAGTGCTTTATTTAACCACGCAGATCGTGAGCTAGACTCACCATTTTGATAGAAGGAGCTCTGGGGTAGGGGGCGATCGTGGATGCTCTGAAGTGATGCAATAGGGGTTATCGAAAGCGCTTGGGGTATGCAGAGATACCCCAATAGAAGAGTAAACCAGGCTTGCCTTAGACGGTCAAACCCCCGTCAAGCACCAGGTTTTGGCCCGTCATATAACGGCTGTCATCACCGATGAGAAACGCGGTGGTACGCGCCACCTCGCTGGCTTTGCCCAGGCGGCGCAGGGGGATCTGCTTGCGCAGCGCTTTCAGCGCTTCCGGCGGAATGGCCTGCGTCATCTCGCTTTCGATAATCCCGGGCAGCAGGCAGTTCACCCGGATACCAAAGCGCGCCACTTCCAGCGCCAGAGATTTCCCCATGCCGATCATCGCCGCTTTGCTGGCCCCGTAGGCCGTTTGCCCGGTGTTGCCCTTGATGCCCGTCACTGAC
>NZ_JBKJYW010000480.1:0-7545 GCF_046715635.1 Serratia sp. (in: enterobacteria)
CTCTCCCGCGGGCTTGTTGTCCCAGAGGGGAATCGGGCTGTGGCGTCAGGTACTACTCGGTTAAAGTCTACCCACCTTTGGGGGGGTAATTAAAGTACCTTTAAACATACAAGGGGACCGATCGAGTGGGTTGAAAAACTCGGTGACGCACCTTGATTAGGAAGCCGTTCGAGTTTGCTGAGATGACCCCTTTACTCCCAAAAGAGCAGTGCCTAACAGCTCCCTCTCCCCGTGGGGACTGATCGAGTGGATCTGAAAATTGGGTGACGTACCTTGGGTGAGGGGACGTTCGAGTTTGCTGAGATGACCCCTTTACTTCCAAAAGAGCAGTGCCTAACAGCTCCCTCTCCCTGTGGGAGAGGGTTGGGGTGAGGGCTCAAACAAACGGCGCTAACGGATCGGCGGCTGCAAAGGCCACTTCACGTTCCGCTTGCGGGGGATAGATCAACTCGTTGGTAATGGCGATTTTGATTTTCTTCGCGTCTTCCTTGGTGGATTTCACCACCTGATCCCAACCTTCGCTGTAGACCGCGCCCCATGCTCCAAGATCCAGACAGGTAACGTAATTCACCTGGCGGTAGGGCAGGGATGCAATACCGATCAGATCGGCGGCGACGTTATGGCCGACAAAGCGCCCTAACATGATGGCGTGCTGGCAGGTCATCAGGGCGTGATTGCCTTGATCGTCAGTGCGGGCATTAGCGACATCGCCGGTTGCATAAACCGCGTTTTGCCCAAGTACTCTTAACTGCTCATCGACGTGCAGCCTGCCTTGTGGATCGCGCTCACCCGGGATTTGCCGGGTTAACGGGCTGGCCTGGACGCCCAAGGTTAAAATAACGGTGCTGGAGGCGATATGTTCGCCGTTTTTTAGCGTCAGGCCGCTTGCGTCAATGGCCTTAATTTCGCTATTCAGCCGCCACTCAACGCCCAACTCTGCCGAGGCCTGGCTAATCACGTCGCGTAACTGTTTGCTGTAACGGCCACCCGCCACCGGGCTGCGATCGACGATAATCACGCGAATTGCAGCAGAACTGCCAAGGATTGCCCGTAAACGTGTTGGTAACTCGGTGGCCAGTTCAATGCCGGTAAAGCCGCCGCCACACACGATGACAGTATTACGCGCGCTGCTCTCAGGTTGCTCGGCCAATGCAATCAGATGTCGCTCCAGGCGGGCTGCGCTCTCCATTTGATCGACGTTGAAAGCGTACTGCTGTGCTCCTGGCAGAGTAGGGGCGATGTGGCTACCGGTCGCCATGATCAGGCGATCGTAACGTACGGCAGTCAGTTGCTCCTGCTGGTTGTGATACCAGACCTGCTGGTTGGCACTATCAATTTCACTGGCAATCCCGGCGATGAATTTTATCCCGGTTACCGCGAATAATGGCAACAGGGGAGCAGCGTAGTTTTCCACCTCGGCCTCATAGAAACGGGGGCGAATACGCAGCTCTGCCTGAGGAGACAGCACGGTGATCTCGATATCGTCGCGACCGTGAAGATCGGTTAATCGTGCTGCGCTCAATGCCGCCCACATCCCTGCAAAACCGGCACCCAGGATAAGAATTTGTTGTTTCATGCTGTGACTCCGCTGGTGTTTCATCTGAAAACGGGTTTAATTATTAACTACGACTATATTGATCGCAGTTTAGATCATCAAGCGTTTTACACCATTAATCCGGTGCGTGTAATTTAACTAAATGAATTTATTATCATTTTAAATTTATATAAATGTAGCGATCTGCCAGCATTGCATCGGTAAGGGGAAGAAATTACTATCTAACTCAGAATTAATCGTGCGGAGAAAACATGGCGTTCTACAGTTCCGGGGTGGAGTATGGCATCCATAGCCTGATGTGTATGGTCGATAGCAAAGGCGAAGGGCGTGAGATGAGCGTGCGTGAAATCGCCGAATTGCAGGGCGTGCCTTATGACTACCTGGCCAAGATATTCACCAAGTTTTCCAAGGCGAAGTTGGTTGAAAGCACCGAGGGTAAGGGGGGCGGCTTCCGGCTGGCCAAACCGGCCGATCAGATCACCGTGCTGGATATCGTTGCGGCTATCGACGGCGAAAAGGCGATCTTCGACTGCAAAGAGATCCGCCAACGTTTGGCCGTGTTTGATGAACCGGCGCCCGACTGGGCCTGTGAAGGCATCTGCGGCGTGCGCCAGGTGATGAATATTGCCCAGCAACGTATGGAAGAGGCGTTGTCACAGCATACCGTGCTGGACCTGGTGCGGCGGATGTTAAGAAAGGCGCCGGACGTCTTCCCGATTCAGATTGAAGAGTGGATCGACCATCGCCGTAACGATTGAGCATTAGTATTACTGATGCCTGATTAGAAATATCCATTTCCCCTAATAATTTTCTTTTCGTATGATGCGCGTGTTGAACAGCACACGCCGCTTTCCCCGCGCTGATATATCCAGAAGGAACACCATGTTAGCCATCTATCTACAAGGCTTTGCCTTGAGCGCCGCGATGATCCTGCCGCTTGGCCCACAAAACGTGTTTGTGATGAACCAGGGGATCCGCCGCCATTTTCATCTGATGACCGCCTCGCTGTGCGCGTTGAGCGACATCGTTCTGATTTGTGCCGGTATTTTTGGCGGTAGCGCCTTGCTCAGCAGTTCACCTTTGCTGTTGGCGCTGGTGACCTGGGGCGGCGTTGCTTTTCTGCTGTGGTACGGGTGGGGGGCTTTCCGCACCGCGTTTAGCCAACATCTGGAGCTGGCAGCGGCGCAAGAGATGAAGCAAAACCGTTGGCGCATTGTGGTGACCATGTTGGCTGTCACCTGGCTGAACCCGCATGTGTACCTCGACACCTTTGTGGTGCTTGGCAGCCTGGGAGGGCAACTGACGCCAGATATTCGTTCCTGGTTTGCCCTTGGTGCGGTTAGCGCTTCGGTCGTCTGGTTCTTTGCCTTGGCACTGCTGGCCTCATGGCTGGCTCCGTGGCTGAAAACCCTGACGGCACAACGGATTATCAACGTTCTGGTTGGGCTGGTGATGTGGGGCATTGCGCTACAATTAGCCTGGCATGGGCTAACCTCTAATTGGTAGGAATCGACCATGCCAACCCTATTAGCATTTTAATCATATTCTTGATTTTTCTATACGAAAAAGCCCGCTTTACGAGAGCGGGCTTTTTTATCACTATGGCTTAACTGCTCAGGCTATTTGCCCTCATCGCTATTGCAAGCTCTAGCAAACTTATTGGTCATTAAAGCGCGAAAACGTTACCAGCGGAAGGACCTTTGGCACCATTTTCAATAGAGAATTCTACTTTTTGCCCTTCATCTAACGTTTTAAAATCGTTACTTTGGATCGCAGAAAAATGCACGAAGACATCTTTGCTGCCATCAGCAGGAGTAATAAAACCAAAACCTTTACCTGCATCAAACCATTTTACTAAACCAGTCATTTTATCAGACATAGATACTTCCTTTAATTTTGAGCCACTCAATGTGGCGAACATGGCCTGTTTTGCAGAGATTTACTTATTGGGCACTTAGGAGGAGGCTCATGAAGAAGGGTATCTATGGATAGCACTTGAACTGAGGACTGCTTTACTAAAACTGCTTTCATAAGGTCTGTGTTCCAAACCGATGAGCCATAATAGTCACGTACTGATTAATTTTGCAAGCATTAACTTCACTAACTTTTTTCACTCGTGTACAACGCCTTATCTTTTCGATGACTGTATGTACGGAACACGAAGCTTGGCTGAACCATGAAAGCTAAAAGCCCTGACCGTTGCAGTCAGGGCTTTTAGGGTACTACAAACGTGAGATTTAACATTAATCAACTTAATAACTTGATACTACTGATTTTGGTACTACTCTAAATGCACTTGTTTATCACAGATAATATTGGGTGATAAAAGATAGCTATATCATCCTCCCTATACCGACTGATGTTTATAACGCCTACTAATCCAAAGAAATATCAAAGATTGAGCAGGTTAAACTAGTACATTTCCCCTCGCGATATAAAATACTTGATGCGTAGCCTTACTTTCGTTGCGATAACATTCTTTCAACAATACGCAACATCAAAAAACGATAAATCAGAGCCTTACATCATCGCGTTAACATACATACTTTGCGATTATAGATACTGACTACATGGCCTTAAAACGTAATCGCGTGAGCCTGCTACTCTACCCAACTGCGATTATCCCATACAAAAATATTTCGTGGCCTTTATCGCAAAAAAAACTAAAACCCTATTAAAAATACATACTACTTGCTCTTTATATCAACAGCGAACTGTTTATGTGCCGCTGTTGATGCCTAATTTACGGATTTTAGATACTGTGTCAATACTGTTTTTAATGACATGTTTTTATTATCAGTAAATCCAAGTTAAAACAGGCTCAGCATGAAGGTGTGATAAACATCTGATGATGTTAATACCGGGTTAAAAGGTGTGTTTCTCGCTTGATTTCCTGATAGGTCCTCTCACAATGAAAAACCTCCAGAACTCCGCTCCAACCTTTTTTGGGGCTGAACTCCGTAATGCTTGTTCATCATGCCAATGACGTTTTAGCTTTCGATGGGGGTTATTTATGCAATTTAAGTGAGTTGCGTAATCGGTGGATGGAGGCGTTGCTTCGTCTGTCGCAGATCGTCTGCACTTTTCCTACCAGAAAACGCAATTTCCGGGACGCGATTTTTCAATTTTTTCAGGACAACGCTACCCTTTGTCACTAATCCGAATTCCAAGGGCAGCAGGATGTGCTAGCTTTGAGGACAAGCAATTAGTCATTCAAGGAGACACTGTGAAGCTTAAAGCATTGGCCATGGCCGCAATGATTGGATTAGGCACGTTACCTCTGGCGCTGCAGGCAGCAGAAGTACCTGAAGGGCCGCATGTGGTCACTTCCGGCACGGCCAGCGTAGACGCCACCCCGGATATTGCCACGCTGGCGATCGAAGTCAGCGTCTCTGCCAAAGATGCCGCCCAGGCGAAAAAACAGGTTGATGAACGCGTAGCGCAGTATTTCGACTTCCTGCAGAAAAACGGTATCGAAAAGAAAGATATCAATGCAGCCAACCTGCGTACTCAGCCAGAATATGACTATCTGAAAACCGGTGAATCGCAGTTGAAAGGCTACCAGGCTGTACGCCAGGTGCAGGTGACCTTGCGTCAGTTGGATAAACTCAACGAGCTGTTGGACGGTGCGCTGAAATCGGGCTTGAACGAAATTCGTGCGGTTGAACTCGGGGTGGCTAAACCGGAGGTTTATCGCGAACAGGCACGTCAGAAAGCGATTGAAAACGCCACTCAGCAAGCCGCTTCGTTAGCGCAGGGCTTTAAGGCCAAGCTGGGGCCGGTGTACAGCATTCGCTATCACGTTGCCAACTACCAGCCAATGCCGGTTGCACGCATGTTTAAGGCCGCTTCTGCGGCACCAGAAAGTGATGCCGCCCAGACTTACGAACAGCAAAGCATTCACTTTGACGATCAGGTGGACGTGGTGTTCGAGCTGCAACGTAACGCCGCGCAGTAAGCAATCTCTTACCGGGGCGCGGCGTTACGCTGCGCCTTTAATCCTGCCTTAATACCTGATGCCCATGCGACAATAATGCATCGGTGACCTTACGCATCATGCGGCTCTCCGGCGCAAAACGGTGCCAGAACAGCATACGGCGCTGGAACAGGCCCGGAGTCAGATCGATCAGTTCTCCGCTAGCCAACTCTCGCTCAATCTGCAGATGCGGGATCATACAGCAGGTGGTGCCTTGCCGTGCTAACTGAACAAACGCTTCTGACGAGTTAACGATATGGCAGGGAACGCTGCCCGGCGAGAGATCGAAGTTCTGCTGTAAAAACGCCTGATGCATATCGTCGAGATGATCGAATGCCACCGCCGGTGCCTTCAGTAGGGCGGAACGGGTCACGCCGTTGGGGAAATAGCGATCGGCAAAGGCTTTTGAGGCGACGAACAGATAGTCCAGCGCGCCTAATCGATCGACCAGGCAACTCGGCAGCGGCTGCGGCTGGATACTGACCGCACCCACCACTTCCCCCCGGCGCAGACGTTCCTGCGTGCGGGTTTCGTCTTCTACCTGCAAATTCAGACGCACCGGGGAATCGGCCAGCACTGGCTTTAGCGCCGGTAACAGCCAGGTTGCCAGGCTGTCGGCGTTGACCGCCAATGACAGCAGCAGCGGCGTATCGACCCCATTGTCATTCCCTAACCACTCCTCTTCCAGCAGCTCGACCTGATGCAGCAAGGCCAGCAGTTTTTGACCCTGCTCGGTTGGGCGCGGTGGCACGGTACGTACCAGCAGCGGTTGGCCGAACAGGTTTTCCAACTGTTTGATGCGCTGGGATACCGCCGATTGGGTGATGCAAAGTTTTTGTGCCGCGCGTTCAAAGCCACGCTCACGGATCACCGCGTCCAGCGCTTGCAGCGTTCTATAGTCTGGGCGTTTCATCGGAGAGAAGTTCCCTTTTAGTAAATTGATTCAGGCACTATGCCACATTTTTGCACTTTCTCAGGTGAAAAAATCCCGCTGCTCTTTTCAGCGCGGGCGTCGTAGGGAGGGGGCAGAATTGTGCGTCAGGTTAAATAAGTGTGTTTTAGCCTAAGTTGCTGTCAGTGATTTACCCTATACTACGCACACGTTTTCGTATAAAGGCAATGAACACATCATGACTCAGGATGAACTGAAAAAAGCGGTAGGCTGGGCGGCATTGGAATACGTCAAACCTGGCACTATCGTGGGCGTGGGCACCGGCTCTACCGCGGCTCACTTTATCGATGCGCTGGGTTCGATCAAACACCAGATCGAAGGTGCAGTCTCCAGCTCAGACGCTTCGACCGCCAAGCTGAAAAGCCTGGGGATCCACGTTTTCGATAGCAATGAAGTGGATTCGTTGGATATCTACGTTGACGGTGCCGATGAGATCAACGGCCACATGCAGATGATCAAAGGCGGCGGTGCAGCCTTGACCCGCGAGAAGATCATTGCCGCCATCGCCCGCCAGTTTATCTGCATTGTCGACTCCACCAAGCAGGTTGATGTGCTGGGTAAATTCCCACTGCCGGTAGAAGTGATCCCGATGGCCCGCTCCTACGTGGCGCGTGAGCTGGTCAAGCTGGGTGGCCTGCCGGAATATCGCCAGAACGTAGTGACCGATAACGGCAACGTGATCCTGGATGTGTACAACCTGGAAATTCTCGATGCTGTTGCGTTGGAAAACAAGATCAACGGCATTGCTGGCGTGGTGACCGTCGGCCTGTTTGCCAACCGTGGCGCGGACGTTGCGCTGGTCGGCACGCCGGATGGCGTAAAAAAAGTGGTTAGAGAGTCTAACCGTTAACAGGTTGAGTAATCCCAGCCTGTTCACTAAGTAGGGGCGCTGCATGCTGCGCCCATTTAGCCGCGCCCGTCATAATTCTTGCCCCAAAATATCTTTTCTCAAAATCGACGAATTTGGTGACATATGTCACATTCCGTTAATAACCTCCGTTAAGCTTCTGCCTAAATCTTTCCCAATGGCATTTTCCACCAGAAACCACCGACATCGCTGAG